>CAIZGN010000558.1 GCA_903932505.1 Candidatus Hydrogenedentota bacterium
GGAGCCATCGGCCTCGACGGGGACAGTACCCAATACCCGTTCCAGCGTGAATGATCCACCGTAGGTAAGCGGGTCCATACCACCGGTGTAATTGATGGGCTTGGGGAGAGATTCCAGCACCAGCAATTTGCGGATGTCGCCCGGTTTCACACCGGTCATGTTTCTACCCAGATGGGCGTTCGCCATGATGACCTTACCAGTGGTCTCGGTACTCGGTTTGAGCGCGGGTATGAGACGTTCTGGGGTATGCGGGACGAGCGGACGAGGCTCATGCAGTCCGCGCTTGCCCTGCTCTTTCCCCAACTCAAAGACCACCCCGCTCTCCCCCGTGCGCGTCAAGGCCACCAATGCGCCGTTGCGTGCCGCGAGAAACAAGTCGGCGTTGAGGGGATAGGGGTCGTGGTATTGCCCCTTGGCGATGTCTCGCAACGAACCAAGATCATCCGGCCCTTTGCCGGGACTCACAATGGACACAAACCCGGCATGTTCCTTCGCGCCGTGTCCCGGCGAGTTGATCATCAAGACCTCGGTCGATCCTGGAATCGGTTTGGCGTCGATATAAACGCCGCCGGGGTGCATGTTGCCGAAAAAGACGTTCTGGCTGGCACCGTCCGGGTTCATGACCCAGAGATGGTGATAATCGACCTGGCTACGATCCACATATTCCCAGCGCATGAATAGAATGCGCCCGTCTTCGAGCGGCCACGGGGTGTTGTCCTGCTCGAGATTGGCCGAGATCGGAACCATGTTCGTTCCGTCGGCATTGCATCGGTGCAGCGTGGCGACTTGGGTGAGCCAGCAGTTAACCCAGCGCCGGGAACGGGTGGAAACAAAAACGATACCGCCATCCGGCAACCAGGCGGGCTCAATGTCGTCATAATCCCCGGCGGTCAATTGCTTGAGATCTGAACCGTCCGACTGCATGGTGTAAAGATGAAAGTGTTTTTCTTCGCCCTTGCGCCAGGAAAACAGAATGGTCTTGCCGTCATAATGCACCGCCGGGTCGCGCAGCGTGCCCCGCGCATCCTCGATCAGCGGTGTCACCTTGCCCGATTTCACGTGCAGCTTGTACAGTCCGCCACCGTTCATGTACGTCATTTCATTGTCGTCCTTGGCGAAATACGAGATATTGGCGTACCAATGACCGTCGGGATAAAGGTCGCGAGTGGTGAAAACGATTTCCGGCGCACCCGCTGCCGCCACTTCTTTAGCCAGCTTGGCCTGCGCACGTTTGAGGTCTTTGCCAAGGACTGGCTTCGGGCCACGGAGGCTGCGCAACGCCTCAGCGGCTTTCTCCTCGCCCAATTCAATCTCCCAGATGGAGTACAGCGGAAATGGGCCGGGCTTGCGGAAATCAAACTTGAGATAACGCCCCCGGGCTTTCAGTCCCGGCAACGTTTCCTTCCCACCCTGTCCCTCGGTTTGGACAAATGCGCTTTTCCATTCCCGACCATCGGACGAGACGGAGACTTCATAGTCCGCCGCAAAAGCAGCCTCCCACTGGATTCGAATTTCTTCGATGGGTACCCGTTTCCCCAGATCGATTTGGAGGGAAACCGGACTCACACCCAAAGCACTTGCCCAGCGGGTCGACGTATCCCCATCCACGACCAAGGCAGTTTCGAAGCCCGCCCCATAGTCCGAGGAAGCGGTCACGTGGGTCGGGGTGGCCGCCCAAAGTTCCCCGGCAACCGCCAATGTCGCAATGATCATCCAGCGCATCGTTTTTCCCTCATGCCTTGCATCATAGTTGGCGACTATTCCGAAAACAGCCGTGTCGAATCCGTCCAGTCGTTCGCACACCACATCTCGTCCTGAAGAAAGACGCTGCGAAATCGAAAATCACCGGAGTCCATGTCGAGTTCAAGCTCGGTCGCGCCCTTCGACAAATCCTCGCCCCCGTAACCGCCAAAGCCCGTGGGGCGGGCGTATGCAAACAGCGTACCACGATCCACAAAGTGGAAGTCATTTCTGTGGCTGTGCCCGCAAAAACACGCGCGCACTAGGCCCAAACGCGTCAATATATCTGCCACCGCGCCATCGTCATCCCCCCACCCGAGCACCGACTCGTTCCCTACGCCCTGCGTCTTCGCTCCATCAATTACGGCTTGATAGTTTCCAGTAGGGATATGAAAACAGCATAGGGCCGGAACTTCCCGCCCCCGCTTATGACGCAACAAGGTCATCTCCGCCTCGAACCATTCCGTCCGCCGTGGCACTTCCCAAGCATCACCGGAGTTCAAGAAAAACAGATCCCAAGCAGGCTCCCCGGAACCGCTGCGCAATTCAATCCGAAACGACCCCGCCCCATCGCCCACCGGCGCGACAGCGTTCGGGGTACGCGCCACCGTATTCCAGAACGATTCAAAATCACCGCACCAGTCGTGGTTGCCGAGGGCCAAGCCCCACGGGCAACCAAGACCACCCAAAAAATCCAGATCACGCCGCATCCACATGGCGGCAGCCTCGGGATGGCTGTCACCGCACCACAAATCCCCGAGTCCGGCTACAAGATGAGGCTCAAAATGCGCCACAAACGTCCGTACCATATCCCGCGTCTTCTCGTTCAGGCGTTCCTCGGCATCCGAGTGCAAATCGGTGATCAGCAACACACGAAAGTGACTCTCTGTGGTCGTCAGGATCGCCGGAGCCGATATAGTTTCTGTTTCGCCTGTTTCCATGGTCGCAGCATACCGCAAACGACAGGGCCGGATCATGCCGGGAAGCCACAAAGGCCCCTAAAAATGGTAGGTGTAACCCACAGAAAGAAGGTCGTATTGGTTGCTGACGCGCGACCCGTATCCCAATATGGAAAACGGGCTGATTCGTCCGTTTTCACGCTGCTCACGGGGCAGGGTATGCATCCAAGAACATTGTACCTCATGATGCTCCCCCCACCGATGGCTGCATCCCACCGCCACATGGTCGAGACTGGTGGTCGGTACAAGGATGTTCAGAAAAACCCGGTTGTCCGGAATGCACGGGGTAAGGGTACGCGAATAGCCCGCATACAGCGTCCAGCGCTCGTTGACGCGCCATTCAAGGCCCAGTTTTGCGGAATAGGAGTCGCCGCGACCAAAGCCATTCCTCAGGGGGGGATTGGACAAGAGCGCAATGGTGCTCCAATCAATCCAGCGCAGGTCGGAGACGAGTGTCCAGCGGGGCTGAAAATCATAGCGCAGACCGACCTGGGCATATTGCGGCATCTCGATTGGATGGCGGAGGAGATCACTATACTTGTTAAAGTCCTGCATCCACTCGTGGCTCGTATACGAAAACCCCAAAGCGAAGTTTTCCCAGCTTTTTGTCAGGCCGAGGCAAAATCCGACCCCGTAGGACCAGTCAAACACATAATTACCCCGGGTGGGCATCATGCTCAAAGTCAGGTGATCCGTGCGGAAGCGACTGACGCTGGCATGCACACTTGCGCCAAGATTCCAGCCGCCTTCAAAGCGATGGGCATACCCCAAACCAAGGCGTCCCTGCTGAAAGGTGAGGCGGCGGTCGTCATTACCGAAAAGCGCACCGGGCAAACTGCGCGAATGCGGAAAAGTCACCCCGGCACCGCCCTGTGACACAAACGAAACGCCCCACGCGCCATCCTCCACCGGAAATACCGCCCCGGCCGCCCCGGAAATAAAGAGGTCCCGGTCATCGAGGGTATCGGTGAAGGGATTCGACATCGGCCCGCGCAAGTGCGCCCGCGTGTGCATGTAGATGGGCGAAAGCGACAGGTCGAGCCGTCCATCCAAATCCGCGATACCCGCCGGATTGACATGAACCCAACTCGCATCGCGCGGAGCGGCCACCCCGGCCCCAGCCCACGCATGGTGGATGGGACTATAACCCAAAAAGAACCCGGAATCCCCAGCCCCGGCGGGAAACGCAGCGATCCCCAAAAGCAGCAGCACGGCGGCGGCAATATGGAAGATCTGTCTGCGCGAGTTTTTCATGAACGACGCCCTATTGCAGTCCAGTGGAATAGCGTGAAGGCCTCATCAGCATACGCGATGCGGGCCGTTCCTGCAAATGTGTGGTCGGACACAATAACGCCGGAAGCCGTTATTGGAAATGCCCGAAGTTTACTTATCGCGCCAGCAGCTTGTCCTTCAAGAACCGTCCTGTGTGGGACTGCTTGCACTGGACAATTTTGCTGGGGATACCCTGAACCACGATACGACCGCCACGGTCGCCACCTTCGGGACCGAGATCCACAATCCAGTCTGCCGTTTTCACGACGTCGAGATTGTGCTCGATGACGATGACGGTATTTCCGTAATCGACCAACCGGTGCAGCACCTCCAGCAGCTTGTCCACATCCGCCGCATGCAAACCGGTCGTCGGCTCGTCGAGAATGTAGAGCGTCTTGCCGGTCTGACGCCGGGCGAGCTCTGTGGCGAGTTTGACGCGTTGCGCTTCACCGCCCGACAGGGTCGTCGCGGACTGACCAAGCTTAATGTAGCCAAGACCCACATCGAAAAGCGTTTTCAGGGGATTGTGGATGGAGGGGACATAGCGGAAGAATTCGCAGGCATCCTCGACGGTCATGGCGAGCACTTCGGCAATGTTCTTGCCCTTGTAGTGCACCTCAAGCGTGTCGCGATTGTAGCGCGCGCCGTTGCAGGTGCCACAGGGGACGTAAACATCGGGCAGGAAGTGCATTTCGATGCAGATGAGGCCATTGCCTTCGCACTCCTCGCAGCGACCGCCTTTGACGTTAAAACTGAAGCGTCCCGGCAGGTAGCCGCGTGTACGCGACTCTGCCGTCTTACTGAATAGATCGCGGATGGGCGTGAAAAGCCCGGTATAGGTGGCCGGATTCGAGCGAGGCGTGCGACCGATGGGTGACTGATCAATGTCGATGACCTTGTCGATGTGTTCGATGCCCTCAATGCGGTCGAATTTTCCGGGCCGCAAACGAGACGCTTCGTGAAGGGCTCGCGCGGTTGCTGGATACAGGGTTTCAGTGATCAGGCTCGATTTCCCCGATCCGGATACCCCGGTCACACCGATGAAAAGGCCAAGAGGAAACTCGGCGTTGACCCCCTTGAGGTTGTTGTGGCGCGCCCCGCGCACAATCAGCTTCGGACCATCCGGTTTGCGCCTTTCCTCGGGACAGTGAATATCCAGTGTGCCCGCGAGGAATTTTCCGGTCAACGATCCTTTCGTCCGCTGGATTTCCTCGGGAGTACCCTGCGCCACGATTTTTCCGCCATGTACGCCCGCGCCGGGCCCGAGGTCAATCACATGGTCGGCCCGGCGGATGGTGTCTTCATCGTGTTCGACCACGATGACCGTGTTCCCGATGTCACGAAGCCGTTCCAGCGTGGCAATGAGTTTTTCATTGTCCCGCTGGTGCAAACCGATGCTGGGTTCGTCCAGAATGTAGAGCACGCCGACCAACCCCGAGCCTATCTGGGTCGCGAGGCGGATGCGCTGCGATTCGCCGCCGGACAAGGATCCCGCATGGCGGTCCAAGGACAAATAGTCGAGACCAACGCTGACCAGAAAACCGAGACGCTCGCGTAGTTCCTTGAGAACGCGCTCGGCGATGAGCGACTGGGATTTGTCGAGTTTCAGATGCCGCATGTATTCCATGGCCTCGCCGATGGACATGGCGGTGACTTCCATGATGGTGCGACCGTCCACCATCACGGACCGGGATTCCGGGCGAAGTCGCGCCCCCCGGCAATCCGTGCAGGGACGCGTGGCCATAAACTCGTCGATCATGTCACGCGCGCGGTTCGACTCGGTATCGCGATACCGGCGCTCGAGATTCGGTATCACTCCTTCAAAGGCCCGCCGCGTTTCATGCACATAGTTCTGGCTGTTGTACGAGAAGTCGATTTCCTCCTCGCCCGATCCGTATAGCACGACTTCCTTGATGCGTTCGGGAATCTTGCGCCACGGCATATTGATGTCCTGCTTGTAATGCCGACACACGGAACGCAGGGCCATGCGGTACATGCCGTCCAGTACGCGGCGCATGCTCCAGGGGCGCACCGCACCCTCCTCAATCGAAAGTTCCGGATCAGGAACCACGAGATCCGGGTCGATTTCCATGACCGTACCCAGACCGGTGCAGGTGGGGCAGGCTCCGTGCGGATTGTTGAACGAGAACATGCGCGGCTCAAGCTCTTCGAAGGCCACATTACAATCGGGACACGCGAGATGTTCGCTCTGGAGCAATTCACCCGGTTTCTCGCCCGGCTGTTCGTGCCATATGCGGATCAACCCTTGTCCGTGCTTGAGACAGGTCTCCACCGAGTCCGTGAGCCGCTTGTTGATGCCCTCCTTTACCGCAAGCCGGTCCACCACAACGTCGATGTCATGCTTGACGTAGCGCTCCATCACGATGTCGTCATCGACATGGTGAAACTCGCCGTCCACGCGCACCCGCACAAAACCCCGGCCCTTCACATCCTCGATGACCTTTTGGTACGTACCTTTTCGCTGACGGATAAGCGGGGCAAGCAACTGCACGCGGGTGTTCTTCGGAAAGGCGAGGATGTTGTCGACAATGCTCTGCGGGGTCTGCGATTGGATGACCTTCCCGCACTTGTAGCAGTGGGGCGTGCCGGTCCGTGCGAAGAGGAGACGCAGGTAGTCGTATATTTCCGTCACCGTGCCCACCGTGGATCGCGGATTACGGTGGGTGGTTTTCTGCTCAATGGAGATGGCCGGGCTCAGCCCCTCAATGTGGTCGACATCGGGCTTGTCCATTTGCTCGAGGAATTGCCGCGCGTAGGCCGAAAGGCTTTCCACATAGCGCCGCTGCCCTTCGGCGTAGATGGTGTCAAAGGCGAGACTTGATTTGCCGGAACCGCTCAAACCGGTAATCACCACGAGTTTGTCGCGGGGGATGTCGATGCTCAGATTGGCGAGATTATGCTCACGCGCGCCCTTGATCGAGATGTAGTTTCCCGACAATGCCCTCCGGGCAAACTTTTCGTTTTTCTTTGAAGGCATTGCTCTCACTTCCCGTCCGGGCCAGTTGCGCCCGCCATAAAAAACACGCACGCCCAGCCGTCAGATAACAGCCGGGCGCACGATTTTATTCTGGGGATAGTTCCGTGCTTTACTTCGCGTACTTGCGCTGGAACTTCTGCACGCGGCCTTCCGTGTCCACAAACCGCTGCTTGCCGGTGTAGAACGGGTGCGAGTGACTGGAGATTTCAAGCGTGAACAGGGGATATTCTTTCCCATCTTCCCACTTCACGGTCTTCTCCGTGTGTACGGTCGAACGGGTGATCCATTTCACATCGGCACCCTGGTCATGAAACACCACTTCGCGGTAATTCGCGGGATGGATTCCTTTTTTCATCGGATACGGCCTCCACGGTCAAAATAAGAGGATAAGGGGAAATTCGAACGGCAAAATACGGGCGTACTATAGCGCATTTTCGCGGTCCGTGTCAAAAAAAAATCGTCGGGGCGGCATTGGGTCGCGTTTTTCAGTCCGAACAAAGCCGAATCCCGCCGCAATGCTTCAGTCTTTGAGCTGCGCCAAAAGAGATTCCGGGTCAGTCACCGGAAGACCGCACTGCTCACCAACGCACACGTAGGCCGTGGCTTTGCCGTCCACCTTGGCTTGCGGGTCCTGAAAAGCAGCGGGGACGCGATTCCTGCCGTCTGCTTCCTTGAGGACCACCACGCGATTCGGGACAAAGGGCGCGTGTGCACTGTGGAGCAGGGCACGCGTATCCCCCGCAACCGCTTCGCCCGCTACGGTAATTCTCGTGACCGGGCCGATAATGAAGTCGGCGGCGCAAAGCATCACGGGCAGGGCTTGGGGCACTTTGCCCATCATCCCGGCGTGACCTTCAAGAATGCGTCTCGCTTTATCCTCAAAATCAGCCTTGCCAGTGAATTGCGCGAGTCGCGGCAGGAGCAACGTGCCCATACTGTTCCCCGACGGCTCGGCGTTGTCAAAACGAGGCATAGCTCGCACAACAGGGTTGCCATGAGAAACCGCCGCGAGATAGAAGAGGCCCTCGTCCTCGTTCCAGAAGAGGCGGATGGCCTCTTCAGCAAGTTGGATAGCGGCGTCGAGCCATTCCATGTCAAAGGTGCACTCGTAGATATCGACAAAGGCATTCGCGAGGGCCATGTAGTCGTCCAGAAATCCGGGGACGCGGGCAGTATCGCCCCGGTAGCAGCGCATGAGTCCACCGGCCGATTCCATGCGCGCGCGAAGGCTTCGCGCCGCCTCGGTGGCCGCTTGGGCGTAGGCAGGTTCATCCAATATCTGCGCGGCGCGGGCGAAGCTGGAAATCATCAGGCCGTTCCACGAGGTGATGATCTTGTCATCCGTGGAGGGTCGCACCCGGTGCGCGCGGATTTTTTTGAGCACTTGGCGCATGGGCTTGAGCCGTGCCTCCAGTTCCTCCTCGCTCAACCCTTCCCGTGCGGCCGCTTCCGGCCAAGGCCGCGCGAGGTGCAGCACATTCTGCCGGACGTGGTAGGGTTCATGGGAGGTGAAGTTCCCATCGGCGCGAACTCCGTAAACCTCGCAGAAAAGGCGGGCGTCCTCAGCACCGAGCGCAGTGTCGATCTCCTCCTTGGTCCAGACATAATACATGCCCTCGCCGCCAGGACTATCCGCGTCGAGACTGGAGAAAAATCCGCCACCGGGGGCACGCATTTCCTCGATAGTCTCATCGAGAATTTGTCGCGCCACCCACTGGTAGCGGCTCTTTCCGATGCACTGAAAAGCCTCAAGATACGCCATTGAGAGTTGGGCGTTGTCGTACAGCATCTTTTCGAAGTGCGGAACCAGCCACTTGGCATCGACCGAATAGCGGTGGAATCCCCCGCCGAGCTGGTCGCGCATACCGCCTTCGGCCATGCGGTCGAGCGTGAACTCGGCCATGCGCCGGGCCGAAGGGCTGTAGAGCCGCCGATTCGCCCGCAGGAGAAAACGTATCAACCCGGAGGCCGGAAACTTGGGTGCGCCACTCCATCCACCGTGCGCGGGTTCAAAACTCCGCTCAATGGCAGTCACGGCCTGCGGGAAAAGTTCGGCGTTAAGTTGCCCGGCGTATTCTCCGCCTTGCACGCTTTTTTGAGCGGCGACATGGGCGGCAAGTCCGGCGGCACTTTCAAGCACCGGGTCTTTCTCGGTGGCCCACAGATTGGCCAAGTGCTTGAGTACGTTGAGGAAGCCCGGCATTCCGTGCCGGTCTTCGGGCGGGAAATAAGTCCCCCCGAAGAAGGGCTTCAATTCGGGGGTGAGAAAGACGCTCATGGGCCAGCCGCCGTTTCCGGTCACAGCCACCACCGCCGCCATGTAGGTGTCATCGAGGTCGGGACGTTCCTCGCGGTCCACCTTGATGGACACGAAGTGCGCGTTCAAAAAATCGGCGATGGTGTCGTTTTCAAAGCATTCCCGCTCCATGACGTGACACCAATGACAGGCGGAGTAGCCGATGGAAAGGAAAATGGGCTTATTCTCGGTCCGCGACTTTTCGAGGGCCTCTTCGTTCCAGGGGAACCAGTCCACGGGGTTGTGCGCGTGCTGTACAAGGTAGGGACTGGTTTCGTGTGCAAGGCGGTTCATCATGTCTCTCCATGGTTATCGTGTCGTTTGATCAACAACACCGGCTTACCACGGGGAATTCCTAGACCCGCCCGGAATTGCGGCTACTTGTGCCCCAAAACCGTGTCACATGCCGCGCGCATGACGGCGGCATAGCCCCCGTCCGGATCGGCGGGAGAATCGCAAACCAGGGATCGCGCCCCGGTTTGGCTGAGACCTGCGATCAGCGTGGCATCCACCGGTGCTTCCACCTGAATGTCCGTGCGGTATTCGCGATAGCGGATGTTTTCGTGGAGTATCCGCACCCGCTCAAGGAGCAGGTGAGGATCTCCGGCCCGTCCGCCGGGCTCGGCAGCAAGCACCAGCACACGGTCCGCCAGCGGGAGCAGATACTCAAGCAGGGTCAGCGGGGTGGATGGCGATATGGCCACGCCGGGCGATACCCCGGCGTCGCGAATCTGCCCCAACACACGGTGTCCATGGGCGCATGTTTCGGCCTGAATCAGCACCGTATGGCATCCCGCCTTTGCCAATGCGGCGATTTGGCGTTGGGGTTGTTCCAGCAGCAGATGCGCGGCACACCGCAGCCCGGAGACCGCTCGTGCGGCGGCGATGGTCTCCACATTCAGCCCCAGATTGGGTGCCGTGACGCCGTCGGAGAGGTCAAAATGCAGTTCAGACGCTCCGGCAGCCTCCAAGGCACGAAACTCCTCTTCCAAGCGAAGTGGGTTGCAGCGAAGGACGGTTGCGGACAGGGTAATCGGGGTGGGCATGTTATGCGTGCTCCTGTAAAAAGGCTTCAACGGCGGCGCGGGTGGGCATGGACGGTTGCGCGCCTTCTTTGGTGGCAGCCAGGGCACCCGTGGCGTTCGCAAAACGCAGGGCCTCGGGCAATGGCATCCGGTTCCAGACCACGGCCAGCGCAGCGGTGAAGGCATCGCCCGCAGCGGTGGTGTCGACGGCTTGTATCTTAAAAGCAGGTGCGAAAACGTTCGTCTCTCCGAGGTATAACGCGCCTTGGGCGCCCAGTTTCATGACGACATGACCGGTGCCCATGGCGAGCAATTGCCGAGCCGCTGCCAGCGCATCATCGGGCGTATTCACGGCGATGCCGGTCATAGCCTCGGCCTCGGTTTCATTGGGGGAAACTAAATCGGCCAACGCGACCAAACTGGCGTCTATTTTCTGCGCGGGCCCGGCGTCGAGTATGGAAAACACGCCGCAACGCCGTGCAAGGGTCAGCGCCGCCTCCACGGTATCCAGCGGGATTTCGAGTTGCAGCACAATAGCATCGGCCTGCGCGAAGAGCGGCTCAAGTTGCGCAATATCCGCCGGACGAAGGCCGTAGTTGGCCGAAGGAGTCACCACGATGGAATTCTGCCCCTCGTCGGCCACCAAAATGACCGCCGTGCCGGTCGGCTCACTCGGGTGGGTCTTGAGGTGGGAGCAATCCACGCCATCGGCGCTCAGCGTGGCCCGCTGGAGCTCGCCGAAGGCATCGTTGCCGACACAACCCACAAAGGACACCTGCGCGCCAAGACGGGCGGCTGCCAGCGCCTGATTGGCCCCTTTGCCCCCGGTGACGGTCGCAAAAGATCGGCCGATAATTGATTCGCCGGGCTTGGGGCTGCGCGGGACGCGCGTCACTAGGTCGATGTTCGCGCTGCCCACCACGACTATCCGTGCCTGCCGCATATGGGGTTCCTTTCGGGGGCGAAATGGGGGAATGAAGAGGCTGGACGCCTATTCTACAAAAGGACGGGGAAGACCGCCTGACGCGATCTTCCCCGCATGAGTCCGTTTAGTGGTGCGAGAAGCAGCGTTCAAGGGCGAAGACCATGGTCGCGCCCACTTCGTTGCAGGCTTCGATGGCTTCGTAGTCGTTCACGCTGCCGCCGGGTTGGATGAGGGCCGACACGCCCGCCGAGGTGGCGGCATCAACCGCATCACGGAAGGGGAAGAAGCCGTCGGAGGCCATCACCGAACCCTCGAGGGTTTCGTCGCCTTTGTATTTCGCCTTGGCCTTTGCCACAGCTTGCTGTACCGCGCCAACGCGATCCTGTTCGCCGGTGCCGACCGCGAGGGTCTGTCCATTTTTCGCGATCACCACGCCGTTGGAACGCACGTGGATATTCACATACCAGGCGAAGAGCAGGTCATCCAATTCGCGGGCGGTGGCTTTGCGGGCAATGTCGATACGACCCTTTTTCGCGTGGTCATTGTAGGCCGAGGCGAGGTCCCCCACCGACTTCACGCGCGACAGATACGGCTGCGCCAGCACGATGCTTCCATCGTCGAAAACCTTCATTTCCCAAGCACTCGCCGTGTCACCAATGTATTTGGGCAGGCCGGAGAATTCAGGCAGCAAAATGATACGGATGTCCTTGTTCTTCTTGAAGCGGTCGGCGTCATGAAGTATTGCAATGGCCTCCGGCGAGAAAGCCGGGGCAGCCACACCTTCCACTATGGTTTCCATGATTTCGGCTGCAGTTTCGGCGTCGAGTTCCCGGTTGAAGACC
>CAIZGN010000559.1 GCA_903932505.1 Candidatus Hydrogenedentota bacterium
CAGGTGGGATTGCCGGACGCGAAGGTTGACCCTTACAAAAAAGCCCCCATCCATCATGCGCCTGTGAGGCCCAACCACGCGGGGAAGAAGCGGAAGGAGGTCCTTGCGGACGGCCACCTTGGCACAAAAGGCGAGAATGGAGGATTGAAGATGGAGGTCGGAGCCGAGCTGGGTGGGCCACCTTTAAAAATCATCCACACGATTGGGCGGCTGGAATATCGGGAGGGGTTTAAGGATGTCTGGGTGGATGACGAACCATTTGATTTGCGGCCCCATATAAAAGCCCGGTTGTGCCTGGAATATCTGGATAAAATGCAGGCGGTGGACACGAATTCGGCGCGGCATTTTCTAGACGAGATCGACCGGTATGTGCGGGAAACCGGTGGGCTGGACGCGCGGGGCAAGTTCAGCGAACTCAAGATTCAGGATTATTTCCGGGAACCAAGCGGGCGGCTCATCAAACTTTGCCAAGCGTTGATCCGGTCGGCGGGCAATGGAAAATATTATTTGGAAACCGGAGTCTGAGACTTGATTTCTGAAATACTGAGGCCAGATGTCGAACCGCCATCTCAATACACTAGAACCAATACGGCTGCGTCCTGGGCGGATTTCACGACATCTTCAAACGCCTCGTTCATGGTGTTTGGTTCTTTCAGTTTAGCCGAAACGTCCGGCACGGATTCAAGAAAGCTTAAGAGTAGGCTGCTTTTCACTGCGTAATTGACGTTCTCCGGCAGTTGGCCGGTGGCGTCCAGCGAGGCTTTGGCGCTCAACTTAGCCGAGACGATGCCCACCACGTTGCCGCGCACGTCCACCAGAGCACCGCCGGAATTGCCCGGCTGCACCGGCACGCTGATTTGGAAATAGCGCGGGTCATCATACGCACCCGCCAGCGACCCGATTTCACCCTTGGCCAGCTTGGGCGAAAAACCTTGCAGGCCAGTGGATGGGAAACCCACTGTGGCCACTGTGCCACCTAGTTTTACCGTGCGACTGGTGGCGATGGGCAGCAGCGCAAATTTTCCGGTTGCTTTCAACAAAGCCATATCATTTGCCGCATCCACCTTCACCACCGTGGCGTCAATCAAGCCAGCGCCGGTGACCAAACGCACTTTGGTAGCGCCTTTGACGACGTGATAGTTGGAAATCAAATAACCATCGTCCGTGATGAAAAAGCCCGTGCCGGTGGCGTAAGGATTGGAATTTGTGTCGCCGCTTGGGTTGCGGTCATTCAAAACAAATGAACCAAGCTTGTATGGCTTGAACGGCTTAAACTCGCGAGCCAACTGTTGTGCTTCCGTTATTTCATCTGATGTTAATTCCCCCTCCGAATCAGGAAGAAGTCGCTTGGCATCTTTGTCACCTTGAGACGCAGCCAAGTAAAACCACTTGCAGGCTTGGACTTTGTTTTTAGCCATTCCTTTGCCAGCAGCATAATATGAACCTAGAATGGATTGTGCCTTTGCAAATCCCTGTTCAGCGGCCTTACGATACCATTTTGCGGCCTCATCAAAATCACGGGTGCTTGAAAAATAGGTGTTGGCGTAGGCATTCCCAAGCGCGTATTGAGCGGGAGCTAGTCCTTGTTTGGCAGCTTTGGCACACCAGCCCAAAGCGTCATTTTGGCTTTTGGGAACACCATCACCATTGAAGTAGCACATGGTAAGTTTGAATTGTGCCTCTGCATCGCCCGCTTCTGCTTTCGCTTTTATATGTTCAATTGTGTCGCTGGAAATACTGTTAGTTACGTTGGGCAAATTGTTCGTGGATTGTTGAGCGGCAGCCACGCCCAGCATCAAAAGGAAAACATAAATCGAGAAAATCCGTTTCATGTCGGCAGGTTACTTGGTTTCAATCGGCTGGCAAGTTGCCACTGATTCCAGATCTTGGAGAAACATTTCAAGTCCGTCTTCTTTTTCCGAAAAAACCTTTGCCATCGGAAATGACCCGCCTCCATTACATATTCTTTTTCGCGCTAATGTAACCTGCGATGCCCAATAATTATCCAACAGCACATACTCGCAATAGGCGACGGGCACAATAGCATGAGAAACATCCATTGCGTGATGTCGTCGATTTTTACCAACCTGTAAGCCTCTGTCTTTAATGAATGAGCCTAGAAGTTCACGGGCTATGAATCGCGTCCCAAATTCGGTTTCGTATATTTTAGGAGTCCGATTGACTGCCGAATTAAACTCTGGGTTGATGCAATATTCCTGCCACCAAGATTCAATCTGATTGATGAGCAAATCCGCATTCTCATCGAACGTAGCTCTCGTTTTTGAGGCGAGATCAAAAAGTTTTGGCGTTCGCAACGGGTGCAATGAATTCGGGTTTAACGGACTGATTTTGAGAATGCTTTCCAATGTCTCTAAATCTCCATGAAGCGCAAAGCG
>CAIZGN010000560.1 GCA_903932505.1 Candidatus Hydrogenedentota bacterium
CAAAGCGCTTGGCGGCATCCTTCATCTGGGTGAAGATGGCGGTATCCCGGTGCAGGTCGTAAAACCCGTATTTCTTCTCGCGGCGTTCCTTTTGCAGGATTTCGTGCGCGGCCATCACTTTGGGGCCGATGGATTCCAGATCTGCAGGGGTGAGTCCGTGTTCAGTCCCGACAGCGGCGGATTTTGCCCGGGCAATGTCCACGCGGATGTCCAGATCACTAAGATTGGGGGTGGCCATGGTATGTTCCTCCTTATTGCGTTTCGTCTGGCGAGAAAAACTCTTCCAGCGCGGAATAGACTTCCTGGCCGGGGCCGCGCACGATGCGCACATCGGGCAGCGATCGCAGGAAGACCCGGCCATAAAACTTGCTGACAATGCGGCGGTCGAGCACCACTATGACCCCGCGGTCAGTGCGCCGACGAATGAGCCGCCCAAAACCTTGGCGAAACTTGATGACCGCTTGGGGTACCGAGTATTCCGTGAAGGCATTGCCGCCCGCAGCCTCAATGGCTTCTGCACGTGCCTCTAGCACGGGCTCGGTGGGCACACGAAACGGCAGTTTTGGCAGTATAACACAGCGCAACGACTCCCCGGCAACGTCCACGCCCTCCCAAAAACTGTCCGTGGCGAAGAGCACACTCGACATGTCGCCCCGGAATTGATCGAGCAATTGGGTTCGGTTGGTCTGTCCCTGACGCAGCGGTGTGATGCCCGCCTCCCGCAATTCGTCGGCCAGTCGCGAGTGGGTGTAGTCCAGCGCGTAGAACGAGGTGAAGAGCACAAAGGCATGGCCGTGGCTGGCGCGCAACGCTGCACGCACCCCCTCTACGCTGGCCTCGAGAAAGCTGCGGTCGTTGGGTTCCGGCAAGTCTGTGGCAATGG
Source organism: Candidatus Hydrogenedentota bacterium (assembly GCA_903932505.1). Classification (GTDB taxonomy): domain Bacteria; phylum Hydrogenedentota; class Hydrogenedentia; order Hydrogenedentales; family CAIZGN01; genus CAIZGN01. The sequence goes on from CAIZGN010000560.1 coordinate 884, forward strand.
CCAACAGGGCTTGACGCTTGAAATTAAAGGGGGAATCGAGCGCCAGCGTCTCAACGCGTCCCGGTGGCACGTGGTTCAGCCCCAGCCGCTTGAACAGGTAGTCGAAGCCCCGCTCGACCGCGAGCGTGGCCGAGGTCATTACCACCGTCGAGAGGTGCTCATAGACCCATTCCGCCAGCGAGGACCCCACGTCGAGCGGACAGCGCACAACGCGGACAATCTGCTCGTTCTTGGCGTCGATCTCGATCCAGCGCACGGTGTTTTCCTGCAATTCCTCGCTGGTGCCCTCGGCCAGCACGTTGGCCGCCGCCTCAATGCGTCGCGCAAAGGCGCGCAGTTGAATGAGTTCGACAGCCACCGGTGATTCGGGCTGGTTGGGCGCGGGTTCGATGCCGGAAAGTCGCTCGTTCAGGCGCATGCACAGTTGCACAAATTGCCGACAGGAGTCGACGGCGGGCATGATATAGACGGCGTGCATTTCCCGCAGACCGGGGTCCTGAAGTACCTTTGGGGTCAAGCGCCACTTGATATCCCGGCCGATCTGTCCGCATTTTTCCGCCGTCAGGCTACGCAGCACGGAGAAAGCGGTCGTCAGCGAGGAACGGCATTCCTCCAATGCGGGCAGCAGCGACGAATCCAGCAGTACCTGAATGGACTCAAAATCGCGCACGGACAGTTGGGGACAGTCTTTCACCAGCTTGGCCCGCAAGAGCGGAAGCAGCCCGCGTTCACGCCCCACTTCCACCCTTTGAAAACGCCCCAGCGTGGCCATCGCCTGCATCCGGGTGACCGACACGCCCAAGTACTCCGTGGCGGAGTCCTCGATGCTGTGTGCTTCGTCGAAAATGAGCCGCTTGAAGGACGGCAGCACCGCCAGCGCCGAAAAGTCGCCCGCCTCCTTCTTCAACGCCACATCGGAAAACAGCATGTGGTGGTTCGCCACGATGATGTCCGCCTTGGCCACTTCGCGCCGAGCGCGGGAAACGAAGCACTTTTTCTGGTCGGGGCAGCGGCCCATGGCGCAGGTGTCCGCCTCGGAACACACCCGCTCCCACAGTTCGCGCGATGGCGACATCGGCAGGTCGGACTTGCTGCCATCCGCCGTTTTTTCCACCCACTCCCCGAGGGTCTGCAATTGGTCGCGCGCCTCATCGTCGTCAAACAGCGTCGCCTCAGAAAAAGCGCGATTGAGCTTGCGCCAGCACACATAGTTGCTGCGGCCTTTCACCAGGCAGGCATGGAAGGGCATGTCGATGGCCTGCTTCAGCAGCGGGATGTCCTTGAAGATGATCTGTTCCTGCAGATTGATGGTGCGCGTCGAGATGACGACCCGTTCCTTGTTCGTCAAGGCCCAAAGGATGGCCGGGGTGAGATAGGCGACGGTCTTGCCAACCCCCGTTGGCGCTTCCACCACGGCGATACCCTCACGGTTGAAAGCGCGCGACACCGCCTCCATCATCCGCGCCTGCTGCGGGCGCACCTCAAACTGCGGCATGAGCGAAGCCATGCGCCCCCCCGGTGAAAAGAAACGCGCAAGCTCATTCGCGTCCAGCGGGGTGGTGTCCTTGGGCAGGAAGGGTTCCACCACGACATAAACGCTCAGCACCTCGTTGTCCACGATATACATGCCGTGTCCGTGGGCGCTGTACATGGACGCCAGCTCGATATCCGCACCGCTCGGCATGAGGTTTCCGCCCGGATGGTTGTGGATGACGACATCCCGCACGTCCAGCCCTTCAAAGAGGGCCGGCACCGCCTCGTCGTTCCCCCGTGCGCAGACCCGCACCGAAACGACACGCCCTTGGGAGTCCATAGAGCCCGCGAAAAACACCTCGTGCCCACCCGTTTCCGCAATCGCCTCCTGAATGGCGCGCGCAGCCTCGGGGAGAAAACGGCGTTGGATATCCTGCTGAGGTGGGGTTAACATGCGGGGAAGTGTAGCACGTTCCCCCGCCAGTGAGCAGCTTTTCGAGATACGCTTACCCTAGGACTATCCAACCTTCACCGAGGGCGACTTGAAGTCAAAGTCCTTCAACAGGGCGTCCAGATGGTGCCGGACATCGTCGTTCAAGTCACCCATGGAATCATCGCGCGAAGGGGTGCCCAGATGCAGGCCCCGCTTCTCGAGAATGTACTTCCCGGAACTCGGGTAGGCGGTGCTCACCATCTCGCCGTTGATGGCCATCAGCACGCTATGCGCGCGTTTCGACAAAGCGGGGTCTTCGAGCTGGCTGGCCTGCCCGGTCAATTCGGGGCACACAATCGCGGCCGTGCCGCAATGACCATCGGCCCCAATCTGCATCATCTCGGGAAGACGGGACAGCGTGGCGTTGAACATGCGCAAGGGTGAACCCTCCGCAGCCTTCACTTTTTTCCCGAATTCTTCCGGTTCCGGCGAGGTGTCCTTGATGAAGAAGTAGCGGTTGGAATGCGCCACCCGCCCGAAATCCGCCACTGGTATCCGGTGATTGTCCGGCACCGGGCATTCATACAACCCCAAAGGCCCGGGCGCAAGTTCCGCCAGCTTCAGCAATTGGTCGCCCACGGCCTCGGCCGACGGCAGCTTGGATACCAGAATCACGGACGCGTCCACACCCGTGTCGCCCACGCGACGCAGTCCCGACGCCTGTTCCTCCAGCGTCGCTCCCAAACTGCCGGTCGCCACGATCCCGATACGGCCTGCCGCGCTCTTCATCGAGACCTGCGCGATTTGCACCATCTCATCCAGCGTCAACTTGAAGATTTCGCTGGACAAACCACCCGCAAAGACCCCGGCGCAACCGGCCTGCACGTAGAATTCAATCAACTCGGGAATCGCCCCATAGTCCACCTGGCCCGACACCGTAAACGGGGTCACCAAGATCGGCCAAACGCCCCGACGGATATTGGGCGTCTTGGGCGTGGGCTCGGCAACGGCCTTCACACGAGGTAAACCTGCGGCCAAAACCGACGCTCCAGCCATTCCCAAAAACTGCCTGCGATTCAATAATGAAGTACGCATACCATTCAATCCTCATCTGACAATTGGTCGTCACAACATGCCTGCCGCATGGTCGCAAAGCCCGGTTCGGGGCATTTCCGTAACATACGATGGATGTGTGGAAAAGGTTTACTACGGAGGGGGTAATTTTACCGCATGGAGCAGCGTGCGCACAATCGCGATGGTCACGAAAAGACACATCGGCCCAATGGATGTGAGCAAATCGGCCGCAGCCCCGTCGAACTCTTCCCGGTAATAAAGGCCAGCCAAGCATGACAAAATCATCCCGACTGCCGCCCATATCATCTGTCGGCCACCATAGGCGTTGATGTCGTACCAAAGCTCGTCGGACATGAACGCTTTCTTTATCCGGAATCCGTAGAAATGGTTCATGGGGATTTTGCGAAAAACCAGGGGTACCGAAATGGCGATAAAAAGGACCGCGCAGTACAAATTGCTAAGTGTGGCGACTAGGGAAAGACCACGATTCGAGCGAGCGCGGATGGCTCCCCGCTCCAGCACATAGTACGAGGGCTTCTCCCCGCGAATGGTCACGTCCCCGCTCATCCACTCCATGAACAGATATTCTTTTCCGCCAACGTTCCGAAACTCATACGTTCCGACATTGTTCTCCCCAACGTCCCATGTAAACCCCTTGCTCCACCGCCAATTCCCGGAACCCGCCCCGCCGGGAAGAAAGGCCACCGACTTTAAGAACAGCTCACCCTGCCACTGCCGATGCCCGGGGACAAACCGTTCCATGGACGGCACATAGTCCACGCTAACCCAGTCGCCAAGAACACCGGGGTCATCCACAAAGGCCGGCACGGGAGGGGTCATTCCCATCAACACAACACACGCGTGTACGCACAGTCTAAGCATCAGAAAATCCTCCGAAGCTACCGAAAGAAACGCGGGAAACATCCCCCGGCGCTCCGCGCCACCCCCTTCAAAGGGGGATTTTTTGTGGCGCTTCGCGCCTACTCTTGAATCTCCGAAGGGTGATTTTTTTCTCGCGGTATCTCGCGTGATTTTGGGTGCGCTCGAACAAGGTGCGAAGCGCAATGAAATCCCCATCATGGTGCGAGCTAGCTCGGATTACACAGGTGCGCTCGAACAAGGCGCGAAGCGCAATGAAATCCCCCTTTGAAGGGGGTGGTGCGGAGCGCCGGGGGATGTTGGACCCGGCACCTACACCCCGCCTACTTCCGGGGCTTGTTCGACAAATGCTTGAGATGATACAGCAGCTCCTGCGCCTCGCGGGGCGACAATGCATCAGGATCAACCAGTGCCAATTCCTTTTCCACCGGGCTGGGGCCCGCCACCGGTGTCGGCCCGAATAGATACATCTGCTCGGGCAGGCCCACGGAGGCGGTGTTGCCGCTTTCGAGCGATTCCAAAATCGCGCGGGCCCGCTTGAGTACCGCGCCGGGCAAGCCCGCGAGCTTCGCGACCTGAATGCCGTAGCTGTGATCCGCGCCACCATCGGCGATGCGGTACAGGAAAATAACCCGCTCGCCCCATTCGCGCACGGCCACATTGACGTTCTTCGCGTGTTCGAGCTTGGTGCCCAGTTCGGTCAACTCATGGTAATGCGTGGCGAACAATGTTTTTGCCCGGATGTGATCGTGAATATGTTCGGCCACCGACCACGCGATGCTGATGCCGTCAAAGGTGCTGGTACCGCGCCCGATTTCATCAAGCACAAGCAGGCTGTGTTCGGTGGCGGTGTTCAATATGTTCGCCGTCTCGATCATCTCGACCATGAACGTACTTTCACCACGCACAAGATTGTCCGATGCGCCCACGCGCGTGAAAATGCGATCCACCACGCCGATCTTGGCCTCGGCGGCGGGTACGAAGCCGCCCATCTGCGCCATGAGCGTGATCAGCGCCACCTGCCGCAAATAGGTGGACTTGCCCGCCATATTGGGTCCGGTCACGATCTGCATGGCCGCGCCCGAGGGGTCGAGATGCGTGTCATTTGGCACAAAGTCGCCCCGCGCCATCAAATGTTCGACCACCGGATGACGTCCGTCGCGGATGCGGATTTCGCCGTCCTCTGCAATCACGGGCTTGCAGTAGTTCTTTGCAGAAGCCACCTCCGCCAGCGACAGCAGCACATCAAGTGCCGCGATGGCCTCTGCTGTCTGCTGGATGCGCCGCGCCTCGTTCGACACCTGATTTCGCAGCGCACAAAACAGGTCGTACTCCAGCGTCTGCATGCGCTCTACTGCGGTGACAATTTCCTCTTCCCGCGACTTCAACGCGGGCGTGATATACCGCTCGCCATTCACGAGGGTCTGTTTGCGCTGAAAATCGGCAGGCACGAGATGCGTGTTCGAATTCGACACCTCAATGTAGTAGCCGAAAACCTTGTTGTAGCCGACTTTGAGGTTCTGGATGCCCGTGCGATCCCGCTCTTCCTGCTGCAGCGTGGCAATCCAGTCCTTGCCCCCGCGCACGAGCACGCGCAAGCGGTCGAGATCCGCGTGGTGCCCCTCCTTGATGATATGCCCTTCCATCAAGGCTAGTGGCGGCTCGTCCACGATCGCGTCCTCGATCCATCCCGCCACATCGCGCAGCTCGTCCATTTCGTCGTACAACTGGCGCAGGAGCGGAGCGGTAAGGTGCTCAATCCCAGCACGCAGGGTGGGCACATGACTCAGCGAACGGCCCAAGGCCTTCACATCGCGCGCGTTGCCCGACTTTGCCGTCAAACGACCGATCAGCCGCTCAAGATCCGACACGCCCTTGAGCAATTGCCGGAGTTCCATGCGCAACTCGGTGTTGGCGTGGAACTCATCGACCGCATCCAGCCGCGCACGGATTTCCTCGGGGCGCAACAGCGGATGCAAAATCCAAGAGCGCAGCTTTCGCGCGCCCATGCTCGTCAGGGTCTGGTCGAGCACACCCAGCAACGTTCCGCGATTGCTCTTTTCCGAAAGCGATTCCGCCAGTTCCAGATTGCGCTGCGTGTTGCCGTCGAGCACGACATAACCCGAGGGGCTGTAGCGCCGAGGAAGGCGCAACAGCGGCGCGGCATCCCGCTGGGTTTCTTTAATGTAGGCCAGCAACGCGCCTGCGCAGGCCGTCGCCTCCGGCGCATCCTCCAGGCCCACCCCCTTGAGCGTGCCCAATTCGAAACGGTCGAGCAGCCGGTTGCGGGCGGCGGCGGGCTCGAAGTCCTCCGCCGGACGTTCCGTAAAGGCGATTTCCGGAAAGCGCATGCGCACCGCATCCAGCCAGTCCGCCTCCACGCCCTTCGGGAACAGCACCTCGGCGGGGGCCATCCGTGTAAATTCGTCGAGCACCGACCGCTGCATGTCCCCGTCGATGCGCGCTGCAAGAAACTCGCCGGTGGTGACATCCGCGAAGGCCAAGCCCGCGCAGGTTGCGTTCACGCAGATCGCCCCCAGATAGTTATTGGATGAATCCACCAGCAGATCCGGCTCCATCACCGTGCCCGGGGTAATGGTGCGGATCACTTCCCGCTTTACGATGCCCTTCGCCAGCTTCGGGTCTTCGACCTGGTCGCAAAACGTGACCGTGCGACCCGCTTTGATCGCCCGCGCCACATAGCCGTCGACCGCACGAAACGGGACCCCACACATGGGCACGCGCTTGCCCTTTTCGATGGCGTCCCGCGATGTCAACGAAAGCCCAAGCAACTCCGAGGCCTCGATCGCGTCATCCAGAAACAGCTCATAGAAATCGCCCATGCGAAAAAACAAAAGGGAATCGGCGCACTCCGCCTTTGCCTGCAGGAACTGCCGCAACATCGGGGTCGTGCGCGCGGGATTGATATCTTCCAGTCGTGCCCAATCATCTGCCATAAGGCGGGTATTATACCGGAACCATGCAACAAATGGTCATTTACCCGATCAGGACATCGTCGCTTCGACCTTCATGCCATGCCCTCCACATCGACGCCACTTGCCCCTATTCTGTGCGAACCGGGGCATCGCACGGTGGAAACGCCTCCACAAATGCCTGCACGGTGGGGAAGCGCGAGCCAAAGGGAATTTCCTCCATATGCCCATCAAGATACAGCACGTGCATCGCGTCGCATGGATGGCCCTCGCGGGCATTCATTGCCTCGAAAAAAACGGGGATTTCGCTTCGAGCCTTTTGGCGCGAGCCTTCGTCCTCCGGATTTCTGGCGAAATGCCGTTCCACCCCTGTCTGTATGCGGTACAAGGTCCCGTTTGCCGTTACGAGATCCGCGTTAAGGTCAAATTTCGAACGGTCCGCCAACGCCACGCTAAGCGCATGCGCCTCCTTGCCATTCATTACTGCATAACCCAAGTAGACATAGCTTTGCGCGGCCACACGTGTCATGTCCTCAACGCTAAGCTTCTTTTCCCTGTGCCGTTTGATGAGACCGAACATGCGCTCCTCCGCATGGGTAAATTTTGGATTGACGAAACTCGCAGCAACAATCTCCCCTACGCGCTCCGGGTCCAAGGGATACATCCAAACCCCGTTGTAGAGCGCAAGCGGCGGAGGCGCTTCCAGTTCCGGTCGCTCCGTCCGTGGAAGGTGTATGGCACCCCACGCCCCAAAGGTCCCGTCCGGACTTACGAATACGCCGCTATCCTCAAGACCCCAGGTAATTCGGACGCACTCTGGTCGGACGCGTCGGATTCTAACACCATCCCGTTTTTCCGAGGTGAGTGCCAATTCAATCTTCGACCCCACCAAGGGAAGGATAATAAGTATACCCAGGAACACCACCCCCAATGCCAGCATGAATAGGACGGCTATAGCAAGACTGTAGTTCCTCATTCGCTTCCTCCGCTCTTCGATCTGAACACGACTCAAGCTAGCCGGGGGAGATTTGCCATCCCTAGCCGCTCTTTTCCCGCTGTCATTGAAACTCTCGTTCAGGCTCTGAGCACTCGCCAAGAAGGAGCGGTAGTGACCACCTATCCCCGGCTCTGTCCCGGTGTCTTCACCATCAGCGTGACGAGTGCAGCGAGGATGAGCAGGCCCACGGCGCCGTAATAGGCGTACTCGAAAGTATGGTAGGTGTCGTATACCTTTCCGGCCACAAGCGGGAGCGTGAATCCGCCGACACCCCAGGCTGTGAATACCAATCCGTAGTTTACGCCGAAGTTCTTCAAACCATAGAAATCTTTCGTAATTGCAGGAAAAAGCGCGAGATTGGCTCCGTAGTTCGCGCCTATCAGCGCCGAAAGTAAAGCCAGCACCGGGGCTTTTGCGAGTGGAGTTCCCTGCATGGCTCGGGATAACAGCAGAATGAATGTGGCTTGTGCGATAAAGCACA
>CAIZGN010000561.1 GCA_903932505.1 Candidatus Hydrogenedentota bacterium
GCCATCTCCCCCGGATAATCCCCCGAATACGCGCAATTCGTCGGCCCCATCACCACCGGATGACAAGCAAAAAACACCAGCGTCGCCAAAGGCGCACCATCCAGCCCTGTCACCCGAACCACACCCGCCTCCCGATCCAGCGGCCCCGTTGGCAACCGCTTCTCATTCCGCCACATCATCAGACAGCGACCATCCTCCAGCAACCGCCTCCGATTATGCGCAATATCGATCGAAGTCCGCCCCATCCCCAATTTCACAGGCTGCAACTTCTTCAGCCCATCCTCAATCGCATCCCCGATCCCCGATTCAATCCCCGGCAGATACGGCGCACCAACCTTCTCCATCACCGGCGCATGATGCGTATGCGTCGCCACAAGAAACACATAATCAACCCCAATCCCCTTCGCCCGCTCCCGAATCCGCACACAACCATCCGGCAAAGGCACCCGCCCCAAGTCCACCGACACCAACGCCACCGTCTTCCCCCCCGCACGACACACCATCGCCTTCGCATACAGCGGATCCAACGTCCCCGTCGCCCCGCTCGGCCGATCATCATAGCCCCAAAGCGGAACCCCCAACCCCGGCGTAATATCCCGCACCCCAAACCCCGCCAAAAATGAATCCCCCCCACCCTCAACCGCCGAGGCCGCATACCCCTGCGCCGACACCACAATTAAACACACACCCAAGATGACATGCCATGCCTGAAAACTCATCACTCACTGCTCCTTTACCGGCCTCGCACACGACCGCACACGACCATCGCGCACAACCACAACCCAGTCTAGCACGAACCAATCCCCGTTCCAAACAACCAAAACAAGCCCGCCAGCCCCCCGCAAAGATGAAACCAATTCCCCAAAAAGTGTAAGCTGACGCCGTTCGCTTGAAAAACCTCGGAAACATTCGATACAATGCAAGAACCGGATGACAAACGCTATGCCATCAGCGAAGCCGCCGAGGCGGCTGGCGTGCCTGAACATCTGCTGCGCCAATGGGAGCGCAAAATTCCACAGTTGAAACCCAAACGGGATCGGGCCAACCGCCGCTACTACACCGCAGCGGATCTGGCCATCGTTCGCCGGATCAACTACATGGTTCGGCACGAAAAAATGACCCTGGATGGCGCCCGCGTCAAACTCTCCCAAGAGCTCCACGGCGAGGGTCGCCCCAAGACAACCCGCGAAGCAGCGGATCTAGTCGACAAAATCCAGGAAGAGGTTCGAGCCATGCTCAACCTCCTCGATACCGTTTGAAATCTGTTTTTCGGTCGGGGCGTGGCCTAGCCCGGATAAGGCGCTTGACTGGGGGTCAAGAGATCGCTGGTTCAAATCCAGTCGCCCCGACCATTTTTCTTTTCTTGATTTTCCCAATAAATGCCGTTATTTATGGGGGTTTTTGCTATTTTTCCGTACTACCTTTGTAGTGTTCTGGTATCCCGCAAAAGTGCACACGAGTGCGGGGAAAAGCTCCCGATTGCAGGCAAAAAGGGGACGTTTTGGGGGACGTTTAGGCGAGGTCATTTTCACCCTCTTGAAGCGTCTGCTCTTTAACTTGCGCTATATCCTTTTCACAAAGTTTGGGCAAGGCATCCAGGGCCGCACCCACGTCAAGCAATGCACATCGCCGTACACGTTGCTGGTAAGCCGGGGCTCTGAGTGTCTCATGAGGGTCTGGGCGGTTTTCAGGGGGACACCCGCTGCCTGCAAGTGGCTGGCAAACGTCATCCGCAAGGAATGCACATCCGCCACCCTTCCTCGTGGGTCTCTTTCCGAAATCTGAGCATGCTTCAGGTCACGCTTGAATGCCAATATCAGTTTCTTGGGGACGGTCAAGAGTGGCGCACTTGGAACCAGCATTGCCGGAACGGGCTTCCCGGCGTTCTCTGCGCTGCACTGGGCGATTCTAAGGCGCTCCCCGACGCACAACGCCACCATGGACGCTATGTCGGTCCTCAATGGAATTCTGGCGCTCTGACGGTTCTTTGCGTTGCGAGCCTCCAAGAGGAGATACGGGGACGGACCTTCAAGCACTGAATCGCACAGACGGATGGAGCGCAATTCTGAAAGTCGCAATCCCGTGGTAGCCATTACAGCGTACACGGTGCTGCGTTCCAGCCCCTCAAAGACCATCCGTTCCCCGGTTCCCGTGTCTAGGGAATCGGGCGCGGTAAACGGTGATGTACGGTTACGGACGCCGGATTGCCGCACCTTCGCCTCGCATTGAACTCTGGAACGCCATGGAGATTTTGGCATACACTTCACGATGCTGCAATCCATAATGGTTGCGTCAGCGACCGCCATGGACGAACTTGTTCAAATGACTGTGCAGAAAGGTCCCGGATGTCATGTCACAACCAGTCCCTACTCTGATTGCCATCATAATCGTTTTGGTTGCGCCAAACGCCTCTTGTTCTCCGGAGACAATCGCTTTATTTATGGCGAAGGAAAACACATTCTCCGATGGCGCGAAACTCATCAACGCTCATCAGACCAGAACGGTTACCCGGCAGAGCGTTGAGGTGCAAGTCATTGAGCAAGACACGAACCCGTATGGGACTCCGGAGTGGAGTTTCTGTTTCAAGACTCCGTTTCTGCAAACTTGGGACAAGCTTTTTCTTGAGGTCGAATTCTTGGACGAGGGTATGGGGGTAATTCAACCCCGCCTCCTGAGTTGTGATGCGTTCTCGGGTGAATGGATTGAACCGTGCCGGGCCGTGTCGTTCACACGCCTCAACACATGCCAGGTCCGGCACGCAGTCTTCGAATTCAATGTGCCCGCCATAGACTGGATGAAGACCGCAAATGTTCACCTGAAAATATCGGGCCTGCAATACCTGCTTAGCCTTTCCGCTTTACAGGCAGTCTCTCCGGAACGGTGGAGCGAATTGCAGGAGCAGATCCCTGTGCAAGTGATGGCCGCCGTCCATCTCAAACGCCCAATTCGAATAAATTGTACGGTAGGAATCCCGGATGTAGGCAATCCGCCTTCACTCGAACAGTCGCTCGATAATATCCGCGAATATGCCCCGCTTGCCAAAGTGCTCGGGTTTACGTCTGTGGAATGCTTTGTCCGTTGGGACATGATCGAACCGCAGCAAGGGCAGTTCGATTTTTCGCACTATGACCGTATCGTTGAGGCCATTCGCCGCTATGACCTGAAATGGTTTCCCAATCTGGTGATCACGTCCGCGTTTGCCCTGCCTACTTGGTATTTCGATAGCAGTGAATATGCCCCGTTCGTATGCCTCGAGCATGAAACCGTAAACCAGTCTCCGAATATCTGGAATTCGGCCAACCTAGAACATGTGAAACGCGTACTGGACGCTTTCGGGGCGCACTATGGACCGCAGGGGGTGCTGGAGGCGGTTCGACTTGGCCCGAGTGGCAATTTTGGCGAAGCTCAGTATCCGGCAGGCGCCGGAGGCGCCTTGGGATACCAAGGCAAGAAAATGCACGCGCATATTGGCTGGTGGGCGGGAGGTGTTCACGCGCAGAGGGATTTCCAGCAGTTTCTGCTCAACCGCTATGGGGAAATAGAAGCGCTCAACGCGGCATGGGAAGAGCAATATACTTCGTTCAAGGAAGTGGCGCCACATCTGCCGGAGACCTATCGCACGCGTCGGGGCCGACTCGATATGACCGAGTGGTATACGGCGTCGATGGTCCGGTGGTGCGATACCTGGGCCCGAGCTGCGCGTCAAGCGATGCCGGACACGATGATTTACCAATCTGCGGGCGGTTGGGGCTACCGGGAGTCAGGGACGGATTTCTCGGCGCTGGCCGAATCGATGAAGGGCATCGCGGGTGGCATTCGCCTGACCAATGAGACCGACAGTTTTGAGCAGAACTTCTATGCGACTCGCATGGCGGCAAGCGCCGCGCGGCTCTATGATGTTTCCCTGGGCTATGAGCCTGCCGGTTCTCACAGCGCCCACGGCGTAGGCGCTCGGTTTTTCAGCATGATTACCACCAATGGCGACAACCTGTATACGCGGCATGGAGTGCTGTTCACGCAACCTCTTGCCGTAGAGCGTTGGATTCGGGAGTATCCGTTGCTCGACCTCCGCGCCAAGCCGCTTGTGGACGTGGCCATCTACTATCCGGAGACCATGAGTCAGTTGGACGATGGCGCATTCCGCAGTTTGTACGGATGGGGATTCAATCCCCGTGCTGCTGAAATTCGCCGGCGGATAGACGTGGATTTTCTTGACGAACGGCTCATACGCGCGGGATTTCTGGATCGGTACAAGGTGCTGGTGTTTTGCTGGGGAAATGTTATTGAGCGGGACGTGCAGCAAAGCATCGATCATTGGCTGCGCTCCGGAGGGGTGGCCGTGTATCCCGCGAGAAACAATCAGGAAACCGTTGAAGGAGATACGTCGGTATTCGCGGCATGGGAACACGGCGACACGGGAAGTGGGAAATTTTGGAGATTTCAAGGGGACATGGAGCCCATTTCGCTGTATGGGGATTATGTGGAGAAGGCATTGCGGGAGACGACCGGGATCCATCCTTGGACGCGGGCCGCTCTTGCCACGAACCGTCCTCCCCGAGTCTTCCTCTGTGTCCTGGAAAATGGGACGTTCTTGGCCCTCAATTATAATGAAACGTCCGCAACCATTGAATTGCCGGGGCAATTCAATGCGACGCTCGCTCCTTTTTCGATTTGGACTACAATTCTGAAGTGATTCCGCTCGACGGGCACCGAAACTCCGTTTACCGGCGTGCAGTTTGCGCAAGGTGCCCCCGCTACGCTGGACGTTGTTGCCGTGCGTCAATGGCCCTTGTGCATGCAAAGAGAAGCGGACCGGTGACATTGTGTTCACTCCCCGGAATGAAAGGAAAACCTAAAGAAATGCGGCGACCTGAATTTCTGCGGGGCATGACGGGCACAGTGGCCGGATGTCTGCAGCAAGTGTTGTCCTTCATCGTACAAGGCAAGGGTCTGATGAGTCAGGAAGCATCTCACCTCTGCCGCACGGCCATCATTTGCACACCGGTCGCCATCCATTGCTGGAAGACAAGTTAGTCTTGGGGGAATATGGGCTCCAGTTCCTGAGCCGAGGCCATCAGCGCTTTTTCTTCTTCTGCCGATAGACCGAGCGGTTCAGCGGCAATATCCAAAGCCATGCGAAACAGGGGCGCTTCCCCTGGCGGAAGGGCTGCCGTGACGGGCTGGCTCAGGGTCCATCGGAGCGCCCGCGACGCTTGTTCCCGATCGGTCAATGGTTCATACCAACATTTGGCGCAGCCCGACTCCACCCGTTGTTTGTCCGAACCCCACTTCTGCCGAGCCATGGCCTTCAGCGCCAAGCGAGCGACCCCTCTCTCCTCGGCCATCTTCATAATTTGAGGACCCCAGGCATTCTTGCCATAGCACGCGAAGTTGACGGGGAACAGGACGGAGTCGAACTCGAAACGCTTGAGGGCCGCTTCCGCAGCGGCAATAGTATGCACGGAAAAACCAAGATAACGGATCTGCCCGGTTTTCTTTTTTTCGACGAGCATATCCATGACGCCGTCGTTTTCGAACACGGCATCAACATCCTTTTTCGCATCCACTACCCCATGAAGCTGGTACAGATCAAAATAGTCGGTGCGCAGCCGTTCGAGCGAGCGTTTGAACTCCATCTCTGCGCCTTCACGGGTTCGCTGTCCCGTCTTGCAGGCAAGAAAAACGTTCTTCCGATAGGGATCGAGCGCCAGACCGAGCTTCTCCTCCGCATCGCCATAGCTTGGAGCTACATCGAAGTAATTCACACCCCGTTCGTAGGCTTCGGCGACTACCCGGTTGGCTTCATCCTGTGCGGTGCCCGCCACGACGATTCCGCCAAACCCTATGATCGACAGTTTTACGCCGGTACGGCCATATTCGCGCTGAGGCAAGGTAGTCATTGGGGAATTCCGATCTTCTTTGTTGCGCATGCGCGGGGGTCAGGGGAGGATTTTTTCATCCTTCTCCGGCGTCCATCGTATCAAAGGCACACCCAGCGCATAAACCAACCCGGTAATCGCGCCGACTTTGGCATAGTCGCCATGAAACCACTGGATCAGCAGTCCGGCGGCCATGACGCCCGCCGCCGTAAGAAACCGACCCGAGTTATACGAAATCCCCATGCCCGTGGCGCGCACCCGGGTGGGGAAGATCTCGGGGAGATAGAGCGGCAACCATCCGAAGAACATCGTGCTCACCGCGCCCTGCATGAACACCGCAGGAAGAAACACCCGCTCCAAGGGCCTCAACTGGGTGTAGATGAAAAGGTTCATCGCGCACGCGCAGAGACTGATGAGCGCATAGGATCGATTCCTCCCCAGTAGTTTACCAGCGTACCCGCCTAACAGACCGCCCAAGGTTGCGCCGGTGGCCCAGTAGAGCAGGGTGACGGCCTTGTAACCCGGGTTGACCGCGCCGCCAATCTCATCCGCCCAGGGAAGCATCCATTTGCTGGAGGCCCAAGCGCCCAGCAAGGGAATGGCACCCAAACCAATCCCCAACAACGTAGTCCGTAGCAAGGGCGGGCGAAAGAGTTCGCGTAAGGGCATCCCGGGGGCTGGCCCTTTCTTCTCTTCGCGGGCCTTTAGCCACTGGGGCGATTCCGGCACGAACCACCATGCGAGCAGGGCCAATACGAGCGGACTGCCGGTCATTAACATCACCGACCGCCAGGTACCGGGAGTGACGGGATACCCTTTACCCAAGAGCGCCAGCAACAGAATTCCAAGATTGGCTGCGGCGCCCATCAATCCCGCCAAGGCGGGACGCGACACTTGGGCCCAGTACTCGGCAAGCAGGGAAACCCCATTGGGCCAGGTGCCGCCCACGCCCAGACCCACCATGAACCGAAGAAACAAGAGCTGTTCCTGGCTCTTCACGAAATACCCGAGAGTCCCGAAAAGAGTGAAGCAGATCATGCTCCAGGCTAAACCCTTGGCGCGGCCAAAGCGGTCACCCATGCTGCCAAAGACGATGCCGCCTGTTGCCGCGCCCAACATCGTGATGGAGGAGTAAGCCGCGAACCAACTGCCCGCCCCCGCCGCTGTGAAACTCGATCCCATCAAGTCTTTGGATATGGTCAATGCGGCAAAGGGCATCAATGCTAATTGAACTCCGGCAAAGAGCCAACCCAAGACGCTCGCGCCCAATACCAACCACTTGCCGGTTCTCTGCGCCGTATCTTCGTGCATCATTGCGACTCCTCGCTTAAGACAGGGTCTTGTTCTGCGTAGATTCTTTTTCCCGGCGTTGAAGATCTTGCGCAAAGGCTTTCATCCAGGCAGCGCATTCCCTCTTGAAGCGGCAACAATACAGGTTACCGGAAATGACAAGAGGTTGATTCAGGTACTTGGCGCCAACGGCCTCCACGTCGAACTTGCAGCGGGGAATCGTGGTGACCTCGACCCCGCGAATAACATCGGCTGTAGCGAGGATCTCGACGCCGTGGCAAATCGAGGCCACGGGCTTCTGTTTGGCAAAGAAGTGTTGCACGATATGGATAAGGTCGTTGTCATACCGCAAGAATTCAGGCGCGCGTCCGCCTGGCAGCACCAGTCCGATGTACTCGTCCGGGTCCACGTCGCGAAACGCGATATCCGACTTCATCGTGTAGCCCGGCATCTCCACGGTGATGTCCCAACCGGGATCGTGCTCGTGCTGCACCAGATGATAGGTCCGCTTCTCGGGCGCGGCCACCACAACGCTGTGGTCTTCACTCAAGCGGTAGAAGGGCACCATCGTATCGATAACTTCCGCGCCGTCACCGATAACTACGAGCACTTTTCCCATACCAGATATCCTCTCAAGGGTGATAGGCTTTGAAAATAGCTGCGTTGTCCAAATCGCCCGACCCGCTGCGCACCAGGTCGTCTATGAGGCGAGCGTGCATCTCGGAGATAGGAACCGCCGCCCCGAGTTGGCGGGCGTAGTCCAGAATGAGATGCACGTCCTTGGCATGTTGGCCAAGACGCGCCACCGGTGGCTCGTAGATCCCAGATACCATTTTCGGTCCCTTGGTATCCATCGCCACACTGTAGGTTTCGCCCGTGCGAAGCACCTCCAAAATCGTGTCCAAATCGAAGCCACCCTTCGCCGCGAGTCCCAAGGCTTCGGCCAAGACCAGACGGTTCAGGCCAAACACCAGGTTCACAATCAGTTTTGCGCGGCTCCCCTGACCGGGCGCGCCAAGATAGTATTGGGCCTTGGTAAAGACGGCCAGTAGTCCAGCATAGTCCGCCGCTTCCTGCGTGTCGCCCACCAAAGCGATCGCCTGGCCTTCGCCAATGACCTGGCTGGACCCCGAAAGGCATACGTCCACCAGTTTGACGCCCGCCGCCGCAAGCCGGCGGCTGTCCTCTTCTAGGTCTTCCGGGCAGCCTGTAATGGCATCGAGTACGAGTGTGCCCGGTTGCAGTGTTTCGGCAAGACGCTGTGTGCCCCAGCACAGGGCGCGCCGGTCTTCGGCGGTCAACAAGCTGAACACGAGCCGCTTTGTTTTTCTAGCAACGGCCTGAGCATCGGGAAGGATTTCGACGCCTATCTCGC
>CAIZGN010000562.1 GCA_903932505.1 Candidatus Hydrogenedentota bacterium
GACAGGAGGCCGTTCTTGATTCCCCGAATCAAATGCTGCGCTCCTTCGCGGTTGAGCGTGGCATTCAATTGAGTTTCCTGCATGGGTGCGGTCCGAAGCTCGACAGGAATCTCGGAAAGGCCCCGCCGGATGCGCAGCAACCATCGTCCCGAGGCCTGCGCTTGAGCCGCCGTACGGAGTTCCTGCAGCCCCTGTACGCATTGCTCCGGGGTATCGGCAGGCTTGTTATCCACACTCAGGATTTGGTCGGTGGGCTGAAGTCCCAGAAGGGTCAATCCGGCATGTTCGGCCGGGCTTGGGGATGCCGCCGCAGCCAGGGCATCACCGAGGGCGATATCCAGCATGCGGTCCGACGTGTCCAGACAGATTTTTCCGGGGACGGGGTTGGGCACGAATGCATCCTTGTGCTTTCGGTAATCGTCGATGCGATAAGCGTCATAGGAGGTGGACGTTGTTTCCGTGCCACCCCACGGGGCAGCTCCCCAAGATTCAACCCGCCCGTCGGGCAGATTTCCCGCCACTTGGTGACTGGCGACCAGATACTGTCCTTGCTTGAGTCCGGATAACACGAGACCAGCCTCGTAAGTGCTGGCGTTCCAGAGTCGGGTGGTACCGTCCGCGACACCGGCAACGAGGAATGGGCTGCCGGGGTTAAGCGTCACCCGGGAAACCGGGGTGCCGTGCTCGGTCACTACGTGCACCAGAGCGCCGGTTCGGGCATCCCACACGCGGATGGAACCGTCCGTGGAAGCGGTATAGATACGCCGCCCACCCTCGGCGAAAATCGCATTGCTGACCCCGTCCCGATGCCCCGCGAACGAGCGTAACTGCTGCCCGGATGCAGCATCCCACAGGGCGGCTGTGCCGTCCCAGGAACTGGTAAGCACTCCGGTGCCATCCGGGCTGAATTCCACGCTGGACACTACGTCATGGTGCCCTTCCAAGGTTAACAGGCTGTTTCCCGAGGCGGCATCCCAAATACGGGCCGTGGCGTCGAAAGAAGCGGTGGCCACCCGCTTTCCCGAGGGGTCAAAGGCAATGCCAAAGACCCAATCATTATGCCCCCGCAACAGCACGCGTTCCTGCGAGGATAGGTTCCACACGGCGGGGGTAAAGGGATCGGTGGTGATGGCGATGGCATTTCCATCGGGCGAAAAAGCCGACTGGGAACAGGAATCCAGTTGCACACGGGAACTTGCGAAGAACGTGGCCGCTGCGGTCGTGTCAGAAGACAGAACCCGAACCTCCCCATAGCTCCTGAGTGCTGCCTGGCCCGTGGCCACGCAGAAATCGGCGACACAATAGGGTTGGAGGTGGTTTCCCGCTTTGAGAAGTTCACGCCCCGTCTGGTAAAGCGGGTCAAAACACTGGAAGGAGGAATCGGCACAGGCCACCACCACGCGACGGCCGTCCCGGCCGAAATCAAGCATGGTTGTCCAACTGTTTCCGCCCGCGATGCGGTTCAACGAATTGCCGGAAACGGCCTCCCACGCATATCCATGATTACCCCGGTCCCAAGCGAGTACCACGGTCTCCTTGTCGGCGAATGCGACCTCATCAATCACCCGATGATCGGAGGACTCTTTTTCCATATACGTGCGCAGAACCGCCCCGCTAGCCGCATCATAAAGCCGAACCTGCCCGTCGGAGGAACCGGTGAGGACGCGGTCCGCCTTCCGACTCATGCATAGTCGCTGGATTTCTCCCTCGCCCTTGAGTACTGGCCCCGGAGCACCCGAAGAAAGGTCAAAAAGAGAGGCGTCCCCGCCCTGAACAACGGCGAGCCAGCGTCCGTCCCCGCTGACCACGGCATCTTTACCGGGAACGCGGGATCGTTCGCTGAACCCGGCCCGGTTCCAGACCGCGACTTCCTGCTGATCCGATACGGTGATGAGAATGGCCGAATCGGGTGTGTACAGAACCTTGGTAAAATAGCCGGAGGAGGCTTTCATCGCGTCGCGGGGCGTTCCTGTCTGGACATCCCAGCATTGAAGCGAGCCATCCGCGCAGGCCGATGCCGCTTCGCGCGCATCGGGCGAGAAGGCGGCATAGACCACCTGGCCCGCATGGGCGTTCAGGCTGTGCTTCAGTTTCCCGGTCGCCACATCCCAGATTCGTGCGGTGTCGTCCTGTCCGGCGGCAAGGAGCAGGGTGCCATCCGGACTGAACACCGGCTTGGCATAGGGCACAGGGGCCTCGGGCGAAAAGGTGGTCTTGAGTTGTCCGGTTTCGGTGTCCCACGTCTGGAGGATGCCCTTGCAGGTCACGGTGGCCACAAGGGACGCATCGGGGTTGAGCGCCACCATGCAGACGCGCTCCGGAGCAGTGTCCACCGTCCACAAATCGGGGTTGGCGCGATTCTTCAGGTAGCCCCATTCCCATCCGCGCTGCTTCGGCTGGGTGGCATCGGCTGTCTTGTTGGCCATGACGTAGTCCTGTCGGTCGATGTAGGCCTGCGTGAGCGAAAGCTGGTTGCGGTAATTGGCATGTTCCGCGAGGTCGCGGGCTTGAAGGATGTTGATGTAGGAATATACTGCCACCGCGAGGATCGCCACCGCACACACGCCCGCGCTGTGCAGCACCGTGCGATGCCGCCGGTAGAAATGCCCCAGCACTTCGCGCATCGAGTATTGGTAGGCCTTGACGAGGCTGCCCGTAATGAAACGGTGCACGTCCTCGGCCAATTCAATGGCGGATTGGTAGCGGTCGTCCTTCTCAAATTGCAGAGCCTTCTCGCAAATGCTCGCCAACGCCGGGGGAGCATCTGGCACGGCCGTCAACAAAGGAACCGGCTCTTCGGTCAGCCGCTTCTGTATAATCTCCTTCGTACTTTTTCCGGTGTAGGGGGTGGTGCCTGAAAGAATCTCATAGAGCACGGCACCGAGGGAGTAGATATCCGAACGGGTGTCGATTTCGTCGATACGGCCTTCGGCCTGCTCAGGCGGCATGTAATGCGGTGTGCCCAATGCGCGACCATAGGCGGTGTTCGGCAGCAACGATTCATCGCCCTCGTGCAGGATTTGCAGGGTCTTCTCGATGTCATCGGTATTGAAATCTTCCTCGCCCGCGAGCTTCGCCAAACCCCAATCGAGCACAACGGTTTCGCCGAATTGCCCGACCATGATATTGCCGGGTTTGATGTCGCGATGGATGACACCCCGACTGTGGGCGTAGGCAATGGCATGACAAAGATCGAGAAAATTACCCAGCAGGGAGAGACGTTCCTGCAAATTGGCGCAATCCCGCACCGCGCGAAACAGGGTCTTCCCCTTCACAAGTTTCATGGTGTAATACAGCGATCCATCTTGACGGCGTCCCAATTCATAGACGGGCACAATGGCGGGATGCTCAAGCTGACCAGTAATGCGCGCCTCCTGCAAAAAGCGAGCAGCCATGTTGGAGACGTGCTGAACCGGGGTGTCTTGCCCGATGGTGGATTGATCAAGACGGGGGAGCAGTTCCTTAAAGGCTACATCCCGCTGCAAGTGGTGATCGTGCACGAGCAGCACCCGGCCCATGCCGCCCTTGGCGTGATGGGACACCAACGAATAGCGCCCCGGAGTCTCTTCAACGGTCGAATGGTGGCCCTCCTCCCCGCTGAGGAAAGGAGGCTCGCTCATGGGCACGGTGCCCGGTCCGGCTTCTCGGTCGATAGGCATCGTTGAAAGGCGCTGGAGATCCTCAAGCCAGTTTTCTCCGCCCAGCGCGGCCAACGCCGCATCCGCTCGGCCTCCGTTTTCGGCGAGCAGCGCATCCACACGGGCTTCGAGCGAGACAATATCATCGGGGCTCAGAAGATTCTGGTCTTGGAGTACACCGGCAAGGGATTTGTCACCAAGACTCGCTTGCCAAGTCGTAACGGCAAGCGCCATCAAGTCACTGGGAATGTTCTTTTCCTGTTCGGCAAGAATGCCAAGCAGAATACCACGGCTATGTTTCATGACGACCCCTTTCGGTTACCTCGTGTCGTAATGATCGCACACCCGCTCACCGTTGTCAATCAGGAAAAGGGGATCCAAGGCCGCACCCAAGCTGCGCAGCAGGGTCAAAACATGAAAAAGGAGCGCAGACCAGGAGGTCTGCGCTGCGAGAAGCGGTCAGCCATGAAGCGGCTATTATTCTTTTTTCGCCGGTGCCTGATATTGGTTTTCGGCGTAGTTCCGATAGGCGGGGGGGAGGTCGGCGTAGACGTCCGTGACCATCCAGTCCAATTCCCCGTCCATGAGCTTGCGGGCGGTCTTGTCGTACAGTTTGTTGTGGTTCTTTCCTACCGCCGCAAAGTTCTGGGCGATGCGCTCGCGGGCACCCCGGCAGAACAGGTCTGCAAGTTGATCTGGGGTGGTGTCGCTGGGATTCGCAGCCAACAGCGACTCGGCATGGGCGAGACTCGCGCTCATGACAAACAGGTCAACGCCGATATCGACGAAATTGCTCAGAATGATCTGCTCATACTCAAGTTTGGGGCCGTGCGCCGCCATAGTGTGGAACAATTTCCGAGCCAGACGCTTGCAGGTCTTGGAGGCGAAGGAAAGATGGGAACGATTATCGCTGCCCAAATGATTGACTTTGAAATCGAGACTGGCGGGCATCCAAGTCTTGGGGTACCACACCGCATAGAACTTCACGGCGGCCAGAAGTCGGGAGACGAGACTGCGCTCTTTGTCCTTCTTCTTGGGCATGAGAATGGGCATCATAAGGCTTAGATGGGTGTCCATGGCCTCGCGCGCCATGATGAGGTGCATGATCTCGGAGGATCCTTCAAAAATGCGGCCCACACGACTGTCGCGCAAGGCCCGCTCGACCATGTATGGATATTCGCCGCGATTATACATGGAGGTGGCCGTTTCGAATCCGCGTCCGCCAATGGTCTGAATAAGATCATCCAAATCCGACCACACGCGCTCGGTGCAGAAATACTTTGCTGCGGCGGCCTCGAGACGGATATCGGCGTTCTTCTGGTCGGCAAAACAGCACACGACATTGAGAATGCTCTGCATCGCAAAGGCATCCGCCGCGTAGTTCGCAATCTTCTTCGCGATCACCTGATGCTCGCCCACCGGACGGCCCCATTGCACGCGCTCAGTCGTCCACTTACGCGCATCGCGCAGGAAGTTCTTTATGCCGCCCACTCCCGCCGCAGGCACGCCGATACGCCCGGTGTTCAGGGTGGTCAAGGCAATTTTGAGCCCCTGTCCCGGTTGGCCGATGATGTTTTCGGCAGGCACCTCGACATCCTCGAAAATGAGTTCGCCGTTGGAAAGCCCACGCAGCCCCATGAAATCACAACGCTTGGAAACGCTGAAACCCGGGGTATTGGTCTCGACGATGAAGGCCGTAATCTGCGGGATCTCTTTGCCATCCCGGATTTTCGGCGGGGTCTTCGCCATGACCACAATGACATCCGCATCAGGCCCGTTGGTGATCCA
>CAIZGN010000563.1 GCA_903932505.1 Candidatus Hydrogenedentota bacterium
CTTCGAACAGGCTTACGGTCTGCCAGAGCTTAAGCGAGCCGAGCGACGCTTTATCGTGAACCCCGATGGCACGGTGAGCATGGAAACGAACTATGAATCCGATGGTAGTCCGATCGAAGTGGAGGAGACCTTCATGACTTGGCGGGACGTGAGCGTTGACGGTCAGGTCGCCCGTATCGCCAGTCCCGAAGGCCCTCTCGAAATCCGGGCTGAGTCCGGCCAATTTACTGCACAGCGCCTCGAAAAAGAATGCAGGGACAATCACAAGGAAGAAACGTTGACCCGGATTACCCTCACCCATCCACCAGCGGCCAAAGTCGCCAATCGCTATGCATTTGTCTGTACCGCCGCAAAGTGAAAGCCCCACAGGAGAAGTATCGCACATGAACCGCACCTTGGATGACGGCGAATTGCTGGAGCTCAAGCGTTGGAACACCCCGACCATTTACAACGGTTGGGAACAGATCACAAAAAGCGATTCCGCCGCTGATGCGTTTAACCTCGAAGAAACTCGCGACTTCATGCCGCAAATGGGCCCCATGGTGGGATACGCTGTTACCGTCGTTTGTGAGCCCAGTAACCGCAAACACAAGGGCGAGATCCCCAATGCCTGGAGCGATTACCGCCGGTACATCGCCTCCTTGCCTGGCCCCAAAATTGTCGTGGTGCAGGATCTCGACAAGCCCAGGGTCATAGGTTCTTTTTGGGGCGAGGTGAACGCCAATATCCATCGTGCGCTCGGTTGCGTGGGTACCATCACCGATGGTGCGGTGCGCGATTTGGACGAGATGACCAGTGCCGGGTTCAAGGCACTCGCACGACGCCTTTGTGTAGGACATGCCCACAGCTGGCCGGTTCGCTTGGGCTGTGAGGTTGAGGTCTTTGGCCGTCGCATTGCACCCGGCCAATTGATTCACGCGGACAAGCATGGCTTCATGGCAATCCCCGACGAGGATCACGAATGCTTGTTGGATGCCGCTCGATTCATGGACACAAACGAGTGCAAGCACGTCATTCGTGCCGGTGTGTCCGGAGCCGGAAAATCACTCGAGGACATTGTTGCCGAGATGGATCAGGCTGGCGCTGCCTTTGGAAAAGCGGCTAAAGCACGTTTTGGTAATTCTGGCGAATGGGCCCCCAAGACGGAAAGAATCCCGTAAGTCATTGTGGTAAAAGTAGTTGCGTGATATTTTGGCCGAAACACGAATGATGACCGTAGTGGTTTTCTCTTGACAAAGGCACCCCGCTTGCGGTAGAACATTTACGGTGCAAAAGAAAAGGTGAACGGGGCCGGGCCGAGCGATGGGCGGACCTAGCGGTGCGGTTTGACTCGTGACGAGCCGCAGTGCGCGGCGGTATTGGTTATTCGTAGTATTTCTGCGGATGTCTGGTCCCGAAACACAGGAGAACATTGATGCGTTTCTTACGGCTTAGGACGGGTCAAACCCGTTGGCTTGCCGGTGTCCTTGCGGGCGCCACTGCACTGTTCCTGGTTACAGCGGCATGGGCTGCTCCGTCCGGGGTGGAGTCCGCGGCCAAGGCACGCCTTCTCGGGGCCTTGCATCCGGGCAAGAGTACGGAGGGGGCGTCGATTCATGCCAACCCCGACGGCACGGTGCGCTATCTGCTTGCGCCTCCGGGCGGATTTTTCAAGGGCCAGTCGGCTGCCAAGTCCGGTGGGGTGGATGCAGCCGCCAAGGCCTTTGTGGCCGAGCAGGCGACCGCCTTCGGTGTAAGCCAACCCGGCATTACCTTCCGAACCGTCAGCGTTCAATATTATAATGGCCTCAGCTATGTCCGCCTGCAGCAGCAATACAAGGGTGTCGACATACTCGGCGCGCAGATTGTAGTGCAGATGAACGGCGCGCTTGGTGTTCCCAGCGTAATGAGCGAGGTGTTGACCGACACAACCGCGCTCGAAAACGGCAGCGTCTCCATGACGCCCGCAATCAACGCGGACGATGCCGTTGAGCGAGCCATCGAGGAAATGGTGCGATTAAATCCGGGGTTGGGGGCCGGTGAATTTCAGAAGTCTGGAGCCCCTGTGCTCTCGTTGTACTTGCCCGCGATTCTTGATGAATCTGGAGATATTCACTTGGTGTGGGCAGCGAACGTCTCGGCCCGCGAGATTCCTTCACCTTTGCGCGAAACGATACTGGTGGACGCCTCTGATGGAAAAGTCCTGTTCCATTACTCCCTGACCCCAAAGCTGGATGACCGCAGGCTATGGAGCGCGGGCAACAGCCTTTATTCTTGGAGTGCCGCAGAAAGAGCAAGCTTCTGCGACTGGCAGGCTGCATTTGCGGATCCGTCTATTCCGCTATATCAAAATTATCTACGGCATCTGGAAGTTCGATTTGAGGGAGATCTACCTTGTGGCATAACGGCAGCCGACAACCTGTACGACCTACTTGGTGGTTGTTATAACTTTTTTATGGAAAAGTTTTCCCGTGATGGCTGGGATGGCTTTGGGTCAACGTATATCGGTGTAGTAAATCTTCCGTTGACCATTTATGAGACCCAAACCACGTGGGATCAGCAGTGCGGGGTCGCTCTCGGCATGTTTCCCATCGAGGGCATGATCCAAGATGATATTGTTGCGCATGAGTTTATGCATACTGTAACAGGTACAATAGTGCCGGACTTTATTTACGCGGGAGAGTCGGGGGCACTGCAGGAAGGCTATTCTGATGCATTCGGCGAATTTGTCGACTGGTATTTGAGTTCTTGGGGTAACGATGCCGAGGAAGTAC
>CAIZGN010000564.1 GCA_903932505.1 Candidatus Hydrogenedentota bacterium
CGCCGCCAAGCGACGGGCCATGGCGGTGACTTCCATGATCTCGGCCATCGTCAATGCGCGCCCCAGCACGCGCTGCTCGCGGTAGCTCAGCCACTTCTTGATCACCTGATAGCCGCCGATGGTGAAGTCCCACACCGGTTGCGGGATGTTCTTCCAGTACGCGGTGTTGTTCAGGTACACGTCGAGCGTTGGCGCAGCGCCAAAGCCAGCGCATTGCTCGTCCGGCTCACTGGCACGGGACTCCGTCTTGCCTTTGCCCGGCATCGTGATGCCACCCTGGCCACCGCTGCCCCAGCCTGCGGTGAGGGAGAATTCGGCGACCGTGAGCGTACCACCACCGACCCGACTGACGACGGCGATGGTTTTGAGTTCGTCGCGAATCGCGCCGCTGGTGATGCCAGGAACCAAAACTTCGGTGTCGAGAAGCACCGCCACTTCACGCCCCAATGCAGCCGAGGCCAACAGGACTTCACGCGATTGTGGCAAGGGGATTCGCGGCCAATCCTGCCGCAGTCCACCTGCGTTGTCACGCCTGTAAGCAGGTGAATTCATCACGGCAAGCGCATGAAAAAACAGACTTTGTTCATTGACGCCGAGCGTCCTCAGATAATTCTCCGCCTGCGCACTGAGATTGATCTTGGGCTCGGCGATCAGATGTGGCTCCGCGCTTTGCAGGGACTCCCGAATCCACAAGGGAAAATAGTTTGACAAGCCGTTTCCCAGGTTGTCGGCCAGGCAAGACGTGACAAAGCCACGGTCGAACTGATCTTGCGGCAACTTTTGCCGAGCTTCGATAAATTGATTGCCGGAAAATGCCTGAGCGAGGTAGTCTGGCCGGCTCCTGTCCAGCAAGCTACCAATCGGTGTCCAAAAGAGGTGCCGCACATCCATGGGTCGGTAACAGTAACGCACAAATTGACCCAATTTCATGCCTCGCTGGATTTGCTCCTTGCGACCGTGGACAGCGTTAAAGCTACTCGTGCTTTCCATCAGTGTTGGTGTTTCCTTGGCGATAGCTGCATCGTCGACGTTGGGGTCGAAGTAACGTGTCATGCGTCGCTCCAGTGCGGCACGATCCGTGTCGATCAACGCCCCATCACGGCTGGTTTTGACGCCGGGATAAGAGTGAGGAAACAGCTCTGACAGACGGGCCCATTCGAGGTAGTGATGACTGGTTACCGAAGGTTTGAAGGGCCGCCCCAATGCCACTTGCGGGACAACTTTGACGTAGCCATTGAAAGTGCCGAGCGAGTTGAGCAGGCTTTGTCGCCTGTCCTCCGCGCGTGAGTCCTGAAAATCCTGGTACCAGAGTGAAGCACCCCTTTTGTCGCCTGCATCCGCCGGCTTGCACAGAAACGTTGCAATGGCGGTGCCAAGTTTGATGCCTGGAGAATTGCCTTTCATGGCGAACACCGTTTCACTTGATCGACCGTCAGGCGCGTATTCGGAGATGCCGCGATTACCGTGCAGGTTGTCTACCCACACTTGATCAAATACCTGCAAGAACCTCTCGCGCATGGCAGTGTGGCTCAGGCCATCAAGCCACGAGTAGTTAGTAATGAAGCTGAACACACCACGTCCAGCGCGTTCGGCAATCTGGCGTTCGGCCATGCGGAAAAAGCGCACATACAAATCATTCAAGCCCTGTCCCTGCGGCTGTGGTCCCGTTTGAGCAACCCTGTAGGCATTGCTCAAACCCCGCTCCTCGGACACGCTGGCCCCGGCAAAACCGTTGTAAGGGGGATTCCCCAGAATCACCAGAATAGGCTGGCCGCGTTTGACCTTCTCCGCCGCTTGGCGTTCGTGCGCAATTTCCGGGAATTGTTCAAACTGTTCCTTCGGCGATCCAGGTGGCGGTGGCTCCCAACCGTTAAGCGCGTTGGTCAGGTAGACGCCCGCACGCTCGTCGCCTTGCAGGGGCGCACCCAGTTGACGCAGCAACAGCCCCATCTGAAGATGGGCCACGACAAACGGAGCAGGCAACAGTTCAAAACCAAACAAGCGCGACATGGCAGCTTCTTTGAGCTGGTGAGCCGCGAGCGCATCGAACCCTTGATCCTTGAATTTTTGGCCTATCGAACGCAGCACTTCGACCAAATAAGCACCCGTGCCACAACAGGGATCAAGCACAACTACATTGGGGTCAGCCAAGCCATCGGGCAGACCCAGTTCGGTTTGCAGCAAGTGATCGACGCGCGCCACCTGGTAACGAACAATTTCTTCGGGCGTGTACCAGACACCCAGTTGCTTGCGCAGCTCCGGATCGAAGGCTTCCAGAAACGGCTCGTAAAAGTACTGGACCGAGCGCTGCATCTCGAACTTGGTGAAAAAGGCTTCCACATCCACACGGTTGAGCGCATCGGCAGCCCAGTCAAGCACGGGGGCAAGTTCCAGCGCCTTGAGTTTGCTGGGCAGCGTGATCTGCTCAAACAGGGCGGACACCATGGGCACGTGCAGGCCATAGGCCGCGGTACGCCAATCAAATGGCGCTTCGTCCGCTGCCGCCGCTTCATGGCGCAGAACCCACGAGGCAAACATGCCATAGAAGAGCGTTTGCACCAGAGTGGAACGGAAGAACTGCTCACCCTTGTCGCCCGCAAAAGTCATTCCCAACGCTGTTTCCAGACTTTTCTTCAATGCCTCCAGCGGATGAGTTGCTTCTTCGCCCGCCGCGTCCATGCGGTAGCGTGCCTCGCGTGCGTAGCTGGCCAACAGGGCAGCAAGGTCTTGTGGGTCGCTCAGCGGCGCGTTGTGTAGTAACACGCGTGCCAAAAAGTCCTGAAATGGGTCGCCCAACTCGGTCTGCGTTTTGGTGGGGTGGGCTGCCAATGCCCAGAAACTGACTTCGTCTGTTGCCAGCCGGAAGCGCTCCAGTGTGACGCGATGGCCTGTGCGCTCGCCGATCAACAGCCAGTCGCGCAAATTAGTGACCAGGACCAGCTTGTAGCGGCCCCAGTATTTGGAAATTTGATCGCTGGTGGCGGTGTCGTCTACCGCCTCGGCCGGGGCTTTGACTTCGATGACGCCACGCGTCGGTGCGCCCAGGTTCTTGACTTCACTGGTCTTGCGGTCAAATTGATCGGCAG
>CAIZGN010000565.1 GCA_903932505.1 Candidatus Hydrogenedentota bacterium
CTCCGAACCCGGTGTGCAGTTCTCCCGCGACGGGCTCTCCAGTCAGCTGTTTCCTCATCGGGATTGGCGCGCTAAGCGATGGGGTTGCAGACATCGTGAACAACCCAAGGTCGGCGAAGAAAGCATTCGGCCATTGTTGATGATCGCGTAGGCATCGTCCTTGACCCGGTCGGTGCTTCTGCCGGCGCAGTACCGCCCGCAATCGACGGCGAACAAAACCGTCAATTGACGAGAAGGTGAACCGGTGGGCATGTTGGAAGTAGCCGTACCAGCCCCGCAGAATCGGGTTGAGAGACGCAATCACGTAAGCGATAGAGTTCCCCTCGTTACGTTTCGTCTTGATGCGGATCTTATCCCGCAAGGACATCAGACTTTTCTTGCGTACCCAACGCTGCCCTGCTTCAAACCGGTATCCTAGAAACTCGAACCCTTGACCCTCCACCCGGCAATCCCCAACATGGGTTTTGTCCGGATGGAGCGTCAATCCGTTCGCATCCACCCAAGCACGCATACGGGCCAGCGCAGATTCCGCTTCCTCCCGACTGCGACATAACACCACGGCGTCATCGGCGTATCGCACCATCACCAACCCGGCCTCACGCATTTCCACGTCAAGCTCGTGAAGGTAAATGTTGGCAAGCAAAGGGCTGATCACCGCCCCCTGCGGACTGCCAGACATCGGCGTCCAACGCTTCATGTCTTCCATGATGTCTTGCTTGAGAAATCGCTGAACGAGCTCCAACACTCGACCGTCGGCAATCCGCTTTCCCACTTTCGCGAGAAGGGCTGCGTGGGGAATCGTGTCGAAATAGCTTTGCAGGTCCGCGTCTACCACCCAGAAGTGGCCCGCTTTCAAATGCCGGTCCACTTCACGCAGCGCATCTTTGCAGCCCAAACCTTGCCGAAAGCCGAAGCTTCTTGGCTCGAATTCGTGCTCGAAGATCGGCTCGATCACCAATTTCAGGGCCGCCTGAACTACGCGGTCCTTCACAGCAGGTATACCGAGCGGGCGCTGCCCCTTGCCTTTGGGTATATACACACGTCTTACCGGTTGCGGACGATAGCTTCCGTCCCGCAGCCCTTGCGCCAGTTCGGCCAGGTAGCAGTCCCGTGCTTGCGCGAATCGCTCCACGCTCATCCGATCTACTCCCGCCGCCCCGGCGTTGCGTTCGACTTGCGTCCAACCCAGCCCTAACGTTTCAAGACGCGACACTTTATCGATCAAACTGTGCCATTTGCCTCCCTTAACTCCTGTTTGTAGAGCTGCCAACATAGCTTCTGTCCAGATTGGAGCTGGCGCGAATTTCCGCTGCATGGAGCTTCCCAGCGCGCTTGCATCTCGTCTAGTCGTTTCCGACACTGGCGATGCTTCAACTTTCATCTCTGCTCTCTCCTGCCTTTGTCTATCAACCTTCCTGCCCCACTTCCCTGATGCGCCTTTTGCTCTAACGCACTTCTCCACGGTACAACATACTTCCCCGCGTTCGGTACTATTGGGACTCTGACTCCTGCCCGCGTTCACCCCGCTGACAGGTATCCCCGCTTGCTACGCGCCACTTTCCTATCGTTCCGTCCTCAATCAC
>CAIZGN010000566.1 GCA_903932505.1 Candidatus Hydrogenedentota bacterium
CGGCCCACGCCACTGGCGCTGTATGTGTTCACTCGCGACCGCGCCACGGAAGCGCGCGTGCTGGCGGACGCGCGGTCAGGCGGCGCGTGCGTGAACGATGTCGTGTCGCACATGATTGGCGCGGGACTGCCCTTCGGCGGATTGGGCGAGAGCGGGATGGGCGCGTATCACGGGCGCGCGGGCTTCGAGGTGTTCTCACATCAGCGCGCGGTGTTGCGGCGGGCGACCTGGCTGGATCTGCCGTTTCGATATCCGCCCCAAAAACTTTCGCTTGCCGGACTGAAGCGGGCGATGCGCTTTCTTTTGGGCGACTAACCTTGCTCCCATTGCCGATTTTGTTTAACCATTGAGCATGTCGCCTCGCGTCATCATCATCGGAGCAGGACCGGGCGGGCTGGCCTCGGCCATGTTGCTCGCGAAAGCTGGGGCGGATGTCACGATTTTAGAAAAGCAGCCGCGTGTGGGCGGGCGGACTTCACTTATCGAGGGCGATGGTTATCGCTTCGATCTTGGCCCGACATTTTTCCTTTATCCGCAAATCTTGCAGGAGATTTTCGAGGAAGTCGGACGCGACCTTTACAGGGAAGTGCCGATGACCAAGCTCGACCCACAATACCGCATCACCTTCGGCGTGGGCGGGGAGTTGAACGCCACACCAGACCTCGAACGTATGGTGGCGGAGATCGCGAAGTTATCGCCGTCGGACGGGCAGGGCTTCCGGCGGTTCATGGAATACAACCGCGTAAAGCTGGCGAAATTCGCGCCCTGCCTGCAAATGCCATTTCCCGGTTGGAAGAGCTTGATCAGCCTGCGCCTGCTGATGGTGTTGCCGTTTCTCAAGCCGTGGAAGTCGCTGCACGCGGAGTTGGCGGGTTATTTCAAAGACCCGCGGCTCCAGCTCGCGTTCACGTTCCAGTCAAAATATCTCGGCATGTCGCCATTCCAGTGTCCGAGTTTGTTTTCCATCCTGTCGTTCCTCGAATACGAGCACGGCATCTGGCATCCGACGGGCGGCTGCAATTCCATCTCGCGTAACATGGTGCGCGTGGCGCAGGAACTCGGCGTGAAAATCCAGCTCAACACCGCCGTGGAGGAGATACTGTTTCAAGGCCGACGCGCCGTGGGCGTGCGCACCGCTCAGGGCGAGCAGCGCGCCGATTCCGTGATGGTGAACGCCGATTTCGCCAGCGCCATCACGAAGCTTGTGCCCAATAATCTGCGCCGCCGCTGGACGAACGAGAAGGTCGCGAAAAAGGATTTTTCCTGTTCCACGTTCATGTTGTATCTCGGCGTGGAAGGAAAATTCGATCACCTCGCTCACCATAACATTTACGTCGCGAAAGATTATCGCCGCAACCTAGACGAGATTGAGCGACGGCACGTGTTGTCGGAAGACCCTTCGTTCTATGTCGAAAACCCGGTGCGCACCGATGCCACCATGGCGCCGCCGGGGCATAGCGCACTGTATGTGCTGCTGCCGGTGACCCATCAGCATCCTAACGTGGATTGGACCAAGGAGCGCGCCCGATATCGCGGCGTGGCCCTGCGCCAGCTTGAGAAACTCGGCATCACGGACATCGAGAAGCGGATCCGCTTTGAACGCGTGGTGACGCCGGCGGATTGGGAGAGCAAGGTAGACGTGTATCGCGGCGCGACTTTCAACCTGGCGCACAGCTTTTCGCAGATGCTGCACCTGCGTCCGCAAAATCGCTTCGAGGAATTCGACCGGATGTACCTCGTCGGGGGTGGCACGCATCCCGGCAGCGGCCTGCCCGTCATCTTCGAATCCGCCCGCATTAGCGCGCGCTTGCTGCTGGAAGACTTGGGCGTGGCGGCCTGAACTCGCAATGCTTCACCCGGGATGTTCTGGGCCAAGATGCCTAGGGTTGGGCATCTCGACCAGCTGGGGATCCGAGACCTTTCGAACTTGTTCGAGGGGAGAAATGGCCACGTCCACGCCTCGCGACATGATGCTGTGATCTGGCGGACGACCGGGTGAGGTGAAGCTATTAAGCGTCAAGAATTGTTTTCCCCACACCGTCACCTCCGCGCGGCGGAGAGGATACGGGTTATGTATCACCGTCCCGCGCCAGAGTGCACCCCCCGCGCTCGCATAGAGGTGGTATCGCTCGATCAGAAAGAATTCCAGGGAACCAGCCTCCGCGGTGCTCAACTCCGTGCCGGGAAGGTATTCAAAGATGCACGTTGCGCCCTTAGCCTCG
Source organism: Candidatus Hydrogenedentota bacterium (assembly GCA_903932505.1). Lineage (GTDB taxonomy): Bacteria > Hydrogenedentota > Hydrogenedentia > Hydrogenedentales > CAIZGN01 > CAIZGN01. The sequence goes on from CAIZGN010000566.1 coordinate 2,223, forward strand.
GCGCCGATACGCGTGGATTCATAATGAATGCTCCCGTTCACGGTGCGGTTTGATCTCATCTTCGCGTGTCGATAGGGCAGGTGAAAAATGCGGCGGGCAATTTCAACAGCCAGCGGTTGATTGGCGTCCAGCGAATAGAACCACACACCAGGTATGCCTGACCGGTCATACACGTAGGTCCGCAAGTTCAGCTCCATGAAATTCGAAAGGCCGGGCACGGCCGGGAGGAAGCGCGGTCGGCTGTTTCTCATGAAGAATGGGACGATGCCGAGATAAGCCGTCCCGCCGAAGGTATCCACGAACAGCCCCTCCGGGAGGGTTTCTTGGATCGCAGCCGCGGGATATTCCCAATGCAGGAAGAGCAGGTCGCGCCACTGCTGATACATGACCGCACCGCCCGCCGGTTGCACCCTCGCGGCAGCATGTTGAGTCTCGCGGGGACCGGGTTGGGGCATTCTCAGCCCGTCCGCCCTCGAACGTCCGGCGCC
>CAIZGN010000567.1 GCA_903932505.1 Candidatus Hydrogenedentota bacterium
CCGCTTCAGCGGCCTTCGTCGAATCTAGCCAGGGGCTTCAGCCCCCCGGCGAGCGGTGCCGGACAGCGTGCCTTTTGCGGTAGGACAATCGGTTGCTTGTCCGTTGATGAGCCGTCGCAGTCGTAGCGGCGCGTCAGGAGGGGCGGCTCGCGAGCCGCCCCTACCCACGAAAAAAAATCGCGATTCCGAACACAGAAGTCCGAACACAGGATGTTAAACTAAGCCAGTCAGTCACCCAACCGACTCGTCTTCAGAACCGGACATGAGACGTTAACCTCATCCGGCTCCTCAGTTGTCTGGCTGTTGTCATCAGTACCTCGTCCGGCACCGGACATGTCTTGTGCCGTTTTTGTATGGTGGCAGTGGCGATGAATAATGTGCAGGTTACGGCGGCGATGATCGCCTCCTTGGCTTCGTGGCAGGATGTGGTCAACCTCCACAATATCCTCGCTTCGCAGATACAGCCCACAGAGAGGACAGCGGCCTTTTTGGCGACGTACCATCGCGGCAACCCGTGGTGGTGCGTCAGGGTGTCGTCCCATCCGTAGTGTCCAGTAACTCCAATCTCCATCGTAGGGGCTTCTCGCCCCTTGCACTTTCACATGACGCCGAGTCCGCGTGCGGCTATGTGCGTAGAGCTGCATCCCCTCTGGGGTCGCAAACATCCACTTTCCGCGTGATGGTCGCCAGTAGTGTTCCGCGATCCATCCTCGCGACTTATTCCCATGGCGTCGTTGCGCCCACGCCCACAGCTTCTGGTAGGTGCGATGACTCATGACCGTAAAGGCATGGCTGGCGTTGACGGTGGCGTAGTAGGCCGTCCAGCCTCGAATCACGCGGGTGAGGTGATGGATGAGCGCTGCCTGTGGTGCTGCTTGATGCTGGTGGATGATGTGGGCAAGCGCCTGGGTGTGGCGTTGGAATGCCGTCTTGCTGGGGGTGATGAGGGTCGTGAAACCTAGCCGTGTGGGTCGCCATCCCGGTGTTTTGCCCGCATGCGTCTTTCCGATGAGGAATTGGCGCACATGGAAGCCCAGGAAGTCGAAACCCACCTGCCCGTCGGTGGGATGTAAGGTGTGAGCGATGCGGGTTTTGCTTGGCTTGAGTTCTAGGCCGAGGTCACGTAACCAGGTGGTGATGTGGTTGTAACACGCATCAATGACGGCCCGTTCCGGGTGCAAGACGACAAAGTCGTCGGCATACCGGATCAGGTGCGGTGTTACGTGTTTGCGCCCGTCAACCGTGTGGTGCGGAAAGGCCGCCTGGATCATCATTTCCATCCCGTGCAAGGCAATATTGGCGAGAAGGGGTGAGATGACGCCCCCTTGGGGCGTGCCTGCCGTGGTGGGAAATAGGTCTGACCCATCCATGACACCGGCTTGCAGCCAGCGTCGGATGCAGCGACGGAGGGTAGGAAAGGTTGCGAGCTTGGCAAGAAGTGCCTGGTGATTAATCCGGTCGAAGCATTTGGAAATATCGGCATCGAGGACGTACTTGGATTGCCGACGAGTGCAAGCGCGGATGGCTTCGATGGCGTCGTGACCTGACCGTCCGGGGCGGAAGCCGTAGCTGTTCGGCTCGAAACGCGCTTCCCATTCGGGTTCAAGGACGAGCTTGACCAGCGCCTGTGTGGCGCGGTCGCGCATGACGGGGATTCCTAGTGGGCGCTGTTCCGTGGGGTTGCCGGGTTTGGGAATCCAGACCCGGCGGGTAGGTTTCGCAGGATGGTGGGGAGAAAGGGAAGCGGCCAGCGCGTGACGCTGCGGCGGGGGGAGCGATTTGATACCATCAATGCCCGCTGTGCGTTTGCCCTGGTTATCCTGCGTCACCTGCCGAACGGCTAATTGCTTGGCCGACCACGACCTGAGCAGTAATCGTTGGAGCTGGTGTACCGTGGCGGTATCGCCACGCTGTGAGGCTTGGTAGATACGCTTTTGGAGCTTGAACACCCGGCGCTCAATCTGCTTCCAAGGCAAGGTGTTCCATTCATACACTGGCGGAGTTGCCGTGCTCATGACATGTTGACTCCTACTTACACCCCTACCGTCCAGAGAACCGTCCCCATGTCAGCATATCCCGATCATTACACCGGGCCTTGGCTTCGTGGGGAATCCTTCGACCCTGCGGGATGCGGTGGGCACCTTCTCGCCGGGGCGAGACCCGTAGGGCCGTTTCATCGTTCCGACCGTCCGTTTTACGTGCGGTGAGGGTCAGACTTTGCACCGGGTTTTGCGGGGGTGAACCATGGTCAGTCCTGACGCTGCCATGCCCCTATCCTGTACCATTTTGGTCAAGCCAATCGTCCACGTAGGCTTGTTCCTGTATTACGGTGCGTTTAAGCGCCTGTTCGTCTCCTACCCATACGCACTGGCTTGCAGGTGTGGCTCCGTTGGACTCGGTTAGGACTTACGCAGTTGCCCGCTTGTGAGCCATTCCTGCCTGTGGGAAGCCAGCCAAGACCGCGCTGGGGTCGGTCAGAAACTGTCGTATGGCAGGACGGATGATGTCCATCTTGGTGGTAAAGCGCGATGCGCCGA
>CAIZGN010000568.1 GCA_903932505.1 Candidatus Hydrogenedentota bacterium
ACGATTTCCAGCTAACCAATTGAACGGAGGATGCCATGGCTTTGAAAGTAGCAATCGTTGGAATGGGAAATATCGGCAATTTACACGCCCGGTGCTATGCGAAGGATCCGCTGGCGAAGATCGTGGCGGTTTGCGACATTATCAAGGAGAAGGCGGACGCGGCTGCGGCGGCCTACGGCGCGCGTGCGTTCTACAGCATCAAGGACATGCTGAAATCCGGCATCAAGATCGATTGCGCCAGCATGTGTTCCGCCGGAAAGGAAAACGGCGGCGATCACTATACCCCCACGATGGAGCTGTTGGCGGGTGGCATTCCGGTGCTTGGCGAAAAGCCGATTTCGAATGAAGTGCCCAAAGCCCTGAAGATGGTGGCCCTGGCAAAGAAGAACAATCTGCGCTATGGGGTTAATCTGAATCATCGCTTTACTCCGGCGGCGCGTTTGGCGAAGAAGTGGGTTACGGAAGGGCGTCTGGGGCGTCTGCATATCATCAACATGACCATGTGGATTGACAATCCCAATGAAACAGCGCCGCATTTCCACGTCCGCGCGCTGCATCCGCATTCGATCGACGTGATGCGCTATTTTTGCGGCGACGTGACGAGTGTGCAGGCCTTCTTTCTGCAGGGCAAAACCCGGGAGAACAAGCAGCGCAAGTGCTGGTCGAATCTGCAGGCCAACATGCTTTTTGCGAACGGCGTGGTGGGGCATCTGACGGGCAGCTACGACGCGGGGGCCGGGTTTGGCCTTGAGCGTTGCGAGGTGACGGGCAGCAAGGGACGCTTTGTCATTGAAGAGGCGTGCGAGGAAGTGACCTACTACAGCCGGTCTTCGAGTGAACAGGAACATTACCACCATCTGGGCGGCATGACGAACTTCGGTGAAACCTTTGCCGACCGCATCCATGTGTGGCTCGAACAGAACACGAAGAAAGTCGCGCCCGCCAAGATTGACGGCAGTGGCGAGGAAGCCCTGCGTGCCCAGAAGATTATTGAGGCGTGCATTGAGTCTTGGGAGAAGAAGAAGATTGTAAATGTCCGGTATTAGGTTTCGGGGCATAGTCCCCCCGGCACTCCGCGCGAAATCCCGGAGGATGTCGCATATTGGCTCATTCGACGATGGCACATGAAAGCACGAACATAGCGCGACACCTCGCCGAGGCAGCCCGGCAACATCCGGAGCATTTGTCCGTGGTGGTGCAGGGCGCCATTGAGGCGGGTTCGTACATTTACCTGCCTCACACGCTGCACACCCTCGAGGATGCGAGCAACCGTCTGGCGCATAACCTGCTTCGCTTGGGCATTGGCCCCGGTGTGCGGACAGTGCTCATGGTGACGCCGGGTTTTGACTTCTTCGCGCTGACGTTTGCGCTTTTCAAGACCGGCGCGATACCGATTTTGATCGACCCGGGCATGGGCGTGAAGAGCCTGAAGACCTGCATCGCCGAGGCGGAGCCGACGGCCTTTATCGGGATTCCCAAGGCGCATCTTGCGCGAATGATTTTGGGTTGGGGTAAGAAGACGATCCGCATCCGGGTGGTTGCGGGTTTCTGGCTGCCGGGTTTTGGCATCCCGCTGAAAAGCTTTCGGCGGGATATTGACGCGCCCTTTGTCCCGGTGCATGCGGAACCGGACGACATGGCGGCGATTCTCTTTACGAGCGGCAGCACGGGCCCGCCCAAGGGCGCGGTCTACACCCACGGCATCTTTGAGGCGCAGATTGAATCGTTGCGGCAGGACTACGGGGTGAAACCCGGGGAACTCGATCTGGCGACCTTTCCCTTGTTCGCACTTTTTGGCCCGGCGCTGGGCATGGCCGCCGTGATTCCTGATATGGACGCCACACGCCCCGCGCAGGCCGATCCGCGCGGCATTATCGATGCCATTACGACCTTCAAGACCACGAACATGTTTGCCTCGCCCGCCCTGATTGAGCGGGTAGGCCGTTTCGGGGAGGCGAACGATGTCCGGCTGCCGACCCTCAAACGCGTGGTCTCCTCCGGCGCACCGGCCACACCGGCGTCTCTTGCGCGGTTTGCCACTATGCTGGAGTCGGACGCGCAGATTCTTCCGTCGTACGGGGCTACGGAGGCCTTGCCGGTGGCTTTCATTTCGCATCACGAGCAAATCCGTGAGACAGCCCGGCTCACTGCGGAAGGTGCGGGCGTGTGCGTTGGAAGGCCGGTGCGCGGCATCGAAGTTTCCATCATGAAAATCACGGACGCAGCTGTTCCTGAATATACGGCGGACTGGCGGCAGCCGTCCGGCGAGGCGGGCGAGATCGTGGTTTGCGGGCCTGTGGTAACCCCGATGTACTACAACCGTCCTGAATCGACGGTGCTGGCCAAAATGTGGGATGCCGAAGGACGGCTTTACCATCGCATGGGCGACATCGGCTATCTGGACGCAGAGGGTAAGCTCTGGATGTGCGGGCGAAAATCGCACCGGGTTGAAACTTCCGAGGGCATCCTCTTCTCCGTCGCGTGCGAACGGGTCTTTAACGAGCATCCGGCGGTGCAGCGAACGGCGCTTGTGGGTGTTTTGCGGGCGGGGGAGACTGTGCCGGTGCTGTGTGTGGAAAAGCGTCGCGATGCCCGCATGGACAATGAAACGGTGCGCGAGGAACTGTTGGAGATTGGCGCGGCCAATCCGCGCACCAAGGCCATCCGCACGATTCTTTTTCACCCGGCTTTTCCGGTGGACATCCGGCATAACGCCAAGATTTTCCGGGAAAAGCTGGCGGAATGGGCCACGGAGCGTCTGCCATGAAAGTTCTGGTGACGGGCGGAAGCGGCTTTCTCGGTGGGGCCATTGTCCGGCTGCTGCATGAACGCAGCTTTGATGTGCGTGTGCTGACCCGGGCGGAGTCTCCCTCGCTGGCAGCTCTTGGCGTGGAAACCGTGTTGGGCGATCTTACCGACCGGGACGCGGTGTTGCATGCCGCCAAAGGTTGCGACACGGTTTTTCATACGGCGGCCAAGGTGGGCGCTTGGGGTTCGTATGCGAGCTATTACCGGGTCAATGTCACAGGCGCGGCGCATGTGCTGGAAGCGTGCCATCGCGAGGGAATTCCCCGTCTGGTGTACACCAGCACCCCCAGCGTGGTCTTTGACGGTCGCGATGAAGAGGGGGCCGACGAGTCCATGCCGTACGCCCGGCGCTTTTTGTGCCACTACTCCCGATCCAAGGCCGAGGCGGAGCGCATGGTACTTGCGGCGAATGAAAACGGGCTTTCAACGGTCGCGTTGCGTCCGCACCTCATCTGGGGGCCGGGAGACCGGAGCCTGATGCCGCGCATCGTGGAGCGGGCGGAAGCGGGTACGCTGCGTCTGGTAGGCGCGCCGGGCAACCGCATTGATTCCACCTATATCGACAATGCGGCGATGGCGCATCTGCTCGCGGCGGAGCGACTTTCCCCGGGCGCAGCTTGCGCGGGCAAAGCGTACTTCATCACCAACAGCGAGCCCATGCCACTGGAGGAGCTGCTTAACGGCTTGCTCGCGGCGGCGGGTGCGCCGCCCGTGCGTCGGCGCATTTCGGCGGCGGCGGCCTATGCGTTGGGGGCCTTGTTTGAGTTGCACCACACGGTGACGGGGCGAATGGACGAACCGCCACTGACACGTTTTGTCGCGCGGCAGCTTGCCACGGCCCACTGGTTTGATATCTCGGCGGCCCGGCGGGACTTGGGCTACGAGCCGCAGGTGAGCATCCGGGAGGGCTTGGAACGGCTGAAGGCGGTCTATGCGGGTGCCCGCTAATTTTCCAGTTATGTGTTAAAATGGGGGAAGGAAAATCCACAAAATGAAAGGGAATGGTGTATGCCAGCCATGCAATTTGCAGTAGGGGCCGCCGGGATGGTGGCGCTCCGTGGAAAACGCTTCTACTGTGACATTCTGGAGATACGTGAAGAGTTTGTCCGGTTCCGTTTTCCGCTAGGGGATATTCCCATGGAGGGCATGTGCGCCTCCATCGAGTTCTATGACGACGAGGGCTATACCGCGTATGATGCCACGGTGGCTCAGATTTCCGAGGAAGATGGCGGGAGTCTTTTGTTGCGGTATTCCCTTAATCCCATGCGGCAGACCCACCGGTCCTGGTGGCGAATTCCGGGGGACTTTGCGGTGCAACTGAAGCACCATGTACACCCCCGGGCCTATTGGGCTCCGGTCAATGACATGAGTCTGGGTGGCATGCAGGTTCGCACCGGGGCGCCGTTGGCAGAAGGGGACACACTCGACCTTATCTTCACACTGCCCGGCGGCTCTGCGCCGGAGACCGTGCTCGCCGAAGTCGCCCATGTGAACCCCGGTTATACGGATGACAGTGGCAGTCGCGATATCGGCCTTCGTTTCTTGTGTCTGGACGCCCGGCTGCGGCTGCGCCTGAAAAGCTACCTTTGGCAGCGTCTGCAGTCGCAGCATCCCGAAGATTTTTCTATTCCTGAATCTTCGCAATCATGATGCGCGGGATTGCCTCAGTTGGGTGAGCCAAGCGTATCGGGTTTGTTTCTTCCACGTACCGCGCGGAAGAAATCCGTCAGCAGGGCACCGCAGGCGTCCGCCATCAATCCGGGGAAGACCGTGGCGCGATGATTCAGGCGGGTGTCATCGAGGAGATTCATGAGGGTTCCGCAGGCACCGGCTTTGGGGTCGGAGGCACCGAAATAGACCTCGGGGATCCTTGCGAGGATGATGGCCCCTGCGCACATGGGGCAGGGTTCGAGTGTCACGTACAAGCGGGTTTTTTCGAGTCGCCAACTGCCGAGGCTCGCGGCGGCGGCGGTGATGGCGAGGACTTCTGCATGGGCGGTCGGATCTTGCAGGGTCTCCCGCTGATTGTGGGCTTTAGCAATGAGACGGCCTTCGGATACGATGACACAACCCACCGGCACTTCGCCTGCCTCTGCGGCCCGCTGCGCCTCGCGCAGGGCGTATCCCATAAATCGTTCGTGCTCGTCTTGCATAGGATGCGGTGTTCCTTGTTGTGCGACGTTCAGGCGATTGCGCCGCCGTCACAGACCATGACGGCCCCGGTGGTGAAGCTGGAGGCTTCTGAGGCGAGGTAGAGGGCTGCTCCGGTCATTTCGTCGGGTTGTGCGTGGCGACGCAGGGGCGTGCGCTGTATCTGGTACTTGTGGATTTCGGGGGTGTCGATGAGGGTACGGGCAAAGTGGGTTTCGGTAAGCCCGGGGCACAGGCAGTTGCAGCGCACCCCGGCCCCGCCGAGTTCCTTTGCCAGGGTTTTTGTGAGGGCAATGACGGCGGCCTTGGTCATCGAATAGATGCCCATCATCGGCGAGGGGGAAATGCCCTCGACGGAGGCGATGTTGATGATGGAGCCGCTCCGCTGGGCAAGCATGAGCCGGGCAGCATGTTGGGCGACGAAGAAGTAACCTCGGCAGTTGACGTCGAAGGTTTTGTCGAAAGCGGTTTCGGGTGCATCGATGACGGGGCCGAAGTAGGGGTTGGTGGCTGCGTTGTTCACGAGGACATCGAGTCGGCCAAATTCGGAGCGAATGCGGTCAAAGAGGGCTTCGATGGCTGCGGATTGTCCGGTGTGACAGGCGATGGCGGTCGCCTTGCCGCCCTGGGCGCGAATGGCGTTGGCGGCTTCGTCAACCCCGGCTTGTTTGCGGGAGGCGAGGATTACGGTGGCACCCTGCCGCGCAAAACACTCGGCGATGGCCCTACCGATGCCGCGACTGGCGCCGGTGATCAGGGCGACTTTCCCTTCGAGCGAAAACTGCTGCATGGGGCTTCCCTTTTCTTGCGAATGACGGTGACAAAGAAAACGGCCCCGTCCAAAGCATGCCTTGTACGGGGCCGAAGTTTCAGCAAACGCGGAGTCGGCCAAGGCCGTCCGCTCCGGGGGGACAGCGGCCTAGAGGCCCGCTTTCTTGCGAAGCGCGTCGGCCTGGTCGGTCTTTTCCCAGCCAAAGCCCTGATCCTCGCGGCCGAAGTGGCCGTAGCCAGCGGTCTTGAGGTATTGGGGACGGCGCAGGTCGAGCTGCTTGATGATGGCTGCAGGACGGCAGTCGAAGTGATCCTTGAGGATCCCGCTGAGCTTGCCTTCATCGACTTTGCCGGTACCGTAGGTGGTGACGTTGATGGAGACGGGTTGCGCGACGCCGATGGCATAGGCCAACTGGACTTCGCATCGGTCGGCCAAGCCGGCGGCGACCACGTTCTTGGCGATATAGCGGGCCATGTAGGCCGCGCTTCGGTCGACTTTGGACGGGTCTTTGCCGCTGAAGGCACCACCACCGTGACGGCCCATGCCGCCGTAGGTGTCGACGATGATTTTGCGGCCGGTCAAGCCGGTGTCGCCATGGGGGCCACCGACGACGAAACGACCGGTGGGATTGATGTGAAACTTCACCTCGCCCTGGACGAGTTCCTGGGGCAGGAGGGGCTTGATGACCTGGTCGATGATGGCTTCGCGAATTTGCGTGTGCTCTTGCTTGAGTTCGGCGGCGGAAGGCTGCTTGCCGCAGATCGGGGAGTGCTGATTGGAGATAACAACGTTGTCCAGACGCTTCGGGACACCGTTTTCGTATTCGATGGTGACTTGGGATTTGCCATCGGGTTGCAGCCAGGGGAGTGTACCATCCTCGCGGAGGTTTTTCAGGCGGATGCCGAGTTTGTGGGCCAGCGCAATGGGGAAGGGCATCAATTCGGGGGATTCGTTGCATGCATACCCAAACATCATGCCTTGGTCGCCCGCGCCTTGTTCGTGATCGTCGGAAGAGTCAACACCCCTGGCGAGGTCGGGGGACTGGCGATCGAGGGTGACCATGACGGCGCATTGATTGCCGTCAAAGCCCGAGTCGCCTCCGCGATAACCGATATCGAGAATGGTCTTGCGGGCGATGGTGGGGATGTCGACGATGGCCTTGGTCGTGATTTCACCGGCGATGACGCACAATCCGGTGGTGACCAAAGTTTCGCAAGCGACGCGGCTCATGGGATCCTGTTCAAGCATGGCGTCGAGGATGGCGTCGGAAATATGATCCGCCAGTTTGTCCGGGTGTCCGGAAGTAACGGATTCCGAGGTAAAAAGATAACCGTGATGACTCATGGAACTGTTTCCTTCATGGTCGGTTTGATGGAGTAGAAAGAGCAACGCGGCCCCGGAGGGCCGCGTTGGGGACTAGCGGTACTGAGCGGTGATGGACGCGGCGTCCATCTTGAGGCCTGGGCCCATGGTGCTGCTCATTGCGCAGGACTTGAGATAGGTCCCTTTGCAGGATGAGGGGCGCGCCTTGATGATGGCGGCAAGCACGGAGGTCGCGTTTTGTTCGAGCTGCTCGTTGGTGAAACTGGCCTTACCCACGGGGACGTGGATGTTGGCGTTCTTGTCAACGCGGAACTCGATTTTACCCTTGCGGATTTCAGAGACGGCGTCCCCAACGTTCGGCGTAACGGTACCGGCCTTGGGGCTGGGCATAAGCCCGCGCGGGCCGAGGATTTTTCCGAGACGTCCGACTTGGCCCATCATGTCGGGAGCGGCGACAGCGGCGTCGAAATCGGTCCAGCCGCCGGTGATCTTTGTGACGAGATCTTCGGCTCCTGCTTCGACAGCGCCGGCGGCCAAGGCAGCGGCAATCTGTTCTTCCTGTTTGCAGAAGACGACGACGCGCACTTCCTTACCGGTGCCGTGGGGGAGGGACACAGAGCCACGAACCATTTGGTCAGCGTGGCGCGGGTCAACGCCGAGGAGGAAGGCCAGTTCAACAGTTTCGTTAAACTTGGCGGTGGCGTTTTCCTTGATAATGGTGGTGCATTCGGACAGGGTGTAGGTCTTGGTGATGTCGACCTTGGCACGGATAGCCCGTACCCGTTTACTTGCAACTGGCATGGATAATTCTCCTGTGGTTCCAACGGACGCTCGGCGTCCTCCCACGGTTGCGCGGCTCAAAGCCGCAAAGTCTTCAAATGGTACAGTCACGCGGCTAGGGCCGCGCTGGATGCTTGCGATTAACCTTCGACCAAGAGACCCATGCTGCGGGCGGTGCCGCGCACCATGCTCTTAGCCGCCGCAACGGAACCGGCGTTCAGATCGGGCATCTTGATCTTGGCGATTTCTTCGATCTGGGCGTCAGTCACGGTTCCAACCTTGGTCTTGTTGGGTTCACCGGAGGCCTTCGCCAGCTTTGCGGCGCGCTTGAGCAGCACGGGCGCGGGCGGGGTCTTGGTGATGAACGTGAAGGAGCGGTCGTCGAAGACGCTGATGACCACGGGGATCACGAGGCCCTGCTGATCGCGGGTGCGTTCGTTGAACTGGTTGCAGAAATCCATGATATTGACGCCGTGCTGACCGAGGGCAGGGCCCACGGGCGGTGCAGGGTTGGCCGCGCCGGCCGGCACCTGCAACTTCACAAGCGCCTTGATTTCTTTCTTGCCTTTACCTTTCAGTGCCATGGGATTCTTTCTCCGTTACACTTGCTCTACTTGCCAAGATTCGACTTCAATACTGGTCAACCGTTCAAATATTTCCACCATGACCTTGAGCGTGCCCCGCTCAGGATTCATTTCGTCAATTTTTCCGAGGAAATTCGCAAACGGACCTTCGATAATTTTCACGCGCTCGCCGACATCAAACGCCATTTTGGGCTTGGGCCGCTCGCGCTCTCCACGCAATACCTGGATGATTGCATGGACTTCTTCATCTTCAAGGGGCACCGGGGCGTTTCGGCTGCCAATGAAGCCGGTGACGCCGGGTGTTTCTTTAATCAACTGCCAGAGTTCGGGATAGTTCTCCGGATGATACGGCAGCTGTGCGAGTACATATCCGGGGAAAAACTTATGCTGGGCGGTGCGCTTGCCGCCGGGACGCATTTCCGTAATGCGCTCCATGGGGACGAGCACATTGACAATCATGTCGACCTCGGGCAACTTTTCCGAACCCATAAGGAGCATGCGGCGCACACTGGCCTCTTGGCCGGAATGGGCATGCAGGGCGTACCAACGCCGCGGAATACCGTCCTCCGGCACCGGACGCAACGCCAAATGATGGTCGTCGGCTAAAGGCGCATCGCCGTCCAATACTTCGATAGGTTCTTCAGTCACAGGATTCAACTCCCCTTAGGAAACCAAGTTCAGCAGGGTGAAAATGCCAATCTCAAAGATTTTGTCAAACACGAATGTGACAATCGCCATGATGCCGAGCATGTACAGGGTCACCTTGGTGGAGAGTTTCAAGTCTTCCAAGGAAGGCCAGGACACTTTCTTAAGCTCAGCGACGACATCCGTCCCAAAACCCCAAACCCGGTCAACGATTCCCGGTTTTTCTTCAACTGCCACGGTCTTGGCCATGATTCTACCTCGGCACGTATTGGACCCAGTGTTTCCTTGGATGCCGCCGGGCACCGCAAGGTGCCCCGCGCAATCACCCAATCGTAAGACAAAAAGTGGCAGGCCAGGAGGGACTCGAACCCCCAACCTTCGGCTTTGGAGGCCGCTGCACTAGCCATTGTGCTACTGGCCTGCGGGAAAACGAATTGGGATTATAGCAAAAAGTAACCGCTCGCGTCTAGCGCGTTTCGCGGTGTACCGTGTGCTTGCGCTCGAACTTACAGAACTTCTTCAACTCCAACCGTTCGGGCTTCTTGCGCTTGTCTTTCATGCCCGTATAGTTGCGTTGCTTGCATTCGGTGCATTGCAGTGTGATTTGTTCTCTCATGCTTATTTACCTGCTATTCAATGACTTTGCTTACGACGCCGGCACCAACGGTGCGGCCACCTTCGCGAACGGCGAAACGCAACTCTTGATCCATGGCGATGGGCATAATGAGCTCCGCCGTGATCTTGATATTGTCGCCCGGCATGACCATTTCCACGCCTTCCGGCAGATCCATCTTCCCCGTCACGTCCGTCGTACGG
>CAIZGN010000569.1 GCA_903932505.1 Candidatus Hydrogenedentota bacterium
CCGTACGACGGACGTGACGGGGAAGATGGATCTGCCGGAAGGCGTGGAAATGGTCATGCCGGGCGACAATATCAAGATCACGGCGGAGCTCATTATGCCCATCGCCATGGATCAAGAGTTGCGTTTCGCCGTTCGCGAAGGCGGTCGTACCGTTGGTGCCGGCGTCGTAAGCAAAGTGATCGAATAAGCCACCTCGCACTTAGGAATGGAGAATACCGATGGCTGCAAGCCATAAGATACGCATCAAGCTCAGGGCGTACGACCACCGTTTGCTCGACCAGTCGACCTCTGAAATCGTGAAGGCCGCCCAAATGACGGGCGCGGGCGTAAAAGGTCCGATTCCACTTCCGATTGACCAGTCGAAATGGACGGTGCTCCGTGGGCCGCACATCGACAAGAAGTCGCGTGAGCAATTTGAGTCGCGGACGCACAAGCGTCTTATAGACATTCTCGATCCGAGTCCCTCGACGGTTGACGCGCTGATGAAGCTCGTGCTACCCGCGGGCGTGGATGTGGAAATTAAGCAATAGCTGCGCCAGTGCCGCCCGGCCTAGGGCGGTGCGCGTGGCGGTGCAGGGATAGCTCCCTGTGCGAGTGCCGAAACACCATAGGCAGTAAGGATGATCCAAAATGGTGAATGGATTGTTGGGGCGTAAGCTGGGCATGACCCGCATCTTCACCGAGGAAGGCCGTTGGATAGACGTGACCTTGCTCGAGGCGGGACCCTGTGCGGTTGTCCAACGCAAAACGCAAGCACACGACGGCTATGAGGCCGTTCAGATGGGTTTTGGAACCGTCAAGGAAACGCGATGCACGAAACCTGCCCGAGGCCATTTCGCCAAGGCAGGGGTCGAGACCAAGCGTCTCCTGCGCGAATTTCGCGTCGAGACCTCGGACGAACTCAAGCCGGGCGATGAAGTGCGCAGCGATATATTCAAAGCGGGTGACCGTGTTGATGTGTCGGGTGCCACCAAGGGCAAGGGCTTTCAAGGCGTCATGCGTCGGCACTCGTTTGCTGGCGGTCCTGGCACCCACGGCTCTATGTTCCATCGCGCACCCGGTTCGATTGGTCAGAGTGCCGACCCTTCCAAGGTGATCAAGGGCAAACGACTGCCCGGTCACATGGGCGATGTTCGACAGACCATACAGAACATTGAAGTGGTCGACGTAGACCCAACGAAAAACTTGATCGTTGTGCGCGGATCGATCCCTGGAGCCAAAGGTGGCTTTGTGGTTGTGAAGCACACGGTGAAAAGCCGCAAGAAAGGAGCCAAATAATCATGGCATCCTTGAAACTTATCAGTACCGATGGCAGTGTGCTTGGGGAAGTCCAGGCCAATGACGCCATCTTCGATGCGCCCGATAACGAAATCCTCGTACACGGAGTCATCGTGGGATTCCAGAACGCCAAACGCCAAGGTACCCACAAGACCAAGACGCGCGCTGAAGTAAGCGGTGGTGGCATCAAGCCCTTCCGTCAAAAAGGCACCGGTCGCGCCCGTCAGGGTAGTTCGCGTGAGCCGCACATGCGCGGTGGTGGTATTATCTTCGGCCCGGAGCCCCGTGATTATCGCCAGAAAATCACGTCCCGCGCGCGACGCCAGGCCTTGTGCTCGGTGTTGAGTGACCGGGTTCGCGGTGAGCGGCTGGTCGTCCTGAAAGGACTGACCGTGGACGCCCCGAAGACCAAGCCTTTTGCTGCGATGGTAGCCCTCGTGGCACCCGAAGGACGCAGGACCTTGTTTGTCTTGCCGGAATTGAACGAAAACGCCGTGTTGTCTGCTCGAAATATGGAGCGGGTGACCGTTCGCACGGCTGCGGATGTGAATGCGCTCGATGTAATCGGCGCGGTCCGCATAGTCGTGTTGGAAGAGGCGGTAGCGAAGTTGGAGGAACGTTTGTCATGAGTGTGGAAGCCCACAAGATCGTGAAAGCCCCGCTGATCAGCGAAGAATCACAGATTCAGCTGGCCAAGGCGAATCAGTACACGTTCCGCGTAGCCCCGAAGGCAAATAAGTCGCAGATCCGCGAGGCCATCGAGGCGATTTTCCCGAAGGTGAAAGTTGTGAGCGTGAATACCATGAACTGCATGGGCAAGCGTAAGATGGTGGCGGGAACTCGACGCACGGGAAGCCGCCCCGCCTGGAAGAAAGCCATAGTGACGTTGCGTCCTGGCGATACGATTGAGCTGATCTAACGGAGACCGCCGTACATGCCATTGAAACGTTTTAAGCCATACACACCCTCGCGACGCGAGATGACGGTGGCCGATTTTTCGGGTCTGACCAAGAAGGCCCCCGAGCGGAACCTACTTGAGCCAAGCCCGAGTTCGGGTGGCCGTAACAATCTGGGCCGCATTACCATGCGTCGCCGAGGCGGCGGACATAAGCGGCAATACCGCGTCATTGACTTCCGTCGTGACAAAGCCGGTATTCCCGCAAAGGTTACCGCGATAGAGTATGATCCCAATCGCACGGCGCGTATCGCGCTTGTTGCGTATGCCGATGGCGAAAAGCGCTACATCATCGCACCGAACGGCTTGACCGTAGGTCGTACGATTATGAGCGGCCCGACCTCGGAGTTTGAAGTTGGAAACAACATGCCTCTGGCAAAGATCCCCCTCGGTACCAACGTCCACAATGTGGAATTGACCCCGGGCAAGGGTGGCCAGATTGCGCGCGCGGCCGGTATCGGTTGCCAGTTGTTAGCCAAAGAGGGCCGTTTTGTGGTCTTGCGCCTCCCCTCTGGTGAAATGCGCCGCGTCCTCAGCGACTGCAGTGCCACCATCGGGGTCGTGGGTAATGAAGAACACGCCAATATCAACCGCGGTAAGGCCGGGAATACCCGCTGGCGCGGACGCCGCCCGAAAGTGCGCGGCGTGGTCATGAACCCGGTCGACCACCCCCATGGCGGCGGCGAAGGCCGTACCTCCGGCGGTCGTCACCCGGTGACCCCTTGGGGCAAACCGACCAAGGGTTATAAGACGCGCAAGAAACAGAATCGAAGCAACCAGTATATCATCCGTCGGCGGAATGCATAGAACCGGCAGCGGCCGGTTGACTACTAAGGAGAAGACACTGTGGCACGTTCGTTGAAGAAAGGCTATTTCGTCGACGTCCCGCTGTTGGAGAAGGTGCACAAACAACAAAGCACCGGCGACCGGCGTGTGGTTCGTACTTGGTCTCGGCGATCGACGATTCTCCCCGATATGGTCGGGCTGACAATCGCCGTTCACAACGGGAAAGCTTTCATACCGGTGTTTGTGACTGAGAACATGGTGGGCCACAAGCTGGGCGAGTTTGCGCCGACGCGCACGTTCCGCGGTCATGCGGGCGAAAAGAAATAACCGGCTCGACCCGGGACAGGAGTGCAGACCATGGCTATGGCAGTAGCGAAATTGAGTAATTTGGGAATGTCAGCGCGCAAAGTGCGTCTGGTAGCCGATTTGATTCGCGGCAAGAAAGTTGCTGCGGCACGCGATACCCTTCGCTTCACGGTGAAGGGCTGCGCAGAACCGATGCGCAAGCTGCTGGATTCAGCGGTTGCCAATGCCAATCACGCGGCGTCAGAAACGCGCCAACGGATTGACACGGATGAGATGTTGGTATCGGAGATTATGGTGAACGAAGGGCGGACACTCAACCGTTTTTGGAGTGGACCGCGCGGCCGCGCGATGCGTATCCGCAAGCGTAGTTGCCATATTGAGTTGACCATAGCCGGATAAAAAGTTCCGCCCGGGTTGCGGGCGGCAAAGGAGAGGATTGTGGGTCAAAAGGTACATCCCAACGGCTTCCGCCTGGGCGTTATCCAGAGCTGGTCGTCCATCTGGTTTGCCGGACGCGATTATGCCGGCTTGCTCCATGCGGATCTGAAGTTGCGCGACTACATCAAGAAGCGCCTCTACAACACGGGTGTGGCCAAGGTGGATATTGAACGCGCCGGTCGCAAGACCAAGGTGCATATCTATACCGCGCGTCCGGGTCTGGTCATTGGCCAGCGCGGTGCAGAAGTTGATAAACTTCGGATGGAACTTGAGAAGGTCACCGGCCAGTCAGAGGTCATGATCAACATCCACGAAGTCGTCAGCCCCGAGCTGAGTTCGGTCTTGGTCGCCGAAAGCATCGCGCAGCAATTGCAGCGGCGCATGTCCTTCCGGCGCGTTTTGAAGAAAGCCGTCCAGAACACGATGCGTCTCGGTGCCAAGGGCATCCGCATCCGGGTCGCCGGTCGTCTCAATGGTGCAGAAATTGCGCGCTCTGAGCAGGCCCGAGAAGGCAGCGTACCGCTTCACACCCTGCGTGCCAATGTGGACTACGGCGTGGCCGTTAGCCACACGACCTACGGATGCATTGGCGTGAAGGTATGGATCTATCATGGCGATTTGATGCCAGGCGAACGCGTCACCACCATCGGTGGAGAACGTCAGGCAACGCCCGGGCGTCCGCAGCGTCCAGAGCGTGGCGACCGTCCTGACCGCGAACGCGGTGACCGTGGCGGACGTGGCCGGGGCGCCTCAACCCGGTAGAGAATGTATGAAACCGCCGGCAGACGGCGATTGAGTTTGGAGAGCGAACATCATGTTGATGCCTAAGCGAGCGAAACACCGTAAAGTGTCCCGGGGTCGGCGCAGTGGTGCCTCGAAGGGCGCGTTCCAGGTTGATTTCGGCGAATACGGCCTGAAATCGCTGGAAGACGCCTGGATCACGGCACGTCAGATCGAGGCCACTCGTATTGCGATTACGCGCCACCTTAAACGTGGAGGCAAGGTTTTCATCCGGGTCTTTCCGGACAAGCCCATTACGAAGAAGCCCGCCGAAGTGCGCATGGGTAAAGGTAAAGGCGCTCCTGAAGAGTGGGTGTCCGTTGTCAAAGCCGGTCGGGTGATGTTTGAAGTAGAAGGCGTGGATGAAGAAGCGGCCAAGGAGGCCTTCCGTTTGGCCGGCCATAAGCTGCCGGTGAAAACGCGATTTGTAAAGCGTGCGTAATCGACCGCGAACCCACGAGACAATAAGCAGGAGAAGAGAGCCGTGAAGGCGAACCAACTTCGAGATCTATCTAACGACGAATTGCTGGCCCGCCAGCAAGAAGGCGAAAAGAACCTTATCAATTTTCGCCTCCAGCTGGCTACGGGCGTCGTTGAAAACGTCCGTTTGACCCGTCAAACGCGCCGCGAAATTGCACGGATCAAGACGATCCTGCGGGAACGGGAACTGGTCGCGGCGAAAGGGACTCAGTCATGACAACAGAGAGCACGAGCGCCGAGCGCGGACACCGCAAAGAGCGGGTGGGCATGGTCGTAGGTACCAAGATGGACAAAACCATCACGGTCGCCGTCGAGGCTGTAAAGCAGCACGCCCTGTACAAAAAAGGTACGATTCGAACCAAGACTTTTAAGGCACACGATGAAGAAAACACGTGCGCTGTTGGCGACCGCGTTCGCATCCGCGAGACGCGCCCGCTGAGCAAGACCAAGCGCTGGCGTTTGGTGGAAATCGTCCAGAAGGCGGTATAACCGGATTTAACGGCCGGGCCAGGTGGGCCGGACCGAAAAAGGATTGCGGACATGATCCAGATTTACTCGAAACTCAACGTGGCGGACAATTCCGGCGCCCGCGCGATTCGCGTCATCCAGGTGATGGGCGGAACCCGGCGGCGCTACGCGCGACTTGGCGACATTATTACCGCCAGCGTGCGCGAAGCCATTCCGAATTCGAATGTGAAAAAGGGCGACGTCGTAAAAGCGGTTGTGGTGCGGATTCGCAAGGACACTCAGCGTCCCGACGGTACCACCATCCGGTTCGACAGTAACGCCGCCGTGCTGATCAACGCGCAAAAAGAACCGCGGGGAACGCGTATCTTCGGCCCAGTGCCCCGCGAACTCCGCGAAAAGGGCTACATGCGCATTGTTTCCCTGGCCCCTGAAGTGGTATGAAGGACTGACGACATGCATATCCGCAAGAAAGACATCGTGCTGGTAAATCGCGGCGAGTACAAAGGTAGTCGTGGACGCGTGCTTGAAGTGTACCCCAAGACCAACCGCGTGCTGGTCGAAGGCGTCAACCTCATGCGTCGGCATACACGCCCCTCTGCCCGTAATCAGGCAGGCGGCATCGTGGAGCGGGAAGCCCCGATCCACCAATCGAACGTAACCCCGTGGTGCGAGTCCGCGAAAGCCCCTTCAAAAATCCAGATGAAGCGGCTTGAGGACGGAACCCGCGTGCGGGTTTGGCAGATCAACGGAGAAACCCTGGACTAACACGCTTCGGCGCGCCTTGCGATAGTCGGAGGCGTTACCATCGGGAGTAGCTCACAGTGGCGGCGAGATTGAGAGAACTTTATAATCAGGGGATTGCCCCCGAATTACGCGAAAAATTCGGGTATAAAAACCCCATGCAAGGCCCAAAGCTTGTTAAGGTAGTGGTAAACATGGGCGTGGGTGATGCGACACAAGATCCCCGCCTTATGGATACTGCGGCCGCCGAGCTCGCCCAAATTACCGGGCAAAAGGCCAGTATTCGCAAGGCCCGCAAGTCCATTTCCAATTTCAAGCTCCGCCAAGGGGTTAACATTGGATGTATGGTAACCTTGCGAGGCGACCGCATGTATGAGTTTGTGGATCGTCTGGTCAACGTGGCGATCCCGCGTATTCGCGACTTCCGGGGCGTTTCCCCGCGCGGCTTCGATGTCGCCGGGAACTTCACCCTGGGTCTTCGGGATCAGACCATTTTTCCCGAGATTGACTTGGATAAGGTAACGCGCGTGCGTGGCATGAACGTTACTTTTGTGATTCAGAATGCAAGCTCGGCCGAAGAAGGCCGGGAGTTGCTTCGTAAGCTGGGAATGCCCTTCGCCGGCA
Source organism: Candidatus Hydrogenedentota bacterium (assembly GCA_903932505.1). Taxonomy (GTDB): domain Bacteria; phylum Hydrogenedentota; class Hydrogenedentia; order Hydrogenedentales; family CAIZGN01; genus CAIZGN01. The sequence continues at coordinate 6,857 of CAIZGN010000569.1, forward strand.
ATTAGTCCGGGCGAAAGAAAGGGAGTAAGGCTGTGGCCAAGAAGAGTAAGCTCGAAAATAGCAAACGGAACGACGGTTTGATCCTCAAGCACAAGGTGAAACGCGAAGCGTTGCTCGCCGTGATCAAGGACACCGGAAACGCCATGGAGGACAAGCTGGAAGCCTTGCGAAAGCTCGCCCGTATTCCGCGCAATGCGAGTCCGGTTCGTCACCGCAATCGTTGTGGCGTCACCGGACGGCCCCGCGGTTACCTGCGCAAGTTCAACATGTCGCGGATCTCGTTCCGGGAACTCGCCCTCGAGGGCAAGATCCCAGGCGTGACAAAGTCGAGTTGGTAAGACCGGGCAGGTCGCGAAGCGCGACCAGACGCCCAGAAGGAATCCAGAACCCATGTCGATGAGCGATCCCATAGCCGATATGCTGACGCGCATGCGTAATGCGATTCAGGCCGGCCATCCGTCGGTGGATGTCCCCCTGTCGCGTCTCAAAGTTGAAGTTTGCCGCGTACTCAAGGAACAGGGCTACATCGTAGACTACGTCGTGGAAGCCGAGCCCAAGCCCGGCATCCTGCGCGTCGCCTTGAAATACTTCTCGGATCAGTCGCCTGCTGTGCAGGGTCTGCGCCGGGTCAGCAAGCCCAGTTTGCGGGTGCACAAAGGGGCCAAAGAAGTTCGCCCTGTGCTCAGTGGATTGGGTGTCTCGATTCTCAGCACCTCGCAGGGTGTGATGACCGCCAAGCAAGCCCGCCAGCAAGGTGTGGGCGGCGAGGTGCTTTGTGAAGTCTGGTAGAGAGGGCGACCTCCGGGTTTCGTTCTCCTGCGGCTTGATAGCCGAGAAAGGATAGCAACCGTGTCTCGAATTGGAAAAATGCCAGTGCCCGTTCCCGAGGGCGTGAAATGCGAATTGGCGGGTACCCGTCTTAAAGTCGCCGGGCCTTTGGGCGTGCTCGAACGCGACCTTTCGGATCAGATTACCATTGTGATCAGCAATGATGAAATCGTTGTTACCCGCTCTGACGATAACACCAAAGTGCGCGCCTTGCACGGACTCACGCGAGCGCTCGTCCAGAATATGGTCACGGGCGTATCCAAAGGTTTTGAAAAAACACTCATGGTGACCGGGGTCGGCTACCGCGCCTCCATTCAGGGCAAGAACCTGAATCTCGCGCTCGGGTATAGCCATCCCATATCCATCGACCCCCCCGACGGAATCACTTTCGTCCTCGATGGCAATCAGACGATCAAAGTTTCAGGGGTTAGTAAAGAATTGGTCGGTCAGGTTTCAGCGGACATCCGTTCCTTGCGTCCGCCAGAGCCGTACAAAGGCAAAGGCATCCGGTATTCGGATGAGCACGTCGTGCGCAAGGTCAGCAAGTCCGCTGGCAAGTAAAGGGGCCGTTCCGGACCTGAAGCAAATGGAAGCGGCGTCGAGAATGGCGCCCCCGAGAGGTTGAGAAATGCCGAACACGAATAAGAGCAAGCAACTGCTGGAACGCCGCAAGAAGCGGATACGCAAAGTGGTGACCGGGACTGCCGAACGCCCCCGCCTGCGTGTGAACCGCTCGTTGAACCACATTTACGCGCAAATAATTGATGATGTTAGCGGACGCACCCTGGCGGCCGAATCATCCGTCGCCTTGAAAATACCCGGTGGCAATATCGAAGCCGCCAAGGCCGTAGGGAAGAGTCTGGGCGAAAAGGCGCAGGCAGCCTCCATCGCCAAGGTTTGTTTCGACCGCGGTGGCCGCTTGTATCACGGCCGCGTGAAAGCGCTGGCAGAAGCCGCCCGCGAAGCCGGCCTGCAATTCTAGAGAACGAAGAGCAATAAACGGGAACAGTGGGAACACGCGATACGCGCGTTCCGCCGATGGGACAAGCGGCATGGCCGCCAAAGGAGAGTGCCCCCTTGAGTACAGACCGTGGCAGGAAGCAAGAAGGACGAGGCGAACGCCGTCCGCGCGAAGAGC
>CAIZGN010000570.1 GCA_903932505.1 Candidatus Hydrogenedentota bacterium
CATCCCCTTCAAAGGAGGATCCTTTTGCGCTTCGCGCCGGGGGATGCTCTTCGCAGTAACCACCTAACTCCCATATAATACGCCTAATAAGCGTAGTTGAAGGTTTGGAGTACGTGCCAGTGGAATCAAACAACATGGGGAAGTGTTGTTCGGTCTGCTGCCGACCTGGAATGCGTCGCGCAAGTACACGCCAATTTTTTCTATTTTATTGCCTTGTATATTGATTTCTATCCCGGAGACTTGTTATCTTATACGGGAAGGGCAGTAATTGCCGCTTTGTAGAAACTTAGACAAGAAAGGTTACAACAATGAAGAAAGCAGTTCGCTTCACTCCGGAGCAAAAGGCAAAGATGAAAGTCAAAGCCCTCGGACTCCTGGAGGCAGGTCAGTCGCAGCAGAAGGTCGCAAAGGCCCTGGGAACCACCGTCACCACCCTCCGCGTACTGATTAAGGGCGAAAACTATCGTCGCCAAAACAACGCCGCTCCCCGAAAGAGCGCAAAGGTCGCGAAAAAAGTGACCAAGGTTGCGGCACCCAAGGCAGTGGTAGTGAAGTCGGTCGCCGCGAAGGTTGTGGCTGAGACCAGTTTTTCTGGTCCTGTCGCCCAATTAGCGCAGAAGCATGCACGCTTGGAAGCCATCACCCTGCAATTGGTCGACTTGACCAAAGAACAGGCCTCGCTGAGGAAAGAGATGAAAACCATCTACGAAGCTGTCGGCAAGCTCATCCTCAAGTAGAAGTATTTTGAACCCAATAGCCTCCGGGGATCCGCAATCTCCGGGGGCTTTCCTCTTTTCTCCGTTCTTTTTCAGTATAATTGGACTTGGAAGTTGAAACGTGTCCGGAAAATCGGCAGAATGCCTCACAAAATGTTATGGATCCTTCTTTTATAGGGAGTAGATATGCAAAACGCCGATAGCGACGATGTATCAACGGGCGGAAGCATTCCCGGCCTGCTCCCGCGTTTGGGTCTGTTCACCATTATCATGATCGTCATGGGAAACATGATCGGCTCGGGCATTTTCAAAAAAGCCGCACCGATGGCGGCCGATGTGCAGTCACCCGGTCTCTTGCTCGCATGCTGGGTAATTGCGGGGGTGGTGAGTTTGCTGGGCGCGTTGTCCAACGCGGAAGTTGCAGGGCTTATCGCAGATCCAGGCGGCTACTACGCCTTTTTCAAGAAAATGTATGGTCGCCCCTTCGCTTTTCTCTTCGGCTGGTCCAGTTTTATTGTATTGCAATCCGCATCCGTCGCTTCCATCGCCTATGTCTTCGGCGAATCCGCCAACGCCCTCTTTGTATTTCCCCGGCTTCCAGAGTCCTGGGAGCATATCTCCATTCTGGGTGTGTTTTACCCCTTCCAGAATTCCGGAGTTAAAGCTTTTACCATCTGCACGCTGCTTTCGGTGGCGGCAGCCAACTATTGCGGGGTGATATTTGGCGGAATCATCGCCAATATAACGACCGCCCTGAAACTACTGGGGATCGCACTGGTCGCTTTTCTTGGTCTCTATGCAAGCGGTGGCTCACTTGCACACCTCTTCCCCCTAGGGCCTGCGCCGGGGGCACACTATGGTTCCATGGGCCTGTTTGGTGCGATGTTTGCTGCCATGCTGGGTGCTTTCTGGGCTTTTGACGGTTGGAATAATATCAACAGTCTGGGTGGCGAGACCCGCAATCCCAAGCGAACCATTCCGATCGCGCTGGGCCTGGGCGTGGCGGGCGTGATTGCAGTGTATCTGCTGGTGAACTATGCCTATGTGTGCGTCTTGTCCATCGATGAATTGCGCACTGTCGCGGCTTCGCAAAATGGCATCGCAGCGGTGGAGGCGATGCGCAAGGGTTGGGGCCCGGGCGCAGCCCAGTTTGTGGCCCTTTTGATTCTGTTGTCCACCTTCGGCGCAGTAAACTGTCAATTGATGCCCACCTGCCGTACTTTCTACGCCATGGCGCTGGATGGGCTCTTCTTCCCATCCGCAGCCCGGTGCCATCCCCGATATCACACCCCCGCCAATGCGCTGGTGATGGAGAGTGTCTGGGCGTCTATCCTGGTGCTTTCGGGAACCTTTGATCAATTGACTGACATGGTCATTTTCGCCTCGTTCATCTTTTACGGGGCGGCCACCTTTGGAGTATTTGTCTTGCGTCGCACCATGAAAGATGCGCACCGCCCCTACAGAGTGACTGGATATCCCTTCACGCCCGCCATCTTTGTCCTATTCTGCGCCATCCTCGTCGCCGTCACCGTGTTTCAAAGACCCAGAGAAGCCGCCATTGGCCTTGTGCTCATGTGCACCGGATGGCCATTCTATTTTTACTGGACCAGAAAACCCTCGGCAATTTGAGCCCCCCATTCAGTGGTACCCGCTATATGGACTGCGCCGACGCTAGTCGGCGCTTTGGCTAAATCACCGACAGGCCCCAACCCTAAGCCCCACCCCCGCCTCCACATAGGCAGACACCGTCACCAGATTTCTCCTCATTGCATTCGTCGAAATGACACGTTCCGGGGAGCTAAGCGACAAGGGAGCCCTTAGAAACACCCAACCCGACAGCACCGCAGCGTTCGGCACACCGCCAATCGCCTTCAGCCGTTTTATTGTGCTAAACTAGAGCCGTAAATGAATTGCGGGATTGCCCTTACGAACCTTGGGCCGTCTACGGGTAACGGGCGGGGGGCGCGTTGCGCGAAAGACGGGGTTCGTCGTGCGCCCAAGTTCTCTTGCCAGCACAGGAACGTCAATTATGCACTATCACACAGCTTTGGAAGACTTGGTGGAACGCGCCCTAATGGAAGATATCGGGTTGCGCGATATCACGACGGAAGCAACCGTTCCCGCAGATGCCCGGTGCAAAGCCCGGTTGGTTGCCAAACAGAACGGTGTACTGAGCGGCATTGACCCGTTTCACATGGCCTTTCAGCTGATGGATGCGGACGTCGGATCTTGGAAAGCGCTGGAAGACGGAAGCCCCCTCAAGACCGGGGATGTGGTGGCGGAGTTCGACGGCCACACCCGCGCTGTCTTGACGGCCGAGCGCACCGCGATGAATTTTGTGCAGCACCTCTCCGGCGTGGCCACGTCCACAGCCGCGTATGTGAAGGCCATCGAAGGTCTGCCCTGCAAGGTTTGTGACACCCGAAAAACGACCCCCATGATGCGGGGTCTCGAGAAAGCGGCGGTGGTGCACGGCGGTGGTGCTTCGCATAGGTTCAACCTGTTTAATGGAATTCTCATCAAGGAAAATCACGTCACGGCCGCAGGTGGCATCGAGGCGGCGATCCATAAAGCCGCTGCCGCGAACAGTCACCTTCTGCGCGTGGCCGTTGAAGTGCGGGACCTTGACGAATTTGACCAGGCGATACGCGCCGGTGCCGATGTGATACTCCTGGATAACATGTCTCTCGACGATATGCGCGAGGCCGTGCGCCGCCGCAACGATGGTCACCACGCAGTCATCGAGGCCAGCGGCAATGCCAACCTCGACACCCTGCATGGCATGGCCGAAACAGGCGTCGATTATATTTCAGTGGGTCGCATCACCCATTCCGCGCCCGTGGTGGACATGTCACTGCTGATCGAAAACACGAACCCGCTGGTATAGCGGGTTCGCCGGGGACTTTCTTCATGCTGCTGGTAACCGACGTGGGAAATTCTCACACCGTCTTGGGTTTGTACGACAAAGATGTGCTGACAGGCCGTTGGCGCGTCATGACGGGCAATTACCGGACAGCGGATGAGTTGCACATTCTGCTCGCCATGCTACTGCAGGGTGCGGGGCTGCATCCCAAGCAAATCACCGGCTGTTGCATTTCCAGCGTGGTGCCCCAACTCAATGCCGCACTCATCCAGGTCAGCCACAACGCCTTTGGTGTGGAACCCGTCATGGTCGGCCCGGGCATCAAAACCGGACTGCGCCTCAAGTGCGACAACCCGAAGGAAGTGGGGGCCGACCGCATCGTGAACACGGTTGGTGCGCTCGAAGCCCACAAGCCGCCTTTCATCCTCATCGACTTTGGCACCGCCACCACCTTCGACGCCGTGAATGAAAAGGCCGAGTGGCTGGGCGGGGTGATCGTGCCCGGTATCCAGCTTTCGGCGGATGCCCTCTTTGAACGCTGCGCCAAACTTCCCCGGGTGGACATCTCCGTCCCAGCAACCGTGATCGGCCGCGACACCGTCACCAACATCCAATCGGGGTTGACCTTTGGATTCGCGGACATGGTGGATGGTCTGGTGCTGCGGATGCGCGGCGAAATGAACTGCGACGCGAAAGTTATCGCCACGGGCGGGCTCTCGAAGATTGTCTCAAAGGTCGCAAAAACCATTGATCTCGTAGACACAGATTTAACACTCAAGGGACTTCGGGCTGTGTATCTCAAGAATGTGAGAAAAACATCGTGAGAAGCCTAATAGCCATCTTTGCCGTTCTGCTATTGGCTGGCTGTGGCGGCACGCCTGCACCGCCGCCCCCCCCACCCACAACCACCCCGGAAGCGGCCGCCCCCCCGGCGAAAACCGCGACCGACTTGATGAATGTGCAGGGGATTGACCTGCTGGTGCATGCCTCGGACGCCACCGCTGGACAAACCCAGGCCCCCTTGTTCAAGGTGCATGCAGCCTCCGTCTCCATGAAGGAAAACGGGGTCTATGATTTTGAAAAGGGCCAGGCGACCGTCTATGACCGTGAGCGCCGGGAAGATGATATCGTGTTCGATGCACTTCGCGGCCGTTATGAAGAGGATAAGAGCGCGCGTCTGGAAGGCGATGTCGTGGGCCATGCTGGCCCGATGACTTTGAAGCTGACCGATGTGACCTGGGAGAAGACCGAGGCCGAGCCCCGTGGACTTCTATACACGAATCAGACCTTGCAGGTGGAGAATCCAACGATGGCATTGCTCGCGGAGAGCATGCGCATTTATCCGGAAACGAAGACCGTTGTGCTGGACGGCATGAGCGGATCGATCGACTTTGTAAAAAGGAACTCGCCATGAAACGGATGGGACTATTGTTGTTGGCGCTGGGATTCGCATGGAGCGTGTCCGCCCAAGACCTCAAGGGCGGCTACACGCGGATGAAAATCGAAAAGGTGGGCTCCTGCAAGGCCGCTTTTGGCGGATCCTTCCGCATTCAATCTATGACAGGCGGGGTGCATATCGTGTTGATGTCCGATGACCCCGCGCAAAAGGATTTGCCGATCCGCGCCCAAACCATGACCTTCGATTGGCCCGAAGGGGTGGATCAGCCGAAACAACTGGTGCTGGAGGGTAACGTGCAGATTCAGCATCCGCAAGCCGCCGTTTCGGCAGAGCGCGCGGAGTGGAACTTTGAGACAGGAAAGCTGGTTTTCACCGGCAGCCCCAAGATGGACAGCGAACGGGCCAAGGGCCTTCGCGCCTCCCGAATCACCCTCAATTTCAAGACCAACCAGCTTGAAGCCGAGGACATGAGTATTGATGAAGCCCCCATGAATTCTACCGGCGGTGGACTCGGCGGAACCGCTGACCCGAGTGCCCTTACCGAGGCCGACATAAAGGATTGGGCCGGTTTCATCGACGCCATCAAGACCGACCTCAAGAAACCCGCCGCCTGTCCCGGGAAGCAACTCGCCGCAAAGCTCGGCGCGGAAGCACAGACCGCCCTTAAGAACATGGACACCGCAATGCTGGTGCAGAACAAGGGAAGCCTGCTGAAAAACATCAACAAAGTGCTGGGGCAACCCGGTCTATACACCAAAGACGCCTTTGCCGGAGTGACTCTGGACGACGAAACCAAGGCGCTGCTCGATAAGAAGGAACGCACCACTGCGGAGCAGATGCGGCAGAACAGACTGCTGCTTCAGGCGGCCTTCCCGTCCTTCATCGCAGGGAGGACTTGATCGCCGATGGATGCCCCATTCCTCCTGCATACCGACAAACTGGTGAAATCGTTCAGCAAGCGCACTGTCGTGCGCGAGGTCTCGATTGAACTGGGCCCCGGCGAAATCGTGGGTCTGCTTGGCCCCAATGGCGCGGGAAAAACCACCACCTTCAGCATGGTCGTGGGCCTCCTCAAGCCTGATTCCGGCCAGGTTCATTTCAATGGCAAGGAAATTACGGCATTGCCCATGTACAAACGGGCGCGGGAAGGCATGGCGTATCTGGCGCAGGAACCGTCCGTCTTTCGCAATCTTTCCGTGCGGGAGAATCTGTTGGCGATTCTCGAATTCCAGAAACTCACCCGTGCCCAGCGCATGGAGCGGGCCGATGTCCTTATGGAAGAACTCAGCATCACCCATCTGGCTGAAAGCCCCGCCTACACCCTGTCGGGAGGCGAGCGCCGTAGGACTGAAATAGCCCGAGCCCTCGTCACTGAGCCGAAAGTCTTCCTGCTCGACGAACCCTTCGCCGGAATTGATCCCATCGCGGTGGCCGACCTGCAGGAAACCGTGGCCAAGCTCGCACAAAAGGGAATTGGTGTACTCATTACGGATCACAATGTTCGTGACACGCTCGCCATCACCGATCGCGCCTACATCATCAGTGAAGGCCATGTCCTCGTGTCCGGTTCCCCCCGTGAAATAGCCGAGGACCCCAAGGCCCGGGAAGTGTATCTCGGAGAGAAATTTCGCATGGATTTCAGCGCGCAGTAAGGACCCATGAGTCCTGAAGGTTGCATACCCAGGAGGACCAGTATGAAAGGGTTGAAGATTCTCGTCGGCTTCGCGCTGTGGTGCGCGCTGGCGCAAGGGCAGGATACGTTCGAGCGGGTCTTCCACACGCCGCGTCAGTTGGATGCGGCAACAGTGGCGCGGGTGTCTGCCGGGGAAAAGCTGACCTTGGATTCGAACGGGGATGGCAAGGTGGATGAGATGTGGTATCTCGACACCTCACCACGCCACACTACCAAACCCTTGCTGGTGCGGGTGCTGGACGAAGACGGGGACATGGCGCGTGACAATCGGGGGGATCTCGATAGCGACCTCTATTTCTACGACTGGAACGCCGACGCCTCGATTGATGTCGTCATCGATTATCAGGACGACGACGGCGACAACGATGTCGATGCCATGGGCATGTTCTTTAACACCGACCTCAAGGATGGCAAAGAACACCTCACCGTGTGGTGGGGCGTAGACATCGGCGACGACAATTTGCTGTGGTACGATGTCAACGGCACCTATGACCAACCGGCCTGCCAGTATCGTACCCATTTCAGCGGGGACGAGATGTTCTATCAGTTCCGGCTGGACGATGATGCCCCCGCATGGATCAATGTCTGGGAAGATCCCTTCGCGTTCTATGATTTCGACCGGGATCAGTGCAGCGAGGAAGTGGTGCGCATCAGCGCCAAGGGCAACGAGGTACAGAACCTGCGTTATAGCATGGACGCGGACAATGACGCCTATGGTCGGCGCACGCATGATTATGATTTCTCGGTGACTGCCATCCCATCCGATAAGGGTCTTTCCCCGGCCCCCGCTGACACCAAGGCGCTCACCATCCGCAGTATTCCGACCCTCCCTGTGCTGACTTGGGAAAAAACGCGCGGTTTTAGTCAAAACGCCCCTTGGGGCAAGGCCATGCTCACTTGGGACGAGGTGAATTCCAACACCGACGGCGATGCAGCGCATGATCCCAACGAGCGCTGGGAAGGCATCCTGAACGCCCCTTCCAAGACCGGAAGTTTTCCGCAAGTCGGCGGCCCGGCCACGTCGAAATGGAACAAGCGGGTCGAGGTGGCCACGAGTCCTCCTGCACCGCTGCGGCTCTACTTTGATGTCGCCGACCGACGTCTGCATCTGTTCGGGGCCACCGAAGGCTATTGGGATATTGACTACAACTTCGACGGGAAGGTCGATGCCGCCTATCGCTACCTGGATGAGAATGGGGACGGCGTGTTTGACCGGCGCACCTTCGATGCCGATGGTGATGGCGTCGACGATTGTTCATGGCCGATGGCGGGTCGTGGACAGGAATTCCCGCTGGAATTTGACGCTATCCATCCATTTTATACCCGGGCCATTCAGGAAGACCTCGATGGCAGTCAACGGTTTTTAGACAGTGCCACCCTTGTACTCGAATCACTTCCCCCCAATGTCCAAGCGGTTCGCGATTACTTCTCGAACCAGCTTTCCGGCTACCTCCCCGAACGAGAAGTGGGTGCGCATATCCAAAAGACGGAAGCGGGACAGCGCTTCTATTTGGACTTGATTCGGGATATGGTTTTCGCGAAGCTCACCGAAAAAATCGGAAAAGAGAATCGATGGAAGGCCGTCGAAGATGCCTACGGGCGCGGTGCCTACGCGGAGGCCTCCTCGGCATTACTTGTCAATGCCCTTACGGATCAAGGCTCCATCGAATTGAATCCCGACCGGGAATTTACCAAACGAATCGCAGTCGAAGTAGCCCACGACGGCGATGCCCCGTACCCCGATGCGCCCGTCGTACTCTCGGTCGAAACCCTGCGCGAAAAGGCTGGCGATTTTAATCCCGATTGCTGCGCGGTCACGCAGGCGCAAGCGTGGGTGGACTGGGTAGAACTTCCCCATCAAACCGACACCTTCGGATGGGACGATGCGCAGGAACTGAGTTTCTTGGCCGATCTAACTCCGCATTCCCGCCAGACGTTTTATATCCACTACACCCCGCAAGGCCAGCGTCCCCTGAAGTTTCCTGCGCTTACCCGCGCTGTATTGGACACCCCCGCCTATGTGGCCTGGGAATCGGACTATGGAGCGTATCGTTTCTATACCGGACAGTTCGATTTCTTTGGGAAACACGTGGATCGGCTCCTACCGAGAACCGACCGCCTGCTTTATCCCATCGTTGGACAGGATTACCACACCGAACAACCCTGGGGCATGGATGCCCTGCATGTGAATAAAACAAGCGGTTTGGGTGGCCTGACGTGGTATGGGAGTGGGGGAGAGTGTCCGGTACAAAGTCCGGCGGGCGTGGGGCATGTTACTTTCGCGCACCGGGTGCTCGGCGCTGGCCCTGTGCGGGCGGCGGTCGAAATTCGCGCAAAGAACGTGATTCCCGACAAGCCGGATGCGGAGGTTGTTTTTCGCTGTTTCTCCTATGCCGGGCATCAAGAAAGTGAAATCCGGGTACGGATGCCCAAAGAGGCAGGGGAGGGTCTGTTGGCTCCGGGCCTATTGGATCTCGGCCCCGAAACGATGTTCTTTGACCAATCATCCGGCGTGCTCGGCCAGTGGGGTTGGCAGGAAGAGGGTATCGGCGATATTGGGCTGGCGGTCATTGTTCCACCCGCTCGAATAAGCCGGATGGAACGCGTACCGGGTGAAACCAGGGTCTTGTGTGCCTTGGAAAATCAGGAATTGCGCTATTGGATCGCGGGTGATTGGCGTCGTGGTCGTCAATACCCCATCGCCCCCACAGCGGCAAACTGGCAATGGGAATTGAAGCGTCTGGCGAACGACTTGCATCATGCTCCGTCCGTCACCATACAGGAATCAAGCCCGAACGCTGGAATCCAGCGGCATTTCGCCGGATTCATGCAGCGCTAATGTTCGGGAGTGATGTATGCGCGCGTTCATTGCCATAGCCTTGCCGGAGAAGACACGGGAGGTTCTGGGCGCATTGCAGAAGCGTTTGCGCGCTTCCAACGTAAACGCTTCATGGCCCGCCACGAAGAACCTGCATCTGACCCTGCGTTTTCTGGGCGATGTTGAAGAATCCGACATGGGTCGCTTGGGTGCGGATCTGGAATGCCGATTGCAGACCTGCGCGCAGGTCGTCTTGGCTCCGCTCGGCGTGGGTTTCTTCCCGAACGCAAAACGGCCAAGCGTATTGTGGGCCGGACTGGAAGTGCGGCAAGGTGACTTGGAGGCTCTCGCGCATGCCGCCGAGCTAGCAGTCCGGGGCATCGGACTGCCACCAGAGACAAAACGCTTTCATCCGCACCTGACCTTGGCGCGCATTCGGGAACCGCACAATGTTGCCCCCTTGATCGAGGCCGCACAATGCGAGCAGAATTTTCAGGCGGAGCCTTTCTCAGTGGATAGTATTGGTTTGTACAAAAGCGAACTGACGCCCCGAGGGGCGATTTACACTTGTTTGCAGGAGTTTGGATTACATGGTATCTGAAGACGCGATCACACGGGTCTTGTTGCGAAGCATCATTGGCAACGGAATCACCCTCTATATGCTGGCCATATTGCTGTGTTGGACAGCCCCCTGGCTCGAATTGGATTTGAGGCAGGGCCGTCTGAGTTTTGTGGGGCGCATTTGCGACCCCGTACTCGAACGTTTGAGGAAGGTCTTGCCAGCCATGGGCCCGATGGACTGGGCACCGCCCGTGGCACTGATGGTGCTGTGGGTTATCCGGATTATGCTGGTGCAGTATTAGCTGCAAGGAGTACGCGTGAATGGCCGGGGGATGTGTTCCCCGTTCTACAGCGACAGTACTATAGGGACCGAAAACAAACTCCCTGCTCATGAAAGGGGCGCTTTGGACGATGCCTATGCAGAACGCCGCCATGCCATGGTGGCCGAACAGGTTCGCGCGCGCGGTGTGAGTGACAAACGCGTGCTTGAAGCCCTGCGTGCGGTGCCCCGTCACTGTTTCGTTCCCTACGCCATGCTCGAAGAAGCCTACGAGGATCATCCCGTGGGTATCGCCTGTGACCAAACCATCTCGCAGCCCTATATGGTGGGTATGATGACGGAGTTGCTCGAACTCCAGCCCGGAGATC
>CAIZGN010000571.1 GCA_903932505.1 Candidatus Hydrogenedentota bacterium
CATTCCCGAGCCCGAGAATATCCCCTTGGAACGCCTGTACGAGGATGAGCACCTTGTCATCATCAACAAGCCCTCGGGATTGGTGGTGCATCCCGCCCCCGGCCATATCCACGGCACCCTCGTCAATGCGGTGCTTTACCATTGCCCAGATTTCCAGCGACCCGGCGCCGACCTCGCCCGACCCGGCATCGTACACCGCCTAGACCGCTTCACCTCCGGCGTCATGGTGGTCGCGAAAACCCAGACCGCCTTTCTCTCCCTCGCCGAGCAGGCCTCAGACCACAGTTTTGACCGTCGCTATCTGGCCCTGGTGCATGGCGAATTCCGCGAAGATCGCGGGCGCGTCAACGCCGGTATTGGTCGAAGCCTCGCCGATCGCTCGCGCATGGCCGTCACCGGCCTGCGCGCCAAGGAAGCCGTCACCAATTTCACCGTGCTTGAACGCTTCGGTGTTGCATCACTCGTGGCCCTGCAACTCGAGACCGGGCGCACCCACCAAATTCGCGTACACATGCGTTTCGCCGGTCGCCCCGTCCTCGGGGACGCCGTGTACGGCATCACAGACTACCGGGGTTGGATCATCCCCCACGAAGTTCGCCACGTCCTTGAGCATTTGGAGGGACAAGCCCTGCATGCGGAATTGCTCGGCATCAAACACCCGGTCAGTGGTGAGCGCATGTCCTTCAACGCCCCGCCACCCGACGATTTCCAGCGCGCCCTAGAAGCCCTGAGGTCGCTGGTGGCAGAATAAAAACCGTTGACCCATCCAACAGGCAGGCATCGTCCCAAACCAAGGAATGGTCAGCTTGTCGGCGACACCAACCGCTTAGACACCAAGTCAATAAGACGGTCTATTTCGACATCCGGAATCTCTCGAGGTAATTCAGCTTGAGCCGTCTCCGCTGGATTCGGCCCCACTACGTCAACACCGTTGTCATAGGGAGTGACCACCGAGAACGCGCTTCCCATCGGATAATCTACCGCCCCCAGTGAATTCAGGTACACCGCTCGTGTTTCCGCGTCCAAACAACCTAGCAACCCTGCCGCAAGCGCGACTCGATTGTAAAGTCCATAGCAGTGAAGCAGGACAACGGGGCCCGGTTTCGCCATATCGACCGGTTTCGAGGGGTCAGCGGCAGGCACGCCGGCGTCAGGCTTGTACATATACAGGATATCCCGTTGGGCTTTGGCTTGAAGAGCCAAAGACAGCATCGCCTCCGATGCATCAGCCAAATGTAGATATCCAACGACAAACGCCAAAGAAAAAAGCTCCAGACGCGCACCCTTCAACACGGTAGCATTGTTGGGGCCATTTTCAGTGGCAAATGCCATTTTTGGGGCCTCCAGAATTGTGGTATCACGTGACAAGGCCGCGCTGCGTGCTCCAACAGGATTCCCCAGCAACCCACCACCCAACGCGCTGTAATCCGAAATCGCTTTTTCAATCTGACAAGAGATACGTTTACTCGCATCCGCCGGGTCTAACTTCGCCAGTTCGGTGATGACCTTGGAAACTCGTCGGTTGGTCACAACTTGCTGCATTTCCCATTGCCCAACGCTATCATCCGCCGGCCACTCCAAGGAAACTGAGGGATGGCGGCCAACCCCTTGCACGTAAAACGAAAGATCGCCAAGCCGTCCCAAGGACTCGCCAAGAGATTCACCCTGTACCTGCTGCCGCTGCGATATTGACTTTTCCGCTGTACTGGGACAAGCGACCCTCAACTTCGTCTGTTTGGCCACTACCTCCTCTTCGGAAGGGGCTTGCGGGAGCATCAACCCGGATTGGCCTCCCTCCACCCCGGCGATAGTGACCGCCCATGCAGCAACCGGAAGAAAGAAACAACCTAGGGAAAATGCAAGCAACATTGCCTGCGCATCTATTCCGACCATCCCTTGCCTTTTTTTCTGACTATTCATTTTACTTTTTCTCCTTCTTATAGTAATTCGCATATACAGGATCA
>CAIZGN010000572.1 GCA_903932505.1 Candidatus Hydrogenedentota bacterium
AGTTTCTCAAGCAGACTATTTTCCGAGGAACCGCTATCGAACCATTTTATTTTCTCGAAGATTACGATAGATTAACAAAATAAGGCCAACAGAGCGATGGACTGAATCACCACGCCAAAAGCAAATGGTGATCCGTCATCGTGGACGTGCGGCAGAAAAATATGAAATCTGACTCCGCGATTTGTGTCATGGCTGACTTTGGCATGGGTCCATACGCATGGCTAAGAGGCCCCGATTTATCGCGTCCCAGAGTTGGAGGGAATATTGCTGATTCAGTGAGTGGCTTTCCAGAAGAATACATTATATCACCAGCTTTGCAGGCCGACTTTGCTACCTGGGTCACCGAGTTCGAGCGCGAGTGCGAGAATCGAGCATTTGATTGGGAGCATTGGAACCAGACTGGCATTTCTCTTGCCAGAAGACTTAAAAAGGAGGTCGGCAATCGATTTATGGTTGAGTATCACTACCCTTTTGAAGATCCACGATTTGGAGGGAATCCAGAAATTATTGAAATCGACGAGTAAAAATCACCCGAACGGTAAAGGGTGTAGCGGAGGCGAGGCACGAGCCCTCCGACTGCACCCATGGTTGAACAAGCCCGCCGTTAGCAGCTAATAGAGCTATGCGTTTTGTGTTTGTTTCGTGCTCGGAGCTGAGGCGGAACGAGGACTAAAACAAGGCGTTCTTCCGGCGGCATTAGTTCGAGGGGAGGAAGTTTGCACCGAAAAGCCATGGATTGGCGGCGGGTCTTAGCGTTCGAATTCCGCTTTTGCTGCCGGTTCGCGAGCTGAAGGCGCGAGCGTCTGCTTTCGTCATCGCGGCTAATCACTCGAATGGCAAAATGCTGTATCATGAGGAAAGAAGAGCCTGCGAACATGATGGCGGGGCCTTGTTGGACGGGGCGCATTGAGGCCACGGCATAAAGGCTCGATAGGCCTTGAGGACGCGGACGAGCGACATGGGCTTGTGGCAGCAGGGACAGCTTGGAGGTCCCGCTGGCTCATCGGCTTCGCTGGCCGCCGGTGTGCCGAGTAAAAGAGGCATGCCGGTCTGGAACGCGACCCGCTCGCGTTTGGCTTTGGCGGCCGGATGGCAAAACCCGTAGTAGCGAATGGAGTGCATCTTGCGGGGCAGAACGTGGCGCAGGTAGCGGCGGACGAACTCGATGCCGGGGATGGTCGATGTTTCGATGCGGTCGCCCTGGTCGCGGTTTTTCCAGCGGAAGGTGACCGACGCGGCATCGCAGGCCACAAGGCGGCTGTCGGCGATGGCGGTGCGGCACACGTAGGCCCCGAGGTATTTGATGGCGGCCTCCCCCGAGCCGAAGGGCCGGATGTTCACGCCCCAGCCGGTGCGCCACACGGCAGGGTCCGCCTCCCAATCCAGGGCCTTGAGGCGCTGGCGGAACTGATGCCGGAAGCAGGCTTGGAGGGCCGGGATGTGGACGAGGAACTTTTCGCTTTTCCCAACGATCACGCGGCCATTGGCGTCGATCCCGGCGGCAGGCACGATGACATGGAGGTGGGGGTGGAAGAGGAGCTGCTGGTTCCAGGTGTGGAGGATCGCGGTGAACCCGCTGGTCGCTGCGCCCAGCCATTTGGGGTTGGAGAGGCAGTCCTGCAAAGCCTGTGCTGCTGCGGCAAAGAATGTGTCGTGGGCGGCTTTGGCCAGCGGGCCGAAAAACAGGCCGCGCAGTTCGGCGGGCAGCGTGAACGTGACCATGAAATACGGCGCGTTGACGCGCTTGGCCAACTCGCGCCCCACCCACTCGCGCGTGGCCTCGCGCCCGCACTGGGGACAGGCTTTGTGATTGCAGCTATGGAAGGCGAAGACCTCCTCTTTGCAGGGGCCGCAGGCATAGTGGTGCCCGCCCAGAGCCGGGGTGCGGCATTGGGTGATGGCGCGGATCGCACGCCACTGCACCGGAGTGAGGGAAGGTCTTGTTCGCAGATACTCGGGCAGGAAGCGGCGCAGGACCCCGATGACGCGGGGAGCCACGGCGACTGGCCCGTCGTTAGCGTGGCAGGCCCTGGGTCATCTTCTCCACCAAGGCCAGGCTGTCCTGCTCGCTGCGGTGGGTGAGATGCAGATAGACCATGGTCGTCTTAATTTGCCTGTGTCCGAGCAGGGCCTGCACCGTGTGCAGGCTCGCTCCCG
>CAIZGN010000573.1 GCA_903932505.1 Candidatus Hydrogenedentota bacterium
ATGAGGAAATTCGGATGGCTGAGAATTTGAAACAGGCGCTCGGAAAAATCGTTTACGTTGGCGTTAATCACAAGCATCCAATTTCAGTGTCGGGGACGAGGAAACCAGCCAACCAGTGCGGGCTGTCAGCGTTAATGGCATTGAGGACGGCCAGGGACAGCACAGGCCGTTGGAGGGTTCCCAACGAAGTGCCGGGGGCAAGTAGGCCGGCTTCTGCAAGCATGAGCAGAAGAACCTGCCGGATCTTGCCTTTCGAGGAGGCAGCCAGTTGAATCAGTTCAGGGTGTGACACTGATTGGTTATCCACATAGGTCTCATAGTCGGAAGGGCGGAGGATGGGATCATGCGCAGCAAGCTTTTCCCGCAGAACTTCAGCCGCAAATTCAAATGCAAAGCGGATATGCTTCAATGCCGCAAGCCAGGCCATGGCCGCACGATCCTCAGCCGTGGCTTGCGCGAGGATGGCGATTTGGCCGCCCGTCAAACACTTGAGGCGCTGGCGCAATTCCCGCTCCATGCGCACCGCGCTGCTCGCGCTTCGGCATTGAAGCGCGTTCGATGAGAGAATGCGCACTTTGGTCATATCCCAATTGCCTATTTCCAGATAGTGTTCCGCAACAATTCTCGCCAACTCAGGGCGAAGTGAGACGGCGGTAAAGCTAAGATTGTATCTGGTTTGGTTGTCTATGTGCATAGTTGAGAGGGTATTTACCAGTGGATTCCCCGGTCATATATCAACAATAAGCCTACCCCTATTATCGAATATTGTTTTAAGGTGAATGCATCATACCCATCTACTTGGATTTTGAGTAGTTTCTCGTCCGACCAAGAACCTCTATCATTGGGCTTGAATTCTTTGGGTTACCAACCCATCTGCAATTTCCTGCAACATGGGCGTACCGATACCTGCGTTCCTAGCCAATATCAATGCCCGTTGCAACCGTTCGGGGGCGGAACGCCCGGTGCAGATGTGGTTCGGGTCGCCATCGAAGCCTTCGACCATGCCTGCCACCAGTCTCGCACGGGGCAGAGCGCATCCGGCAAGCCATTCTTGGATGTCGAGGATTTCGTTGGCGACACGCCCGGCCAACCCCCGGTGCTTGCCCCAAAGTTCGCCGACCGTGCCGCCGGTTTTAAGCCCAGCGATGTTGACGGTGAGGATGTAGAGGTTTTTCCGCACCAGTTCGTACAACAGTTCGTTGGGAGGAATTTCCCAGTTTGGGACATTAAGCACGTCCAGCGCATCTGTGATGAGGGAAGCCTTAGGTCCGCAAACCGGGGTCGGCTGGACGGCGACGAAAGGCCGACCCTTCTTTTTGTCGAACCACACCACAATCACGGTGGGTTCGGCTATGCCATGCCTGTGCCAATCTCGGGGCAGCAATTCATTTTGCAGCAAAGCCAACCGTCCGCGCCATTCATCAGGCATGGACTCCAGCACGGGGTGCAATTCGTTTTCCCCAACAGCCACCAACACCAGTTCGGGTTCAGGGATGGCAGATGCCATGGATGCGGATGCCGTGTCCCGAAGGACTGGATACACGGGATGGCCCGACTTCAACAAACCGCTGGCGAAAAGTTCGCCCATTTCGCCCATGCCGACAATCACGATGGGTCTTTTCATGGTTTACTATCTCCTCATTG
>CAIZGN010000574.1 GCA_903932505.1 Candidatus Hydrogenedentota bacterium
ATACCAGTCGGTGATCACCGCAGCGATGTACACCACAAAAGCAATGAGGTAGGTCACGGCGCTTTGATACGACATGGCCGCCACGAAAAACATGGCCATCACGCAACGCCCCATCGTCAGTTTATTTGGAAGGTTCATATGTCCTCTATTGTACCAGAGCCGTACGGTCTAAGCTCAATTCGGCTTCGGGGATGGAACGGAGGGCTGGGTTTGGCCCAGTTGGCGAACGATACCGGGGCCTTCGAACCAGAGCCACCACGCATGCTCTGCCACGGCGGTCAGGCGGTTGTAGGTGATAACCCGGGCGGGGGCGAAGGCGCGTTCCCAAGCGTCTTTTTGGGCCCCGCTGTCGCAGCAGGTGAGGTACACAAACTTGAGGCCGGGATTTCCGCCCAGTGCGCCGATATCGGTCGGGGGAACATAATATCGGGCATCCATGAGAATGCCTTCTTTGCCACCGTGGGTTCCCAGAAAGACGAAGCGACCCTCGTTTAGCGCGCGTGCAATATTGGGTCGACTCAGCGGCAGCAATACCGCCGAATCTTGGCCGAAGGCATCGTGTGCAGCGCGTGCGATCGGGAAAAACCCCAGCACGAAGATCCATCGGGGGAAAACCTTCGCATCCTCGTAGACCATGTAGACCTTTCCCGGCTTTTCATCGCTGCGCACATAACCCTCCGCATAGAAAACGAGAGCGGTGGTTGTTGCTGCAAGGGCGTACATTGCCAACAAAGTGGCGGCCATGCTGTTCATCCATCGATTCCGTTTGGCGATACGCCAGACCACGGGTAGCGGCGTGCCTGAGCCGACGAGCGCCAAGCCCGCGCCATAGAGCCAGAATACCAGCCAGCACAGGAACAGCTTACGGCTCAGCCAGAGAAGCCAGAGTTCAAGGTGGAGAATTTCGTAGACAGAGCGGAGATGGACGAGGGAATAGGAGGAGACAAGCACAGTGAACAAGAAGAACAGCGCGACACCGGTTCCGAGCACGGCGATACCGAGTGCTTGGCGGCGGTGGAGATCCAAGAATGGATGCAGGTCGGTTTTCTTGCGAAACCACATCCAAGGAGCCACACCGACATAGGCGGCAAAGGCCAAGCCCCGTAACCCCCAACCCGGCCGTTGTATCGCGGAATTCACGGGCGAGTCCTCATGCCGATGGGTTTAGGAAGGCCAAGAGAGGCAAGCAATACCTGACGGCTCAGAGGTCGATGTTTATATCGGTGAGACCGGGGATTATTCCGCCCCAGAAGTCATCCCAGCTCTTCCCAGAGAACAGGGAGAACACGAGCGCTACCGGCATGGCCACGGTAAGTAAGGCAAGGGTGACGAGCACTCCGGCGGCACCGCCGACTGCTTCCAGCGAGAATATGAGGTTTTTGTCCTGCATCGCGAATGATTCCTTATCCAGAAGCGGCTCTATTGGCCTTGGTTATTGCCTTGGAACAGACTGAGGATGTCCCCGGGCACGAACAGGCCAATGACCAGCGCGAAAGGAGAGGCCACCAGCGCGAGCACCCCAAGGAACGCAACGAACAGATACGATGAGAATACGTTGGCAGCAAAATTCAGATTCTTCTCTGGCATGGCCTCTACTCCTGTTCGGTAACTGCGGTTCCTTCGCGTCCCACACGCGACCTTAATGGCGCTATTATACGATTCAATACAAGAGGTGTCAAACTGCGTTGTGCTGTCACGGGTGCGCCAAGGCTAACAGAAAGTTGGTAGGGTAGGGTATCTGATGGATTTGTGCAAAATTTGTGAAAAAACGAATTGGTGCTTGAAACTTTTGCCTCATAGCAGGCACAATACCCTAGCTGGCTACGGGTACGGGTTTTGGGCAGTGCCGCCCCAAGACTTGGCCATGCGTAGGGACCAGGGTTATGGTGGGTGGCGGCAGATTGAATCCGTTGCACAAGCGGCGGTAGGCCAGAGGCGATCGTATGCGGTATGCGGTTATTTCAGATGTACATGCAAATATTGACGCGTTGCTGCCGGTGCTCGATGAAATCGAGCGGCATCGTGCGGATCAGATCGTCTGTCTGGGCGATGTGGTTGGTTACAATGCGACGCCCAACGAGTGCGCGGACATTCTGCGAGAGCGGAACATCCCAGCGATCTTGGGCAACCACGATGCCGTCGCTTGCGCGATAGAGGAACCTTGGGGATTTAACCCCGTGGCGCTTGCCGCAGCTCTCTGGACCCGGGAACAACTCAGTCCGGACAATCTGGAGTGGGTGAAGAACCTTCCTGATGCCCTGAATTTCGGGGATTTTGTTGGGGTTCACGGCGCGCCGAAGAATCACAACACCTACCTCTTTTCTTGGGAAGACATTCTGCCGCACTTGTATTTTTTGGAGGAGCAGAACACATCCATCTGTCTGATGGGCCACACGCACACGCCCGGTATCTTTTCGTCCGATGGGGTGTACAGTGTGGACGACGATTCCCGATTTGAACTGGGTCGGGACAAATGTTTTTTCATCAATCCGGGATCGGTGGGCCAACCACGTGATGGAAATCCGAATGCGGCCTTTGCCATTCTGGATACGGACGACAACACCTTCGAGCAAGTCCGGGTGAGCTATCCGGTTGAAAAAGCAGCCAAACGGGTACTGGAAGCAAAGCTGCCAGAGTTTCTTGCGGAGCGTCTGGCGCTTGGACGCTAAGGATGACACCATGAGAAAAGCGGAATTGCGCCGGGAAACCAACGAGACGTCCATCGAAGTGGCACTGGATCTGGATGGTGAGGGTCGGCCAGATATTTCCACCGGGGTTGGTTTTTTCGACCACATGCTGACGCACCTCGCGAAGCATGGTCTCTTTGATATCACCGTTCACGCGAAGGGCGACCTGCATATCGACGCGCATCACACCGTGGAAGATGTGGGCATTGCGCTGGGCAAGGTTTTCCTGCAGGCCATCGGCGACGCAAAAGGCCTCACCCGGTTCGGTCACGCAGTGGTGCCCATGGACGAGGTTCTGGCCGAGGCCACGGTGGATTTCAGCGGACGCCCTTACTTGGTGTACAACGCCGAAATGCCTCAGGCCACGGTGGGCGATTTTGATGCGGAACTCGCGGAAGAATTTTTTCGTGCCTTCGCGGTGAACGCGCGGATTACCCTGCATATCAATTTGCGCTGTGCAAGGAATACGCACCATGCGATAGAGGGTTTGTATAAAGCAGTGGCCCGCGCACTGCGTCAGGCGGTGGCGCTGGATCCCCGGGTTAAAGGGGTGCCTTCGACCAAAGGAATGTTAGAAACGTGATAGCCATTGTAGATTACGGCATGGGCAATCTGCGCAGCGCGCAGAAGGGCCTTGAAAAAGCGGGTTATCAGGCCGTCATCACCGACGACCCCAAGGCCATCGACCGGGCCGACGCTGTTGTGCTGCCCGGCGTGGGCGCTTTCAAGGACTGCTATGACGGTCTTCGAAGCCGGGGCCTGGCCGAGCCCGTGAAAGCGGCCGCTTTAAGTGGACGCCCCTTTCTCGGGATTTGTGTCGGGCTTCAGTTGCTCTTCGAGGGTAGCGAGGAAGGGCCGTGTGACGAGGGTCTGGGTGTTTTTCCGGGCCGCGTGGTGCGTTTTCAAAGTCGCGACGAGACCGGACTTAAGGTGCCGCACATGGGATGGAATCAGGTGGAGCCCGTACCGGGGCGGCCGTGCCCGCTGCTGAAGTCGTGGGAATCCCCCGGCTACGCCTATTTTGTCCACAGCTATTATGCCCAACCGTCGGATGAAAGCCTCGTGCTTGCCACTTGCGACTATGGTAGAAAATTTCCGGCGATTGTGGGGCGCGACAACCTTTTTGCCGTGCAGTTCCACCCGGAAAAAAGCCAGACCGGCGGCATCGCCCTGCTGCGCGCATTCGGCAGCTTGGTTGATGCACGCATGGCCGGAGAATCCTCCTAATGTTCAAGCGTATCATTGTTCCCACGGATGGCAGCGAGACTGCGGCCGTTGGCGTGCGTTATGCGGTGGCACTGGCCAAGCGCTATGAAGCACAGATCATGGGTGTACACGTGGTGGATGTGAAACTCTTGGAGGGGCCGTTTCTTCAGGATTTGTCGGCATCGCTGGGCACGGCACCGTATGTGAACTATCAAGGCAACATCGCCATGATTCTCGATGAGCGGGGACAAGCGGCGCTGGAAGAGGTCAAGCGGGCTTGTGCCGAGGCCGATGTCCCCTGCACAACCAGTCTGATTACTGGAATTGTCCCCCGCGCCATTGTCGAGCAGGCGGGATTGGCCGACCTCATCGTGATGGGGCGCGGTGGTGAGCATATCCAATGGCTCGAGGGTGTGCTGGGTTCCACCACCGAGGCCGTTGTGCGCCGGGCCAAGCAGCCCGTGCTGGTCACGTCGACGGATATCGGCACTCACCGGAGCTTTCTGATGGCGTATGATGGTACGCCGCATGCAAAGCAGGCGCTGAAAAGTGCCGTGGAAATTGCCACGGACTGGTCGATGTCATTTCGGGTGCTTTCAGTGGCCCCTCAATCCGCAAAATACTTGGATGAGGCCCGGGAATACCTGCAGGCGCATTCGGTGGAAGTCGAATATGAGCGTAGGGAAGGGGATCCGGGCGAGTGTATCGTGGCGTGTGCCCGCGATATGGAAGCCGACTTGATCGTCATGGGTGCCTATGGTCATTCCAAAGTTCGCGAGTTTGTCGTGGGTAGCACGACGTCCTACGCGCTTAACCACGCGCCTTGCCCCGTGTTCCTGCATCGTTAACGATAGGGAAGGGGTTTTGAACACATGATTGACGCCACCCGAATTTCCAAGATCGTGAGCCGCGTAGGCGACCTGCCCGCCATGCCTGAATCGGTGTCCGAAGTGCTCCGGATCACCGGAAACCCGAGTGCAAGTATGACCGAGGTGAGTGCCGTGGTACAGTCTGATCCCGGCATGACCGCCAAGATCCTCCGCGTCAGCAATTCCTCATACTACGGCATGAAGCAGCATGTGGGCACACTGAAGCTGGCTTTGATCATTCTCGGTGTCCGTGAGGTTCGCAATATTGTGCTGGGGGTTTCCGTTTTTGACGCGATGCGCGATGGCGTTGACCCGCAGACGCTGCAATCCATCTGGATGAGCGGTTTGAGAACCGCCGGGCTTGTCAAGCGCCTCGGTCGCGAGATGGCTGTGGCGATGCAGGGCGAGGAGTTCATTGCTGGATTGCTTTCCAACATTGGGAAGCTCGCGCTTTATCGTGAATTCGGTCACAAATACACGCCCATGCACTTGGCGTGTGAGCGGAACTGGAGCGCGCTGCTTGCTGCGGAAAATACCCTCGCCGGATGCACCCATGCTGATATTGCAGCCGCCTTGGCCCTTCGTTGGAATCTGCCGAGAAGTCTGGCGGATGCGCTTTGGTTTCAGTATCCAAATCCGGAGCATTTGCTTTCTAATGCGGCGGATCCCGAATTGGCCGCATTGCTGCGCATTGCCAAGCTCGCATTGATGGACGACTTTTCTTCGAAAGCACCGCTGGCCTGTCTGGCGGATACGGAGGCATGGGCCGCGCTGGGCAAGGTGGTTAATCCGATTCCGGAGGGAAGACGGCGTGAATTGATGGAGATGAGTGTGGCGGAGGTCGAGGAACTACCGGTGCTTCCGTCATAATAGGCAGGCGGGCCAGGCCCGCGTCAGGTTCAGGAGCAAGTATCATGGCCCAGAAAGAGAAAATTAATTTCGTTCGCACGAGTGATTTTGAAAACGTCGAAGACGAATTGCTTGCGGCGATGGAAAGTTTGGACGACACCAACGCCCGTATCGACAGTCTTCTTAACTCCCCGGAATCCGATGTGCTGGAGAGTCAGGCCCGCGCGCATGGTCCCAACACCTCGGATGATTCCGGCGCTACAGGGGAAGACTCTGAAGAAGTCTCGGCATAGTTTCTCCGCATTGTGAGTCCGCAGCGAGCGTTTGGCCGCATTTCGCACCGCTTTTTAGGAGCAAATAATGTTCGCTTTTCTTCGTGGGGTGGTCGCATTCAAGGGCCTCAATCATATCGCTTTGGATGTGAACGGGGTGGGGTATGCTGTTTCTGTGCCTGATACGGTGTATCGAAAACTTGTGATCGATCAGGAAGCGACCCTCTTGACCTATTGTCACATTCGAGAGGAATTGTTTCAGATCTTTGGTTTCCTGAAGGAGGAAGAGCGTGCCCTGTTCCTCATGCTTCTGGGCATCAACAAGGTGGGGCCGAAGGTCGCACTTTCGGTGCTTTCGTCGATGTCGGTGAAGGAATTCGGACGGGCCGTGCTTGAAAACGACGTGAAGACTTTTTCGAGAGTGCCCGGTGTTGGCAAAGCCATGGCGCAGCGGATTGTGCTCGAGATGAAATCAAAACTGGGGCAAAATCCTGAATTGGATGCCATTCTCGGCCCGGCCGCCTCGGCAGAGGAATCCACCGAGGGCGATGACGTTTACGAGGCGTTGATTTCGTTGGG
>CAIZGN010000575.1 GCA_903932505.1 Candidatus Hydrogenedentota bacterium
CGGCATAGTACAACAAATCAACGAAAAACCTCAGGAAAACACGGTTTTTCTGGACAATGCGCGGGGTGAAGATTGGCGAGCCTTGCAACGGCTGGGCATGCTTCCGTGTGAGATTCCGTCACCCGGATTAGCCGTTGAACGTGTCAGACTAGGCATCTTCATTGGCTCCAGTATTTGCGTTTATACGCTTCAACATCGTCCTGTTTGATCTCATCCGTGCCGCCCCAGTCCTTTTCACTGAAGGGGAAGGCATGCAGCACGATGGGGGAGGTGATGGGGTCGGTCAGCGTGATCAGTTGGCTGCCATCAGGATTGAAAATGGCCCGCTCAGGCATCACCACACCGGCTGTCGTTCTCGCTGATTGTTGCAGGGTCAGCAATTCTTCTCCATTCTGCGTGTCCCATATTTTGAAGGTTCGATCCTGACTCGCCGTCACCAAACGGTGGCGGTCGGGACTGAAGGTAACCTGCATGACCTCGGCCGCGTGACCTTTCAAGGGCGAACCTACCGGCTCGCCCGTCACTGCGTCCCAGATGCGCGCCTCGTTGTCCCGGCTGCCACTCGCCAGCCAAGCTCCATCCGCGCTCAGGGCCAGTGAGGTAATGGCTTCTGTGTGTCCCTTGCAGACCGGCCCAGCCGCGTTTTTCACCAGATCCCAGGTCAGGATATCGGTCACTTTCTCCTCTTTGGTCAGCGATGAAAAGAGCCGAGAACCATCGGCCGTGAACAGAAATTCCGGTATGACGCGCGTCTTCACCGAAAAAGACGTGGGCGTGGCAAATTCACCCAGCGCCTTGCCCGTGGCGGTTTCCACGATACGCACAGTCACGGTCAGCCGATCATTTTCTCCGGGCCCGGAGAACGATGCCGCCAGCCGGGTTCCATCCGCATTAAACGCGGCCATGGTGGCCTCCGCCAACCGCGTCACCTCGGTACCCGTGGCCGAGTCTATGACCGAGAACCCTTCTTTGGTCAGCACCCCCAGATAGTTGTCTCCCCCGAAGGAAAGCTGGGTGGGTTCGCCCGCGATTTCCTTCTCACTCAGCAGGGAACCGTCTTCCACCTTCCAGCACAGCACCTTGCCCTCCGCGCAACCACCCACCAAACTACCCTGCGCGTTGAAGGCCAAAGGCTCCACTTTGCCCGCCGACGCCGCGAGGGGTCGAATCCGGTGTCCATTCTGGGCATCCCAAAGCAATACCTGCTCCGGTGCGCTCTTGAGCGTTCCCGCCAGCAATCCCTTTGCCGCATGAAAGTCCAGCTGGGCCAGTTCAAGAAACTCCACCTCCGCGCTCAAGTCCCAGACCTTGGCCGATTGCCCCAGCGAGCCGGTCAGCAGACAGGTGTCCTCTGAGTTGAAAATGACACTCTGCACGGGTGAATCATGTCCCTGAAAAACGCGCGCAAGCCGCAGATCCGGTACCGACCAGAGGCGCACCGTACGGTCGTAGCTCGTCGTCGCCAGCCATTGCCCGTTGTGACTGAAGGCCAGGGATCTTACCTTGTCCTCATGACCTTTTCGCACCAGTTTCACCAGCTCACCCGTTGAAAGATCCCACAAACCGACATCGCCCGTCCCGCTGGCGGCCGCCAGCCACTGACCCAGCGGATGAAAGGCCAAGCTATCCTGAAGCTCGATCTGAAATTCACTCAATTCGATTGTTCTTGTCTTTTTGCATGTTTTTGTGTCTATTATTTGGATGCTTGAAAGGCTGCCCAAGGCCACCAGCTCACCCGATGCGTTGAAACACGCAGCGGAAGCCGGATTCTCTTTGTCCAAGGTCAGTTGGCCGGATGCCTCCCCCGAAGGCACGCTGAACAGCTTCAGCATGCGTGCGTCCAAGTCGCCACCGAATTCACGGTAGGTGACCATTAGGCGCTCACTGTCCGGGCTGAAGGCAATATGCAGCCCCTTGTCCTCTATTGGGATGGGCACTTCGAAGATGGGGTCATTGCCGCCAATTTTCCAGACCCGGATCTTTTTGTCCGCCATGGTGCCCGCCACATAGGCACCATCGGCTGAGATGCTCACTTGCCGGGGTGACGTCACTTTTTGGGGCTGTGCGAACTCCAGCAGAACCTGCCCGGACGCCGTATCCCACACGGTCAACGACTGATCGCCACAGACGGCGATCCGGTCTCCCGTGGCACTGGCGGCAAGGGCGCTGTTTCTGCCCGCCTCCTCGGCATAGGTCTTGACCGTTTCCCCGGTCTTGAGGTCGGTCAGCAGGATTTTTCCGTTGTTGGAACTGGAAATCAATTGCTGGCCCTGCGCGGCAAATGCGAGTCCCCGCGCGGCCCCCTTGATGTTCATGCAGTCGGCGTTCCCGCGATAGAGCAGGTGTCCCCATTCCCAACCGCGATACTCGACGGGGCACATGGCAATTCGCTCTCTCGCGGCTCCGACCTGATTTTCGTCCAGATTGCGTCCCGCGAGCGACACCGTGGCCGCATACAACGAGCGTCTGGCATTTTTCGTCTGGAGCACAGCTTCGTCACGCTGGGTGACAGCTTCCTTCTTGGAAGCGTCCAACTGGACATTGGTATCCACCAACTCGGTGTTCGTCGTGGCCAGTTCGACGTTTTTGTAGTGCAGGGTGATGCCATAACCGACCGCGCTCGCGATGAGAATGACTAGGGCAATACCGCTTGTGGTGAACACGGCGCGGTGCTTCTTGACGAAATGCCGGATGATGTCGTGGAGGCTGTAGGCGTACGCACCGACCCTTCCCCCGGAAATATACTGCTGGATTTCATCGGCGAGTTGCTTGGCCGTGGGATATCGATCCTCGGGCTTGTGCGCCATGGCCTTTTCGCAGACCGCCGCCAACTCCGGCGGCACATCCGGGGCGATGGCCCGGGGCGGTTTGGGCGGGAAAGACTTCACCTTTTCAAGGAATTCACGCGCCTTCAGTCCGAAGTACGGCGGTTGTCCGGTTAGCAGCACATAAAGAATCGCGCCCAGCGCGTAGACATCGGAACGCTCGTCGATCTTGTCGATATCGCCCACGGCCTGTTCCGGCGGCATGTAATACGGGGAACCCATCGCCTGTCCATACATGGTCTTAACCGTCGCACCGGTTTCGCCCACGCGCAACATCTGGATGGATTCGACGAGTTCCTTGGCCTGAACGTCCTGGGTTCCGCGAATCTTGGCAATACCCCAGTCGATGAGAACCGTCTCGCCGAATTCCCCAATCATGACGTTGAGCGGCTTGAGATCGCGGTGAACCACCCCCCGGCTGTGTGCATACGCCAACGCATGGCAAAGATCCAGGAAATGGGTCAGCAGGTTGAGCCGTTCCCTAAGCGATCCAGCCTGTTCGATTCCCTCCTGCAGGGTACGGCCACGCACCAGTTTCATCGTGTAATAGAGGCTGCCGTCCGACCGGTATCCCAATTCGTATACCGGCACGATGGAGGGGTGCTCTAGTTGCCCGGTCACCCGCGCTTCTTGCAGGAAGCGCGCAATCATAGGCACCGTAAGCACCGAGGCGGTGGGGGCACCGGACGCCGTGCGGGTATAGGTCGCGCCACCCACCATGTGGGTCAGTAACTGTTTCAGGGCGACGTCGCGACCCAGATGCGCGTCATGTACCAGCAGAATCTGCCCCATGCCGCCCGCGCCGAATTTGCGTATTTCCTCATATCGCCCAGCGTGTTCCTGCACAGCGGGCACCGCTTCATCCTTGCGCAGAGACCGCCACACATCGCGGCTGATCGTTTGTTCCAGATCCCCGGTACGGCCCACGGTTTCGCCGCCTTGGGGCATGGAACCGGCCACCGTCGCGTCCTCGGGGCCGCTGACACTGCCCGCTATGCCCACCGTCGCCGCTTCTGGGCCGCTCACCCCTGGCATGACCACGGTGACGGCGTCCGGAGCGCTCGCACCCGGCAGCACAACGGTGACGGCATCCGCACCGGCTGCGCCGGGTTGTACCAAGGTCGCTGCATCAGCCCCCGCCGCGCCGGGCTGTACCACGGTGACGGCGTCCGCCACAGGTACTCCCGGTTGAACCAGCGTGGCGGCTTCGGAAATCGGTATTTCCAAGGTACGCGCCAGGGTTTCCACAAAACCGGCCCCGACCGTGTCGGCAAAGGTCTGAAAAGTCTGGGCTTGTTCCTCCGGCGTGGATTGCTCCGTCGCCTGCATGGTCTCTTCCACCATGCGGGCCAGCGTTTCCGCTTCCTGTGGTGTGATCAGGCCCTTCTGAACCAATGCCGCGCCCAGGTCGTCCCGCGCCTCTTCAGATTGGCGCGCCACCTCAAGGATTTGCTCCGCGCTCAGCGTCTTTTGCCGCGCAGCAAACAGCCCAAACCAATGACTGCGTTCGTTGCCCATGGTGTTCTCCTTTTCCCGCTTCCCCATGATTCTGGAACAGAGTGAACCTGCTTGTCAATGCAATGAATGCATTTGGGAGCGACTATTTTTTCCGTCGGTAGATGCGATAATCCTTGTCAACGCTGTATTGGCTCCAACGGATGCGCTCGACGTTAGGGAATGAAACGGAAAAGTGGGCGACTTCCTCGTAATTCCCCGAAAAACGCCCCGGATCGGCGAAGCGGTCGAGGTCGGTCGGGCGCAGCAGCGTATACGTGGGTGAAAACTGCTGGATGATGTCCTCGAGAGAGCGACGGTGTTCGCGGCTGAAACTAGTGACCGCCCGACTACCGATACCGGGCCAGTCCACAAGGTAGGCCTGTGAATAATAGCCCACATAGCCAATCGGCTCGCAGGCCAGGGTTTCTCCAGGCTTCAGTACATCCCGCAGATAGGTTCCGGCGGCCTGACGCACCCCTTGGTCAATGCCCTGCTGGATTTGACGATCCGCAGAAAAGGTGAGCGGCAATACAGACGCGTATGAAAGCACGAAGACGCTTGCGACAGCCCACAGCACTCGTTTCGGACGTCTTAGGGTCTGGAATAGGAACTCAATGCCATAGGCGGCGGATATCAGTAGCAGGAGGCTGAAGGTCGCGCGGTACCAGAAGGTCATGACCGGCACCACCAACAGATAATAGGCCACATAAACCAGAAGCCCCAGTGCGACCGGCCGAAATTCGGTTTTCCGGACAAAGGAGGTAATGGCCCCGACAAGGGCACCAACGAAGAGCCCCCCGGCGACCAGGCTGTGCCCGGTCTTGCCCAAAAAGAAGTACGAATTCGTGCCATGCCCGGCATAGGACGGTGTCAACCCCGCGAGAAGGTCCTGAAAAAGAATCGCGCTGCCGTAGCGCAAATAATTCCGCAACGAGGGATTGCCAATCATCTCGTACCAGTGCGGCACATTGAGCTGCTTGGCTAACATCGAATTGGGGATGGGCGAACCATAGTAGGCGGAGGCGAAGATAAGCCAAGGCAGGTAAAGGAGGCTGGCAATGGCCACGGCGGGCAGCAAGCCTCGCCAGCCTCGAAAGGCAAGCCATCCCCCCGCCACCAAAGCCCACAGGGCCATATCGGGCCGGGCCAGCAGTCCAAAACCGATCCCCAATCCCAGCAGACGGGGCCGCTCGGCCACAAGCGCATAAAGGGTTATCATCAGCGAGAGGCTGACCAACTGCGTTTCCATCCCGCCCATCCCGGCAAGGATTTGGTGGTGTTCCACAGCCGCGTAGCTCATGAGGGCGAAGGCGAGTGGCGTTGTGAGTCGGATCAGGCGGTGCGCGGTTAGCGCACCCAGCATGAGCACGGTGGCAGCCGCCGTCAATACAGAAACCAATTTGAGCAAGGGCAAGCCCCATCCAACATGCAGCAACTCGCCGATGACCGGGATTAGAACCCCCAGCGGACTGGTAAAACCTTGCACGGGAGCAGCAGGGTCGAATCCATAATTGAGCCCATGGCCCTGAAACAGGTGTACCACATGCCGGTACGCGATAAGCGAGTCTTCCCAAGTGCGGTGGGTGTAGCGCCAGTAGTACAGGCGCAGCAGAACCGCCAGCATCGCCAGCGCAACAGTCCCCCAAAGCCGCAGTGATTGCGGCGGGACTTTGGAATTCGTGTCGGCTGCATTGCTCATGAAAGGGCACTTCCTTGTCGTGCCGTTTTCCCCAGAAAATCACCCCGCTGCATTATAGAACCCCTCCGCCCGAAAAAGACCGCACCGCATGCGGCATCGTCTCCGCATGCGGTGCGCACAAGGTCTGGTCAGGCATCCACCGTAACCCGGTCACTGTGAATGCCTCGTGCAAGGCACTATTTCTTCTTGCATCCGCACTTCTTGGCCGGCGTTTTTGCTGCCGCTGCTTTTTTGGGGGCCGCCTTCTTGGGAGCCGCTTTGGTTGCTGTAGGCACTGACGTTTCTCCTCTTGTTGTTAGTCGACCACTACAGGATGTGGTTCGAACGATTAAATTATACTTCAGCTTGTGTTTCCTGTCAAGAACTTTTTTCAAAGATTGCAAGAAAATCCTGGCCCGGGTCCGTGTGCCCCCGTGAGAGGGGGGTCTCGGTTGACTTCTGCGCTCAAGAAAGGTACGTTGAACCCCATGAAGAGTGGCTTTGACATAATCGGACTCGGGCTTCGGTGTCTCGCGGTGGCGGTGTTCGCGCTTTTCACCGGATGTCAGCCCGCAGTCTCCCCTCAGCCAAAGGCGGCCGAAACGCAACCCTCTGCGCCACCACCACCCGCATCGATCAATCCCGCCTATGTGGCCGCGCATCCGGAGCGATGGCGTCCGGTGGAAGGGGAGTCCCTCAACCCTGAAGGGGCGCAGGATGCCGCCGCGCAATTGGAGGCCATCGGCTATCTGCAGGGAAGCACGCCCCCCCCCGCTCGAAGTGGCGTGCTAGTTCATGACGCCACTCGCACGGATACCGGTTATAACCTTTACACCTCAGGCCATGCGCCCGAGGCGGTGTTGATGGACTCGGAAGGAAAGCCTCTTCATGTGTGGCGGAAGGCGTTTCTGGACGTTTGGCCGGAATTGAAGGACACCCCGCACCAACCCCAGATGTCCTACTGGCGGCATGTGCACTGTTTTCCGGATGGCAGTCTGCTGGCCATCTTTGATGGCATAGGTCTCATCAAGCTCGACCGAGATTCTAACATCCTGTGGAAGGCGCTCAACCAAGCCCACCACGACCTTGATGTCGCACCCGATGGGGATCTCTATGTGCTTACGCGCGATGCGCATATCGTTCCGCAACTGCATCCCTCTGCGCCAATCCTCGAAGATTATTTCGGTGTCCTGTCCTCCGATGGCAAAGAGAAAAAGCGCGTTTCTCTGCTCGAGTGCCTCTCGCACTCCGACAAACCCGCTCTCCTGGATGCCTGCAAAGGCCGCGCGGGGGATTTGTTTCATACCAATGCCATACGGTGGCTGGATGGGCGATCGGCGGGCCTGCGCCCCGAATTCTCGAAAGGTCGTCTTCTAACCTCAATCCGCGAACTGGACGCGGTGGCGGTCATTGATCTGGAACAGGCCCGCGCCGTCTGGGTTTTTCAGGAAAAATTCAAGCGGCAACACGACCCCACCCTTCTGGAAAACGGCCACCTGTTACTGTTCGACAACCGAGGCCCCGTGTCCGGGTCGGCAGTGCTGGAATTTGACCTGGCCAACTTGCAGCGGGTGTGGACCTTCGAGGGCAGCACGGCCCGGCCGTTCTATACCGAGTCCTGCGGTTCCGCGCAGCGTCTCGCCAACGGAAACACCCTCATACTGGAATCGGATCGCGGCCATGCCTTCGAGCTGACGCCCGACGGCACCGTGGTGTGGGAATTCTTCAACCCGCACCGGGCCGGTGAACGTCAGCAGTTCATCGCCACGCTTTTCCAGTTGGAGCGCATTTCGGCGGCACAAGTGGCATTTCTTGAGGCTCGCCCTACGTCCGGGTGAGTACCTCGCGCACCTTCATGGAGAGCCGTTCCTTGGAGAACGGCTTCTGCAGATAGTGCAAACCTTCTTCCAGAATGCCTTGTCGGGCGATATTTTCCGCCGTGTAGCCGGACATGAACAGCCACCGGAGTTCCGAACGTACGGCACGGAGCTGGTGGGCAAGTTCCCGGCCGTTCATGTCGGGCATGATGACGTCCGTAATGAGCAGATGAATAATGCCCACGTACTCCGAGGCCACCCGCAGTGCTTCAAGGGGGCCATTGGCGACCAGAACCTTATAGCCGAGATGATCCAGCACGCTCTTTCCTAGACTGAGTACCGCTGGCTCATCCTCAACCAGCAGGATGGTCTCCGTGCCGAACTGGGACTTTTGCGGAACTCCCTCCTCGGAATCCGGCTCTTCCTGCCCCGTGTACAGCGGCAGGTAAATCTTGAATACGGTACCTTTCCCGAGTTCACTGGCGACATGAACCGAACCGTTGTTTTGTTTCACAATGCCGTAGACGGTGGCAAGACCCAGACCCGTGCCCTCGGCCAGACCCTTGGTCGTAAAGAACGGCTCGAAGATATGCTCCATCGTTTCCGGGGTCATGCCGCTGCCATTGTCACGCAGCGATAGCATCATGTAGGCACCAAGCGGCACGCCGATCCGGGCCGAGAAAACCGGATCCTCCAAAATAACCCGGTCGGTTTCAATAATAATCTTGCCCGCACCCGCGATGGCATCGCGTGCGTTTACGCACAGGTTGGCCAGAATCTGATCCACCTGAGAGGGATCTATCTTGACCATCCCCGCGCGATTGCCCGGCGACCATACCAGATGAATATCCTCACCGATGAGTCGCCGCAGCATCTTCAGAATACCTTCCACCGTCGTATTTAGATCGAGCACGCGTGGAGACACCGTCTGTCGCCGTGCAAAAGCCAGCAGTTGCCGCGTAAGGTCAGCGGAACGTTTCGCGGCCTGTTGTATCTCCTTGAGGTCGTCGAAAACGGTCAGGTTGGGATCCACCTGCTCCAGAGCCAGTTCCGCATGTCCCAGGATCACCTGCAGCATGTTGTTGAAGTCATGCGCAACACCGCCTGCCAGACGTCCTACCGACTCCATCTTCTGGGCTTGCTGGAGTTGCGCTTCCAGTTTGCCCCGTTCTTCCTCAGCCCGTTTGCGCTCCGTGAAATCCGTTAACGTGGTATACACTCCCTGCGGTTCGGCTTGTCCCGGCATATATTCGGGAACCGAATTTGCCAGCAGCCAGCGATATTCGCTTTCACCGCGCGGACACGTCCCCATCACCATCGTCCCCACCGGTTTCCCAGTTTTCAGCGCGATGTTGGCCGGACATTCCTTGCTGGTGAAGGGTGTACCATCTTCATGGATAAGCTGCCAATTAAACTCCTTCGGGGTGAGGCCCCGCATTTCCTCAATCGGTATCCCCAGGATGCGCTCGGCCGCCGGATTGGCATTGGTCACCCGCCCCTCCAGATCCTGATACAGCACACCGTCCATCATCGTGCTAAACAGCGACCGGTACCGCCGTTCACTTTCATGCAAATCACGGGTGCGCAGTTCCAGGAGATTTTGGGCCCGCAGGAGTGCGCGCTCCCGTCTTGCCAGCGCGCACAGTTCCACCAAGTATTCCGGTGGGAACGGCTTGTGCAGATACGCCGACGCGCCTTTCTCCATCCAGTCCAGCGCGAGAGCCGGATCGGGTTCAGTGGTCAGCATCAGGCACACGCTGTCCGGTCGCTTGGCGCGGAATTCCACCAGCAAGTGATCCCCGCTCTCATCAGGCAGGTGATACGATATGACCGCCACGTCATAGGGCACCTTGCCAAAGGCCTCTGATGCGGTTCGGGCCGTGTGCGACACATCCACCCGGTACCCTTGGACCACGAACGCCTTTTTCAGTTCCGTGGCCGACTTGCGATCATCCTCGGCAATCAAAACCCGCAGCGTTGCCGGTGGCAATTGGTTTTCCAGCAGACTCCATACCTGCTCGACAAAACGTTTACCATCCGCAGGCATGGGCAGGAAGGCGTTCGCCCCGAGATCCGCCGTGATGCGCTTGGTGTCGTCCCCTGAAAAAGTCGCGGAAACAACCAGAATAGGCGTCTCGTTGTACACTTCGTACTCGGGGGATCGAAGCAGGCGGCAAAAGCGCCAGCCGTCCATGCCCGGCATATACACATCGGTGACGATGAGCGCGGGCGGCTTACCGGGTTGTGCGCCGAGTGCCTCCTCGGCCCCCGAATACACCACCGCCTTCAACCCCTCCTTGCGCAACAGACCCGATAGGACGTTACGTTGCGTGGCATCATCATTCACCAGCCAGACAACGGGGGCATCCGGCTTTCCTTTTTGCTTACTCATCGATTTTCCTTGCCAAATTTGGGATACAGTACTTGCACGCACTCCGGGCAAATGCCGTGGGTAAACTCTGCCTCGGAGTGGTTCCTCACGAACACCTCCAACTGTTCCCAGTAACCCTTGTCGTCACGAATCCTCTTGCACTTCGAGCAGATAGGCACGATGCCTTTCAGGGTCTTGACCTGTTCCAAGGCCACCCGGAGGTCTCGCACGTTACCGGCGAGTTGCGCCTGCAAATCCAGCATCTGAAATCCCACATGAACCCGCGCCCGCAATTCCTCCGGGTCATAGGGTTTCCCCAAGTAATCGTTCGCACCCGCTTCCAAGCCCCGGCACAGATGCTTCTTGCCCGCCAGCGCGGTCAGCAGGATGATATAGGGAGGCTGGTTGGTCTGCATTTCCCGCGCGCGGCAACATATTTCAAGACCGTTTATCCCCGGCATCATCCAGTCCAGAATCGCCATGCCTGGCGCGCCCGGTTGCTGCATGATTTCCCATGCTTCGCTGCCATCCGCCGTCTCAATCACCTCGCAGCCCTGTTTCGCCAGATGGGCTGCCAGCACCGTGCGCGATACGAAACTGTCATCCGCAATCAATACCCGGCGATCTTGCACCAACGGGGTGGAGGCAACCGTCGGTGCTGAATCGGGCCGCGAAATCATCGGAGTGGCCAGCGTAAACAAAGGCTCAGGCAGTGCGATTACAGAACAGTTGTCCAGTTCGACCCGGTTGCGTCCGGCGGCTTTGGCCCGGGCAAGGGCCTGTCCGGCGGCTTCGATCACCTTGTCCAAGCCCAGGCTGCCATCCTCATAGGCCACGCCGACACTCACCGTCACGGAAAGGTCTCCAGCGCACGTGTGCAGCGGTCGCGACGAGACCGCCTCCCGCAGCCGCTCCCACGGGCCCTCATCAGGGTCGCAGTTTGGAGCGACGACCATGAATTCCTCGCCACCATAGCGCCCCAGAATGTCGTAGGGGCGCAGTGCCTCCAGGCAGCGCGACGCGAGCATTTGCAGCAGGTCGTCCCCCGCAGGGTGTCCATGGGTGTCGTTGAAAGTCTTGAAATGATCCACATCCAGTATCGCGACCCCGATGGCTTGGCCTTCCCGGGGCGCACGGAATAATTCGTTTTGGAGGGTGCGCAGGATCCCCGTGCGATTGGGCAATTGGGTGAGCGCATCGGTCTGGGAGGTTCTCGCCAACGCTGCCTGCAACAGGATGATGCGTTCAGCGGCACCCACGCGGGCCCGCAATTCTGCCGGATCAAACGGTTTGCTCAGATACTCGTCCGCTCCCGCGTCCAGCCCCTCACTCAGATGCGTCTGAGCCTCCAAACCCGTCAGCATGATGATATAGGGCCGCTGCTCCGGGTTCAGCAGGCGGATGCGGCCGCACAAGGTCAGCCCGTCCATTTCCGGCATCGTCCAGTTGATAATCGCGAGGGGTGGCGCGTCGAATTGCTGAACCGCCTCCCAGGCTTCCGCCCCGTTCGAGGTCTCCAGCACATCGTGTTCGCACTTCCTCAACACCGACGAAAGCACGCTGCGGGAAGTGATATCGTCATCGGCGATAAGAACGCGCATTTATTGCCCTCCGGTTATCCTTCTAAGAAATCAAGCAGGGCGGCTTGCAACAGTTCGAACTGCACGTCCAGTCCGGGGAGTGCTGCCGCGACGGCTGCCAGGTCGCCTTCCCGGGCATCGTTCTCCATCCGGGTTGCAATTGCGTGCATGGAATCGCCACTCACATAGGCCACCGCCCCCTTTATTATGTGCGTTTGACGCTCCACTTGTCCAATATCGCCGGAAGCGACCGCCTCTTTCAGCCGTTCGACCTGATGTCGGGTGTCCTCCGCAAAGGCGGCGGCTATCCGCCGAGCCAGATCCTCGTCGTCCAGCATGCGATCCAAGAATGCAACCCGGTTAAAAACGCTCACACGTTCGGGGGAGGACGATGGGGGCAATTTGGGGGCTTGGCCGGGTGCGGGAAATCTCGTTCGGGATGCGGAGGATGTCGGCAGCCAGCGATCCAGTATTTCCGTCAGTGCGTGATGGCCGACCGGTTTTGCCACATAATCGTTCATACCCACCGACAGGCACCGGTCGCGGTCACTCTGCATGGCGTGTGCCGTCACCGCGATGATCGGAATCTCCGAATTAAGGACCGCAGAGAACGGAGAGCGTATCTGGCGCGTGGCCTCCAGACCGTCCATCAGCGGCATCTGCACATCCATCAACACCAGATCATAGGGAATGCTCTCCAGCGCCTTCAACGCCTCGGTCCCGTCCGCCACTGCGTCGCACGAGACCCCCATGCGACGCAGAATGCCCAGAATGACTTGCTGGTTGGTGATGTTGTCTTCCGCCAGCAAGACCCGTCCGCCACCGGGCCGAATCTCCCGAATGGTGTGCCGGTCCGAAGCCACGGTCTCCGTCTTCACCGTCTTGCCCTGCGACAGGGCGGTAAGTACATTCAACAGGTCGGCCAGACGAACCGGCTTGGTCAAGTGCGCGGCCAGGCCGACGCCCTCGACCCGCCTCAAGTCGCTGCTGCGACCCAGCGCGGTCATCATCACCAGCTTGGTGTCGCGCAGCGATACATTCGAGTGAATGGTGCGCCCGAGTGCTTCCCCGTCCATGTCCGGCATCTGCAGATCCAGCAGCGCCACGTCAAACGGCGTGCCCGAATCCAGCGCGCGTCGCAGCGCATCCAGGGCGGTCGACGCATCCGGGGCCTCCTCAATCATCACCTTCCAGGCCCGCAACTGATTCGCCAGCACATCCCGGTTGCTCGCGTTATCATCCACCACCAGAACGCGCAGTCCCTCGAGCGTGTCGTATGCCAGGCCCAGGGGGGGCGTCTGTCTTGCGGAGGGCTGCTTGCGAAGGCGCACGGTAAACCAGAATTCCGCTCCCCGGTTCAAGTCGCTCTGCACGCCGATCTCGCCGCCCATCAATTCTGCCAACCGTTTCGATATCGCCAGCCCCAAGCCCGTGCCGCCAAATTTGCGTGTGGTCGACGCATCCACCTGCGTGAAACTCTGAAACAGAATCAACTGTTTTTTGCTGGGAATGCCAATCCCGGTGTCGCGCACCGAAAACCGCAGACAGACCTGCGTTTCGGTCTCTTCGACCAAGTTCACCCGCACGCAGACTTCGCCTTCAACCGTGAACTTGATGGCGTTCCCCGTGAGGTTGGTCAACACCTGCCGTAGACGGCCCGGATCGCCCTGCACCAGCGCGGGCAGGCCCGGCGCGGCCCCGCAAATGAATTCCAGACCCTTTTCATGGGCCCGAAGCGCGAGTGCCCCCGAGAAATCATCCAGCAGGTCGTACAGGTCGAAATCGAGCATCTCCATGTCCATTTTGCCCGCTTCTATCTTGGAAAAGTCGAGAATATCGTTGATAATCGCCAACAGGATCTCGCCGCTGGCCTGCACCGTCTCGGCATAGCGCCGCTGCTCCCCGTCCAGTTCGGTATCGAGCAACAGACCCGTCATCCCGATCACCCCATTCATCGGCGTGCGGATTTCGTGGCTCATGTTCGCCAGAAATTCGCTTTTGGCCACGCTTGCCATTTCAGCGCGCAGCGCCATTTCGTTGGCATGCGCAATCGAGTCCTCCAGCGCGCGATTGGTCTGTTCCAGATTGCTCCGCGAACGCGCCAGCTCAAATTCCGCCATCTTGCGCTCGGTGATGTCAATCATCACCGTGAGAAAGTAATGTTCGCCCTGACTACTGATGGTCTCACCCGAAAACAGCCCGTGCTTGATGCTCCCGTCCTTGCAACGCACCTGCATCTCGCAACTCTGGATGCGGCCGGTGTCCCGCAGTTGCTCCGCAACCGCGTGGTGCTCCTCGGGATTCACAAACAGATTCAAGTCCGCGCTGCTGTGCCCGAGTGCGTCTTCGCGTTCATAGCCCAAGGTCTTCAGGAAGACTTCGTTCACGTCCACGAACGCGCCCGAGGCCGAGGAAACTGCCATCAGGGCCGGGTTATGCCGGAAGAGCCGCTCAAAACGCTGCTGCGCCTCGGTCTCGGCACTCAGATCCTTGATTAGGCCAAAGCAGCAATTCCGCCCGTTCCATTGCCCGAACCAGAC
>CAIZGN010000576.1 GCA_903932505.1 Candidatus Hydrogenedentota bacterium
ACGCCGATTATTCGTAACATCCGAGCTGCTGCGTAAATCTTACATCATGGTGGAGCAGCAGGTCCGGGAACGTACCGCTGAGTTGCAATCCACCCACACACAGTTGGCCCAAGCCCAGAAAATGGACACGGTGGGACGACTGGCGGGCGGCGTGGCGCATGACTTCAACAACATGCTGGGAGTGATCCTCGGACATGCCGAGCTGGCTATGCAGCAGGTAGACCCGTCTAATCCTCTCCATGCGGACTTGGTTCAAATTAGAAATGCAGCAGAACGCTCTGCCGAACTAACTCGCCAATTGCTGGCCTTTGCCAGAAAGCAGACCATTGCACCGAAGGTCTTGGATCTGAACGAGACGTTAATGGACATGCTCAAGATGCTGCAACGGCTCATCGGAGAGGATATTTCCCTTAACTGGCATCCCGCAGCGAATCTTTGGAAAGTCAGGGTGGACCCTTCTCAGATGGACCAAATTTTGGCCAATTTGTGCGTCAATGCCAGAGATGCTATTGCCGATGTTGGCAAAGTGACGATAGAGACAGAAAACAGCATCATTGATGAAGACTATTGCCAGAGCCACGCCGGTTCTGTCCCTGGAGAGTATGTGCGGCTTGCGGTCAGCGACAATGGCAGCGGTATGGATAGGGAAACACAGAAGCAAATTTTCGAACCTTTTTTCACGAGCAAGGGTGTCGGCAAGGGCACAGGGCTAGGCTTAGCCACCGTTTATGGTGCCGTCAAGCAGAACAATGGATTTATTAATGTCTACAGTGAGTTGGGCCTGGGAACAACGTTTACGATTTATCTACCCAGGCATACGGGCCATGTTGAGCAGGAACAACCGGAACTCAAAGTTGGGCCGGACCTATCCGGTAACGAGACCATTCTGCTGGTTGAGGATGAACCGAATATTTTGAGACTAACCGCGCGGCTGCTTGAGGGACAAGGCTACACCGTGCTGGAGGCAGGCACCCCGTCAGAGGCTATCCGTCTCGCGAACGAATATTCGAGCGAGATCCAGCTCCTAATAACCGACGTCATCATGCCAGAGATGAACGGTCGCGAGTTGACCAAAACGTTGCTGACCATAAATCCCCGCCTCCGGCGTCTGTTCATGTCAGGCTACACAGCCGATATCATCGCCAACCACGGTGTACTCGATGAAGGGGTCTTTTTCATCCAGAAACCGTTTTCAATCCAAAAACTCTCCGCCAAAGTCCGCGAGGTACTGGAGCAATCCGCGTAGCCTGTGCTCGGTCTTGAGAAATAATCCCAAAACAATAACTCCGTCTGAGGCGCTCACGTTGAGCTTAATGTGCCAATGGGTTCGCCCCCCTAGCAACCCCCCGTTACCGGTTTGGTGTTTATCAAGATGCCGGACTTCCTAAAATTTGACGTGCACCAATTCGTCTTGTTGACTCGATTCAGGGATTTTGCTACGCCTTCTATGAAAATGTGGAAGCGGCTTGGGCGGTGCCGAACGGTGACATCATGATTTGCTCCGTCCTGTGCTGAAGAAGGGGGTGTCATCATGGCTACAAACGCCTCGCTACCTGATGTCCAGCATCAACATCAGCCATCCAAAGCCGAAGAACGCCATCCAAAGCCATAATCTACGCTCCTTGTTTTGGGCAAGTAAGCATGATGTTTGCGGTGGGTTGATGCTGCAGGGGGTACTCATGAGCCGCACCGCCTGAGGCAGCGGTTCCATGCCGCCGACGGCGGGGACGACGGCGGTCCCATCGGTCTCTCGCAACCGGATATCAGGACTTGGACGGCCCGTGCAATGCCTCGATCTCTCGCCGCAACGCGCGTAACTCATCAAGGATCAACCGGGAATGCGCCTCTTCCTCTACCTTGAAGTCTTCCGCTACCTGCGACTGCATTGCGTTGACGACCACCGCGATGAACAAGTTCAAGATCATGAACGTCGCGATCAGCAGGTAGCCGACGAAGAAGATCCAGGCATGTGGCGATTGCGCCATGACGCCGCGCGCGATGTCGGGCCAGCCCTCGGTCGTCATCATCTGAAACAGCGTAAAGAGCGAGGTGCCGAGATCGCCGAAAAACTCCGGCGAGATATCGCGGAACAGTTTTGTGGCCAGCACCGCCGACACATAAAGCACAAGTGCCATCAGACCGATGATCGACGCCATCCCGGGCAGTGCCGTGAGCAGCGCAGTGACCACCCGGCGCATCGAGGGCACCAGCGATACGATCCGTAGCACACGCAGCACGCGCAAGGCTCGTAAGACACTGAACGCGCCGTTCACGGGCATCAACGCGATCCCGACGATCGCGAAGTCAAATACACGCCACGCATCGTGAAAGAAGCGACTGCGGTAGACGAAGAAACGCGACAGCAACTCGATCACGAAGACTCCCAACACCATGCGATCGATTACATAGAGCAAGCCGCCGAAGCGCGTAACGACCGCAGGCGAGGTTTCGAGCCCGAGCGTGATGGCGTTCGCGACGACCAGTACAGTGATTGCCCTTTCGAAGCGCGCACTTTCGATGAATGCACGGAGGCGCTCGCGCGAGCCAAGCAGGAAATCGGGAATGGCTGTACTCATCGTGCTTTCCCCGCGGATTCCGGGACAGCGACTCCAATTGCAAGTTCCCGGAGAACACCCTGTGGAGAAATCCAGATTTGCTCGTTCATACCGTGTTTACTCCTCTCTGATGTCCGCGGGAGATACGGACACTCCAAGTCGCGGAGACAACCCTTTTCTGATCGGGAAGAAAGTGACCGATGAAACTAGCCCATTTCCCCAAGCCAACCACGCCGTCCCAACCACTTCGCAGCCTCCAGTACCGGCAAAACCGTAAAAGCCGAAGCAGTGACGATGGCCCAGTCGATAGGCGACAAGGCAGACGTGTTGAACAGCGCCTGCAAGAACGGCACATAGACGACCAGGACTAACAGCAACAACTCCCATAGGATTGCCAGGTTAAGCCACTTGTTGGCAAAGGGACGATTAAGCGCAGAGTGGCGGTCAGAGCGGAAGTTGTAGGCGTTGAAGAATTGGATAAGCACGAGCGAAACGAAAGTCATCGTCATCGCTTCTTCAAGGCTGCGACCCGAGTTCAACGCCCACATAAATATGCCCAAGTTCACTAGCGTTGTCCATAGCCCGCCTACCATCATTAAACCGATGACTGGTCGCGTAAAAATGCCTGAACGCGGGTCTCTGGGCTTGCGGAGCATGGAGTCCGACTCCGGCGGGTCGACGGCCAAAGCCAAGGCCGGCAATCCGTCCGTGGCTATATTGACATAGAGAATCTGGACCGCGCTCAGGGGCAGCGGCAACCCCGCGAGCGAAGCGCCCGCCATCAGGCCGATCTCGCCAATATTGCAGGAAAGCAGGTACATCAGATATTTCTTGATGTTGCCGAAGATACCCCGTCCTTCTTCGACCGCAGCGACAATCGAGGCAAAGTTGTCATCGGTCAGGGTCATGGACGCCGCTTCTTTGCTCACATCCGTCCCGGTGATGCCCATCGCAATTCCAATATCGGCTTTCTTCAATGCAGGCGCATCGTTCACCCCATCGCCCGTCATCGCCACAATGTGGCCCTTCTTCTGAAGGGTTGTGACCACCCGCAGTTTGTGCGCGGGAGAAACGCGGGCATACACTTCGATGTTCTCTACTTCGCGGTCAAACTCGAGATCGTTCATGGCTTCGAGTTCCGCTCCGGTTACAACGCGGCCCGCCTTGAGCAAACCCAGTTCGCGTGCCACCGCTTGCGCGGTTAAGGGGTGATCGCCTGTGATCATTATGGCGCGGATACCGGCATCCTCGCATGTTTGAATAGCCGCCTTGGCTTCAGCCCGAGGCGGGTCGATCATGCCCGCCAACCCTAGAAACGTCATCTCCTGCTCGGCATTTT
Organism: Candidatus Hydrogenedentota bacterium; assembly: GCA_903932505.1. Lineage (GTDB taxonomy): Bacteria > Hydrogenedentota > Hydrogenedentia > Hydrogenedentales > CAIZGN01 > CAIZGN01. Next base: position 3,895 of record CAIZGN010000576.1, read on the forward strand.
TCAGGGTCGCGCCCTGCTTGGATGCGACGGCCAAGATGCGCAATGCGCCGTCTGCCATCCGGCGGGCGGTATCGAGAATCGTCTCCCGGCTTGCTGCATCCAGTGGTGCATCCCCGTCCGATGTCAATTGATGTCCGCAGCTATCGAGGATGATTTCCGGCGCCCCTTTGGAGTAAGCAACGACGCCGTCTGCTTCTGTGTGCAGTGTGGTCATGCGTTTGGTCTCGGAAGTGAACGGAATCTCGTTCACGCGCGGAAACTGTGCGTCGAGATCGGTCTTCTCTAGCCCCGCTTTGGCGCCAGCGACCACCAAAGCGCCCTCGGTTGGGTCGCCTTTTACACGCCAGCGCCCCTCCTGCTCGTCGTGAACGATGCGCGCGTCCGACGCGAGCGCCGCAGCCCGCAGCAGCTTTCTGAGCGAGCCGGACGGTTCGACGGCGAGGCCGTCGCGCGAGAACTGGCCGTGCGGTTCGTACCCCGCGCCGGTGACGTCTAGCACCTCCCCCGCCACAAGAATTTTGCGAACGGTCATTTCATCTTTGGTCAGCGTGCCCGTTTTGTCCGAGCAGATGACCGACGTGCTGCCGAGCGTTTCGACCGCCGAGAGGCGGCGCATCAAGGCGTGGCGTTTGACCATCCGCTGCACCCCGATGGCAAGAGAAATCGTAACGACCGCCGGCAAGGCCTCGGGAACGACAGCAACCGCGAGCGCAATACCGAAAATCAGCATCTCGACAAACTGCTGCCCGCGGAAAAGGCCGACGGCAACGATAACGGCTACGACCGCGATTGCCGCCCGGGCCAGCATATGGCCGACTCGATCCAAGTTCTCCTGCAGCGGGGTCTTGCCCGTTTCTATAGTCTGGAGCATTCGGGCGATCTTGCCGAACTCCGTGTTCATTCCCGTAGCGGCGACAACGGCGCGCCCCCGCCCATAAGTAGACGCTGTTCCGGCGTAGGCCATGTTCCGGCGATCGCCCAAGGCCAGTTCGCTGTTTGCGAGGAGTTCGGCGTGTTTTTCCACGGGAACCGACTCGCCCGTAAGCGCAGCCTCCTCGATTTGCAGATTGACGGACTCAATAAGCCTGAGATCGGCCGGGATTCTATCACCCGCGCGCAGGAGAACGACGTCGCCCGGTACAAGCTCTCGGGATGGAATCTCAAGTTCCGCGCCATCTCGAAGCGCCGTTGCCGTGGGGGCGGCCATTTTTCTCAACGCCTCGATAGCGCGTTCGGCGCGATACTCCTGCACGAAACCCAAGCATACGGCAAATAGCACGATGATGCCTATCGCGATGGACTCTATGCCATGCCCCAGAAAGGCCGAGAGCATCACCGCCAGGAGCAGAATAGCAATCAACACATTCTTGAACTGTTCGACAAGAATTTTCCAAGGAGAAATGTGGTCAGCGGCCTGCAATTCGTTCGGGCCGTATTCCGCCAGAAGCTGGGCCGCCTTGATTTGTCCCAGTCCAGCGGGCGAGGTCTCTAGCTCGTCGAACACCGCTTCCTTTGACATCGTATGCCAGAATACAGTCGATTCCTTAACGGATTTTGTCATGTGCTCTTTCCTTTGCGGTGACGGACGTTTCGATAAGGAAATCCATAGAGACTAGCTTCGCCTTTGGGAGAGGAGCAACATGCGCACCAATTCCATGAGGGCCATGGCGGCGGCGGCGACATAGGTCATAGCGGCGGCGTTGAGAACCTTTTTGGCGCCGCCCAGTTCTTCCTGTGTCAGGTAGCCTCCGGTCGATAGCGCTCGAATAGCGCGGCGGCTGGCGTCAAATTCGACGGGCAGCGTCAGAAGCGTGAAGAAGACCGCCAGCGAGAATAACACAATTGCCGCTTGGATGACGGTTTGCCCAAGCCCTACGGGCAGGAAGAACCCTATAAAGAAAAGAGGAAAGGCCAATGTGGACCCTATCGAGCAGATGGGGTAGACGATGTTGCGCAAGGCCAGCGGACCATACATCTTGGCGTGTTGAACGGCGTGACCCACTTCGTGCGCCGCGATTCCCAGGGCGGCGATGCTGGTTCCGTCATGCACCTCTTCAGACAAACGCAGCACGCGGGCGCGCGGATCGTAATGATCCGTGAGATGTCCGCCGATACACTCGATTCCGCAGGACTGCGCGTTGACGGGGCCTCGCGCGCCAGTATCCAGCGAGACGCCGGCGTCGGAAAGAATGGCCTTTGCCACATCGGCGCCCGTCAGTCCTCGGGCGTTGGGCGCCTGCGAGAACCGGGCATAGGTGGACTTCACCTTGAATTGCGCCCAAAGCGCCAGAGCGATGGCGGGCAAGAGCAAGAGCATTGTCGAGTCAAAAAAGAGTGGCATGGGTGCGTTCTCCTAACATTTGAGCGTGGTTATCGTTGCTCGATACGAAGCAGGATTCATGCCAATAGCTCGATCTGCGCGGCAATGGACACGGAGGCCGTGCTATTCCCGGCAACAGTGCCCGCGGAATCTGGTTTGGTCTGGGTTGTACGCCTGGCTTATACTGCCTCGGTGAAACGTTTGGAAAGCAAATGAAGCTCACGACGAAATTCGTGCTTGCGCTTATGGCGGCAACGGCCGCCGTTCTTGTCGTGGACGGTTATGTGACGGTTCGTCAGGCGGTCGTTTTCTTTGAAGATGACATGAGACGTCAGGCGGCGCTGACGGGAAGAGGACTTGCGGATCTTGTCGAGGATGCCTGGCGGCTTGGCAATCAGGAACGCACCATCAAAGTCGTCGAAGAAGCCCACGCGGAACGGCCCTCGATGGGGATTCGCTGGGTCTGGCTGGACGCGCCGCCTGACGATACCCATGCGCCTGCGGCACCCGCCGGGATGTTGCGTCCCGTTTCCCAGGGCATCGAGGTGTTTTTCAAAGGTCTCGATGCCAAAGGCGGCAAACGCCTCTACGCCTATGTGCCGGTATCGGTTGACCTGGCCCGGCCCGCCGCTCTCGAGATTTCGCAGTCCTTGGCGCCATTGAACGAGTACATTCGATCCACTGTATTGAGAACCACCCTATTCGCGGCGCTTATCTTGGCGATGAGCACGGGCCTCTTCCTGTTTCTGGGCGTCAAAATGGTGGCGCAACCCCTGCAAGCGCTGATCGAGAAGACCCATCGCATCGGAGAAGGCGATCTTTCCCCCTCGGAGAAGATTCATGGCCGCGATGAACTGGCCAAGCTGGCGCGGGCGTTGAATGCCATGTGCGTACAGTTGGCGCAAGCCCTCGAGCGTGTGCGGACGGAGACGGACGCCCGCATTGCGGCTACCGAGCAACTGCGTCACGCGGATCGCCTTCATACAGTTGGCCGCCTCGCGTCGGGCGTGGCGCACGAGATAGGAACGCCCCTGAACGTGATCTCGATACGGGCGGGTCAGATCGCGCGCGGCGATCTGCCGCCCCAAGAATCGGCGGAATGCGGGAACATTATCGTGGCCCAGGTGAAACGCATTACGACCATCGTACGCGGGCTTCTGGACTTCTCGCGCCGGCGCCAGCTTAGCCGTACCCCAAGTTCGGTGCGGGCGATTGTCCGTCAATCGTTGGACCTCCTCGACCCGCTGGCGCGGAAGAACAAGATCGCGCTTTCCGTCGAGGGGGAAGACTTCCCCGGCGTGGCGCGCGTAGACGCGGATTTGATCCAGCAACTGCTGCTGAACCTTCTGATGAACGCGCTGCACGCGACGCATGCCGGCGGCCATGTGGAAGTGGGCGTCCGCCGGGAATCCATCCACCCCCCTGCGGACGTGGGCGGGGATGAGGGCGAGTATCTGTGCATCCATGTGCACGACGACGGATCGGGGATTCCCGAGGAGCATGTATCCCATGTATTCGAGCCGTTCTTCACCACCAAGGAGGTTGGCGAAGGCACGGGGCTGGGTCTGTCTGTCGCTTATGGGATTGTGCGCGATCACGGCGGATGGATCGATGTGGCCAGCCGGGTGGGAGAAGGAAGCTGCTTCTCGGTGTATCTGCCATTGGAGGACAAGCCATGCCCGGAAGAATCTTGATGGTGGACGATGACCGGAGCATGTGCGAGGCCTGCGAATCGGATCTGCGGCCGCGCGGTTTCCAGGTGGTTTGGCACACGTTGCCTGAGGCGGCGCTCGACACCTTACAAAACGGAGAATTCGATGCCGTGCTCACCGACCTGCAAATGCCGGGAATGAACGGCATTGAACTGTGCCAGCAGATCGTTGCCAACCGGCCGGATGTTCCCGTCGTCGTCATCACGGCGTTCGGCAATCTCGACACAGCCATTGCCGCAATCCGCGCCGGCGCCTACGACTTTGTGACAAAACCGGTCGAAATGGAACTGCTAGCGCTAACCCTCGATCGCGCTGTTCAGCACCATGAACTCCAGGAACAAATCAAGGTCATACGCGAAACCATGGCCAGAACGGATCGGTTCGAGCGCCTGCTGGGTTCGAGCGAACCGATGAGAAAACTGTACGGTCAGCTTGCGCGCATTGCGGATACGGATGCGTCTGTTCTCATCACGGGCGAGAGTGGGACCGGAAAGGAACTGGTCGCATCCGCGCTGCACGGCCAAAGCCGGCGTAAGGAAGGCCCCTTTGTCGCGGTGAACTGCGCGGCGGTGCCGGAAGCGCTCTTGGAAAGCGAGCTTTTCGGCCATGCCCAAGGCGCGTTTACGGACGCTCAGAAGAAGCGGAAAGGACTATTCTTGCAGGCGAACGGTGGGACGTTGCTGCTTGACGAGATTGCGGAATTCCCGGTGCCGATTCAACCCAAGTTGTTGAGAGCCTTGGAAAGCCGCCTTCTGAGACCCGTAGGGAGCGATACGGAAGTACCCTTTGACGTCCGCATCCTCGCGGCCACCAACCGGGATCTCGATTTCCGGGTGGAAGAAGGACAGTTCCGCGAAGACCTCTATTTCCGCCTCAATGTAATCCAGGTCGATGTTCCGCCGCTGCGCGCGCGGGGAACCGATATCCTTATGCTGGCACAGCATTTTATCGAAGAATCCGCGGCGCGCAGCCAAAGGCCCCTCCTCGGTCTTTCCGAGGCCGTGGCGGAAAAGCTGCTCGGATACGATTGGCCGGGAAATGTCCGGGAACTTAGGAATGCCATCGACCGAGCCGTTGCGCTTGCGCGTTACTCGAAGCTGGCGGTCGAGGATTTGCCGGACAAGATACGCGAGCATACCAGCGCCCGGATCTTCCTTGGTGGCGCCGACCCAACCGAACTGGTGTCGATGGATGAAGTCGAACGGCGGTACATCGCTCATGTAATGGAAGCCGTGCAGGGCAACAAAACCCTTGCTGCCCGAACATTGGGATATGATCGCAAGACGCTCTACCGGAAGCTGGCTCGCTACAAGCTGGACTGAAGCGCCTGCCGAAATCGCCTGATTATGACGCAAAATGCCCCGCCTCGCCCGCATATCATTCTAACCCTTTGCCTATCAATGGGTTGCAGCGATCTGTCCCAAAAAGGCCCGATTGGGGCAAAATGCGCCGCTCCGCGACCGCGGAAGCGGGAAGTCTGAAGCTATGGTGACCGACCTAACAGGGATGTCAATTGGCACACAAATTGCGTCCAATACCACAGCGCGGCACGCGGGGCTTTGGGTTGAAATGATTCAGACGGAGAAAGGACGTGTTGTGATGCGTGTAGGCAAGGTGGTTTTTCGTGGTGTCTTGGCGGTCTTAATTGCGGTATTCTTTGCGATTGGCCTTACTGGGTGTCCCGATGACTGTTACTGTGGCCATAGCTGCGGCAGCAGTGACTGCGGGCATGTTTGCGACAATAGCGACTGTGGCGAGCGCGATTTCTTCGATTGAGCATCGAGGCGATCCATGGTCGCGGAGGCCGGTGCCCAGAGGCACTTGACCATTGGTATGTATCTTGCTGTTTAGGCTGGGAGCCGGACTTGTCCGGAACCGAACGAATCGACAGGCCAAACGGGAAGCTAATAGGAAATCACATGGACTTTGAAGATCTTATGACGGGTGGGCGCCGCGGCAAACATGGGTACTCGCAGAACCGTCACGGTCACGAAGAGGATCGGTTCTATCGAGGCGGGCATGACGGACACTTCGATTTGTCGAACATCCTCGCGAAAGCCGTATCGCTGACGCATTTCAAGACCATCCTGATCGTAGCTGTCCTTGGCGTGGTACTAATTGCCGTTTTGGGCATCGTGCTGTTGATGACGTTGATCCCGCTGCTATCGAGCGCGTTTGGATTTGTAGCCCAAAACGGAGTCCAAGGCGTTGTGAACTCCGTGGTGCCCGACGCGAACACCCAAGGCATCGTGAGCCAAGTTCTCGCCCTGCTTCAAGGGTTGTGGAAGGGCAACGGATGATTGGCGTTTATCCGGCGGCGGCAAAAGCGGCAAAGCCGGTGGAGGTCCGATGATGGAGTGCGTGCGCGATCTACCGCCTATACTCTTGGCCGAAGATGACGCCGATATGCGCAAGACCCTCTCAAGCCTGCTTCGCGCCTATGGATACCAGATCGTCGAATGCTCGGATGGTCTCGATTTGCTCAAGATGTTCAGCGCGTCACAACTTCAGATCCATGCGCCAAGATACAGTCTACTCATCTCGGATATCCGGATGCCGGGCCTATCCGGACTGGAAATTCTCGAGAGATTTCGCGGGAAACGGGGGTTTCCCCCGGTCATCCTCATCACCGCCTTTGGCGACTTGGAGACGCATATCAAGGCCAGAGAGTCCGGCGCGGTTGCGGTTCTCGACAAACCGTTTGAGATTGACGAACTTCTGGCGATGATGCGCGAGATTGTGGGTCAGCCAACCCGCGCGGCAAACGTATGCGACAATCCAGAAAGCCCCGTCATGCCAAGACGAGTTCCATCCCCATCACACTAACGATGGTAAGGCGGAGACAGTGAGCGTTGCGCCCGCGCAGGGGAATTGTGCCGGTATCGCCAGGTGCATGATCATAACGAACTTGATGAGGAGAGATTACAAATGGATAGGATGAACCTTCAAGAACATGTCCGCACGCTGGCCATGCTGCCCGAAACGGACGAACCAGTGGTTAGCTGCTACGCCACACTCGAGGACCGCCGCCTAAGGGAACCCAATCTCGTTGACGAGCAGATCCAAGCCATCCGGGCGGGACTGACCGGAAAAGCGCTACAGGCATTGGAGGAGGCGCTGCAACCGGTGCTGGCGTTTCTAACCCTCGGATTGTCCTCAGATGCGAAAGGAGCGGCGGTCTTCTCGCGCGCGGGGAAGGAACCGTTCTTTTTGACGCTCCGGTTTCGTGTTCCGCTACCCAATTGGATAGTCGTGGACACGACACCCAGAATCTATCACTTGGTGGAATTGAAGGATACCTACGAGCAATATGTTGTAATGCTTGCCACGAAAGGAAGCATACGCATCTTTGAGATGAATGTTGGCACGGCGACAGAGCGCCTCTCGGCTGCGCTCCCAGAGCTTCGCAAAGACTCGGGGCGCAAGCACCCCAAGGAACGCTATCAGAGGCAAATGAAAGAGCGGGAGCGTCGATTCATCAAAGAGAGCATTCAGGTTCAGGAACAGATCTTGGCAAACAAAAAGCATTCGCACCTGATACTCGCCGGGCACCCGACCATGACCGCGCGCGTCCACGCGGAACTCCCCGCGAGCCTGCTGACAAGTCTCGCCGGCGTAGTCCGGGCATCGGACTCTGACGTGGTCCAAGCTACGATTGACGCCTTCATCAAAGCTGAGGAAGAAGAGTCGCAAACTATCGCCCGTAAACTTGCCGAACAGATTTCTTCCGGCGATCTCGGGGTTGGCGGAACAGCCGCCTGTTTTGAAGCCTTGAAACGGGACCAAGCGGATACGCTTGTGCTACTCAAAGCGTACACGCCAGGCCAATTCCGGGTTTGCCGTGCATGCAATTCCATCGCGCCTGAGGCCGGGCGGATTCTTACGTGCCCTGAATGTGGGTGTGAGAAATCGACCTATCTTGATATCAAGGAGCAAATGGTGCGGTTAGCCGAACAACAACTTTGCGCGGTGGAAGTGGTGAACGAGAGCGAGTTCTTGGCACAGGTAGGCGGTGTGGGTTGCTTACTCCGCTACCGATTGGCCCATAAGTCCGGACGCGGACGCGCTTCCGTATCGGAATTCGCGGGAAAGCAATCTGAATCCCAGAACGGCTTTGGCGGGTCCAGATCGAGAACAGCCGCATAGGCGGCCAACTGAAAAGGAGGAAAAGAAGTATGAACTGTCCGCTATGCGACGCACGACTAGTACAGGTGCAACGAGACGGCATTCTCCTCGAGCTTTGTAGAAGCTGCAAGGGCGCTTGGCTCGAACACATGGAACTGGAAAGGGTGTTTTCTGTCTTTTCTGGAGCAGCCACTGGAACCGGTTACGCGGCGCGAGGATCCGATAATCGCGATAATATCGACGAGGATCTGCAATATCGGGAGTCCCACCGGCACAGTATTCGGGACAATGATGAAGACGATGACGAACATGACTGCGGGCACCCCGGCCAAATTGGACGAAAACGGAAGCGTGGCGGATTTCTGGACAACATTGCGGACATGTTTGGCGGTTGATGGTTGTGGCCACAGCCCAGAAGAAGCGTCAACGTCCTATTCCAGTTCTGGCGGGTGCCGGATCATGGAAGAGGAAAAACACGACGGAAAATCAGACAGAAAGCGTGATAACCATGAATGAACAAGTTCTGGCAGCAACAGCGGGGCAATCAATGCGGGAACAGCAGAAGGAAGCCGTGGCGGCCATCGGTCTGATGGCGGCAGTGGCCGATGGCAGAGAGAGCGGCCTGGAGTACGCCAAGCTGAGAGAAATCTCGCAGCGCTTGGATATTCAGGCGTCCGCCGCTGTAACACAACGGGTGCTGGCACTCAAAACCAGCCTTGACGACGAGGTTGCGGCGCTGTCTACTCCGGAAGTCCGGATGCTGGCTTTCGAGTTGGCCGTCTGTATCTGCGATGCCGACGGGGTGACCACTTCGCGGGAGCAGAAATTCCTCGATAGGTTTAGGGAAGCCATCAGCATCGCATCCGTGGCCATTTCACAAACTCCGTCTCAGGCCGAAAACTTCGCCAAGGCGGCCTGCGCGGATGCGTCCGGCTCAATTGCTGCATCCGCCTCCCAAACCACTCGAACCGAAGGAACGCACCCTGTTGATGCCGGACTCTCCCGTATTTGGCGCGCTTTGAGATGAAATATATCG
>CAIZGN010000577.1 GCA_903932505.1 Candidatus Hydrogenedentota bacterium
CCGAAACACCCGGCACGCTCTACTACGAAGCCCGCAGAGAGGGAAGGGTGCTGGATGCCATCCCATAAACTTGCACAACTGCTTCTGCGTAAGGCAGCCCAAGATGAGTATGTCGTTCTGAAACTTATCGAGCATCCAGAATCCCCGGATGAAATCATCGGATTTCACGCGCAACAGTCCATTGAAAAACTATTTAAGGCTGTCTTGGCCGCTAGGGGCATTCGTTTCAGAAAAACACATGATCTCCTCGAATTAATTGACCTGCTAGTCGATAATGGGGTTGCCTTTCCCGATGAATTGGAGCAAGCCCGTTTTCTAACACCCTTTGCGACGGATTTCCGCTACGAAGAATTCTTCCAAGGGTCCATAGACTCTTTTGACCGACATTCAGCCCTACGTTGCATCGAAAATGTGCGGTGCTGGGCCGAATCTAACCTTCGAGATAAACCCCCGGATTAAGTTCATCACTGTTCCTCCTGAGTTCCCATCCGAGCGATACCATGAAAATGAAAAGAAAAGACTGGCAGAGAATATCCGCCTTGGCAACGGGGCTTTTATCCCTGCTCTTTATGCTTAACGCGCTGGGGTACCGCATACTCCCCGTGGAACTCTTCGTTCCTGTCTGGATTCTACTGCTAGCCGCAGGGCTTTTAGCCCTGTTTATGCGGGCCAAGGCGGGTGAATAGGAAAACAACCATCAGCAATAATCCCCACCCACCCATCCGGTCCCGGGTACATGCCGCGTTACTGTCACTGTGCCTGTTCTTTTCCATTCCTTGCGGAGCGGATACCCTCGCGGGTGGACCTTTTCAGATCGTTTATGCCCCAAGCGACCGTGCAACCGCTGAACAGAGCCTGAAGGTACTCGAAGAGGCCCTGCTGGAATTCTCCGCCCATCTCGACGGCGGCTCCGCCCCGATCGAAGTCCACATCGCCACCACCCCGGATGAATTCCAACGCTTGGCCGCCCACCTCTCCGGGAAAAGGGTCGTTGGCGTGGCACAACCGGACAAGGGGTTGATTGCCGTCAAAGCCCCCTATCTGGCCGGGCGCGACCAGGATTACGGGGGCACCCTGCGCCATGAACTCGTGCATGTGATGCTGTACCGCACCCTGAGCGGCGACCGGCTTCCACGCTGGCTCAACGAGGGCGTGGCCATGATGCTCGCCGGGGAATACCGATGGGCCGCGCCATTCACCGTGGCACGGATGTATGCAGGACGCAAAATAATCGCCTACCCGGAACTGGATTTTGCCCTGACCGCCCCGGGTACGGAAATGGAATTTGGGAGCGCCTACGCGCAATCCCTGTCCATGACTCGGTTCCTGTACGACCGGATGGGGGCCTCCTCCTTCTGGGCGATGCTGCGCGACTGCAAGAGCGCCCATTTCTCCGATGCCCTGCGCCACTATACCCGGCAAAACCCAGCCGAATTCTTCGAGGCCTACCACGCCTCCCTGTGGAAGGTGGTGCTGATTGGTGTGGCCGCATCCGGTTCCCTTTTCGTGTTGAATCCGCTCATTTTTTTCTGGGTTCTGTATCGACGACGGAAGAAAAACCAGGCCATTTACAAGGCGTGGGAGGAAGAGGAACAGGAAGCTGAGGAACCGCCGTTTTGCTGGGACGAAGTGGTGGATGACCCGGACGCGTGGAAGGACGGAACCGAAGCCGAGGACGGGCGACCCTATCCGCGCGGGTAAAATACGCTTGGCGGCACCCTCCCATACTTTTGACCTCCCGAATGTTTGGGCGTAGAATGGAAGTACGAGAGGGCATCGCCATGGTGGATGCCCGGAGGGAATGTAGAGAACATGAAACGCTACCGAAATTGCGCGGGGCTGCTGACGCTGGCGTTGTTGGGCCTCTGCGGTGCAGCAGCATCCAAGCCGGATGCCGTTGACCCCTCGAAACCTTTCGCCGTCATCTGTCCCATCAGCGACATGGTGGACGATGGCATGGCGGTCTTGGTGGAGCGGGCCGTGCGCGAAGCACAAGGCGCGGAATTGCTGGTCTTTCAGATCGACACGCCCGGCGGGCGCGTGGACTCCGCCATCGAAATTTCCAAGGACATTATCAGCGCGCCCTGCAAGACCGTCGCCTTTATCGAAGGCCAAGGGGCCATCTCGGCAGGGGCTTTGATCGCCTATTCCTGCGACGAAATCATCATGACGCCCGCGACAAGCATCGGCGCTTCCGCCCCGGTGATGGCGGGGGGGGGCGATCCTTCCGAAACCATGGATCTCAAGGCCAAATCCTTTCTCCGAGCCCGTTACCGCGCTTTGGCGGAAGAGAAGAAACACAACGCGCTGTTGGGCGAGGCCATGGTGGATCCCAATATCGAGTTGCGCGGCAAAAAGGCCGCAGACGGCACCTACGAGATTTACGAGTACGACGCCGAGAACCGCGCGGAAAAAAGCGGTTCCAATCTGGCCGATTCATTGCGAAAGGTCATCGAGGATCCAACCAGCAAGGTGGTGGAAAAGATTGTGCGCGACATCGCGGGCATCCCTGAAGCCCCCGCATTGAAAGAAGGGGAGCCCGTGCAGGAGGAAGCCCCCAGCGAGCCCGAACCGGAGCGCATGGAAGACGGCTCGGAACTCATCTGCGCGCGGGGCGAACTCCTCACGCTTACCTCCGGCGAGGCCCTGCGCTACGGTTTGATCAGCACCACGGCCCCCTTCCTTGATGCCGTGGTGGGCTACGAATACAAAGGCGAAATCACCAAGCGATTTATCACGCCCACCTGGTCGGAAGCCCTCTACCGCTGGCTCACCAGCCCCATGATCGCCGGACTGCTCCTCCTGATCGGGGTCGGCGGCCTCTACATCGAGTTCAAGACCCCCGGGGTATGGCTGCCGGGCGTCATCGGCGTTTCAGCCCTCGCCATCTTTTTCGGCGCCCATCTCGTGATCGGGCTCGCCGATTGGTTTGACGTCTTCCTCGTCCTGCTCGGCGTTATCCTTCTGGGACTGGAAGTCTTTGTGGTGCCCGGCTTTGGCCTGGTCGGCGTAAGCGGATTTGTCAGCCTCTTCATCGGGATCTACCTATCGCTCACCCGGGTCACCGTGCCTGAGTATGCCTGGGACTTCGAACGCCTGCAGGACGCCGCGATGACCCTCGCCACCGCCTCCGCCCTCTTCATTGCCTTTATGGGCCTCACCTGGAAATACCTGCCCAAGACACCCCTGTGGGGCTGGCTCGTGCTGCAAAACGCCCAGCAACCCTCCGAAGGCTATGTCGTCCAGACGGAAGCACAGGTGGAAAGCGCGGTCGGTCTGCAGGGCGAGGCCGTCTCCATGCTGCGCCCCGCCGGACGCGCCCGTTTCGGCGGCACGACCTACGATGTCATGACCCGGGGCGAATTTATTGAACCCGGCCGACCGGTGGAAATCATTGAAGCCGAGGGCAACCGCTACGTGGTCTCCGAAATCAGTACGCACGAAAGGAAGAACGCATGAACGAGCTTCGGGTTTTGGTGCAAATGCTACGGCAGATGCTCAAGGACATGGAAATCGTGACCTCACAGGGGTCCGGCTATTACACCTGCACCCCCTTTGCCCAGCGCTACAACAAGCTGATGCGCCAGGCCCGCACCCTCTTCCCCGAGGCCGCCGGGCTCATGAGTACCTTCGATGAAATTGACGAAAACGACCCCAAGGATCCGGCAGACAAACTCAAGGTTCTGCTGGGAGTCCGGATCGAAGTATCACAACTCATCACCCTGCTCGAAGCCGCACAGGAAAAATAGAACGCACATCACCCCGGAGCCATGACCCCAACAGACATCCCCCCGGTGCTTTGCACCGCCCCCTTCGAAGGGGGATCTTTTTGATCGCGCTTCGCGCCAGGGCGTAGTGCTACAATGGTACAAGCAAACTGCCGATAGATTTTGCTCGTAACCCTTTTCGGAGACCTATGACATGATCGGATGGGCGTTGATCCTGATACTCTTCGGCGCGATGCTTATCGTGGCGGAATTCATCGTTCCCGGCGGGATATGCGGTGTCTTTGGCGTGACCCTGATGTGTGTCGGCGGCTACATGGCCATTCAGGCCGCGCCCGCATACACCCTCCTGATCATTATCGGCGAACTCTTCGCTCTCATGGGCTGCGTGGTGGCTGGCATGTACCTGCTGTCCAGAACCCGCGCAGGCAAATGGCTCCGCCTCGAAACCACCCAGCGCGCGGAAGACGGGTGGGTGAATGAAACCAGTGATACCGCCCTCATCGGCATCGAGGGTGTCGTGTATTCTGCCTTGCGCCCCGCCGGGGCCATCGAGATAGGCAATCGCCGAATCGACGCGGTATCGGACGGTTCCTTCATCGAAAAAGGGGCGCGGGTGCGGGTCATAGAGGTCGCGGGAAACCGGGTGGTCGTCGAGGTGGCTAATCCACAGACCCATCCCTAAAATATTGGTGGTTTTCATTTGGGTGGAAGTGTGTTAAGCTGATTGTGCGCCGTGTCGTCCGTCTCAGAACGGTAGGACGCGAACAGAACTAACTGCAAAGGGAGATTGAACATGCAGAACGCCGTCTATGTTGTCATACTGGTTGTAGCCGTGATTATCTTGGTCGCCTTTTCCATGGCGGCGTCGTTCTTCCGGATGTGGCTGCGTGCCTGGCTGTCCGGTGCGTCGGTGAGCATCCTGAACCTCGTCGGCATGAGCCTGCGAAAGGTCAACCCCTCCGTCATTGTCGACAGCCGTATCATGGCCGTCAAAGCCGGCATGAATGTGAGTACGAACGAATTGGAAACCCACTATCTCGCCGGGGGTAATGTCGTGCGGGTGGTACAGGCGCTCATCGCCGCGAACAAGGCCAATATCGACCTTAATTTTCAACGCGCCACCGCCATAGACCTCGCTGGACGCGATGTGCTGGACGCGGTGCGCACCTCCGTGCATCCCAAGGTCATCGACTGCCCCGATCCCGCCAAAGGCTCCGCGACCGTTGCCGCCGTCGCCATGGACGGTATTCAATTGAAGGCCAAAGCCCGCGTGACCGTGCGCACAAACATCAATCGCCTCGTCGGTGGCGCCACGGAAGAAACCATCATCGCTCGCGTGGGCGAGGGTATCGTGACGACCATCGGTTCTTCGCCCACCCATAAGCGCGTGCTGGAAAATCCAGACACCATCTCGAAAACTGTGCTAGCGCGCGGGCTGGACGCCGGAACCGCCTTTGAAATTCTCTCCATCGATATCGCCGACGTGGATGTCGGCGAAAACATCGGCGCATCGCTGCAAATCAAGCAGGCCGAGGCGGACAAACAGATCGCCCAGGCCCGCGCCGAAGAACGCCGCGCCATGGCCCGCGCCCGCGAGGCAGAAATGCAGGCGCAGGTCGTCGAAATGCGCGCCCGTGTGGTCGAGGCCGAGGCCGAAGTGCCCCGCGCCATGGCCGAAGCATTCCGCAGCGGCAACCTCGGCGTCATGGACTACTACCGCATGAAGAACGTCATGTCCGACACTTCGATGCGCGACTCCATTTCGCGAATGAACCCGCAACCCGACCAGCAGTAGGAGCCCGCCATGGAAGGCTTGGATAATATTTTCGGGCTTATCGTCTTCTTGGTTGTCGGTGGCCTCAGCATGCTTTCGCAGATGATGGCCAAACGCAAGGAAGAGGAACGGCGGCGTAATCAGCCGCGCAAGCTGGATCCCTCCGAATTACCGGAAGCGACCCGCCGCATGCTCTACGGCGATGCGCCGAACATCCCCACCGCGCGTCCGCGCGGACAAGAGCGGGCCGAGGGTGAACCGCCACCGCTGGCCCGCCCCGCGCGACCCACGGTAGTCACCTTCGATGACGAGGAAAGCGCACCCGACGAGAACACGCGGCCTTCTTACGAAGAAATGGAAGCCCAGCGGCAGGTCGAGATGCGGCGCGAACGCGAGCTTCAGGCCCGCATTGAGCAGCAGCGTCGCCAGCAGGAAGCCATGCGCCGTCGCGCCGAAGAAGTGCGCCGACAAGCACAGGCCGCCCAGCAGGCCGCAACCACCCAGGAAGCCACACGCCAGCATCGACCCGCCGCAAAGGCACAGTCGCCGGGCCAGGCGCCCGCTGGTGCACCCGCAACCCCGCAACCGCAGGGCGCATTGAATTTGCGCCTTGTGCGGCAGGGCATTATCTTGTCGGAAATCCTGGGACCGCCACGGGGCTTAAATCCTTACTGACTAAGGGCTGAACGAAGTGGCGCACACTACAAGAAATCCCGCCGTCCTGCGGTTGCCCGGATACGATGGCGTTCACCTTGAAGCGTGGGACTACGGCGGTACGGGCCCGATGGTGCTTTTGTGCCACTGCACCGGCGGCGTCAGCCGCTTGTGGGATCCGGTGGTCGCCGCGATTGGCCCCGGTGCCCGATACGTCGCAGTGGACACTCGCGGGCACGGCGGTTCCGACAAGCCGGACGACCACGAAGCCTACCGATGGGATTTTTCCGGTCGCGATTTGCTGGCGGTCGTGGATGCCCTCGGGCAGGGTTCCGGTCTCTGCGCCATAGGCCACTCGGCCGGCGGCGCACACATCCTCCACGCGGAATTGCAGCGCCCCGGACAATTCGCCCGCGCCATCCTCTTCGACCCGATTGTCGGCCCCGCCTTCGCCCTCGCGGAAGGTGGAAAATCCCTCGCCGAAGGGGCAAGGCGGCGCAAGAACCGGTTCCACACCCGCATTGAGGCCCGCGAACGACTCATCAAAAAACTCCCCATGAAAACATGGAGCGATGCCGCCGTGGCAGCCTTTCTCGCCCACGCGCTCGAGGACGATGGTGCGGAGGTGCGCCTGCGTTGCCCCGGCTCCATCGAGGCGTGGTGCTATGAGCAGCGGGGTGCCCACGACGCCTTCGAGCAACTCGGCGCGATCCAGACCGATGTGTTGCTCGTGAGTGGCGACAACAGTCCCCTGCTGCCGCTCGTGCAGGCCCAATCCGAGCGGCTACCGCATAGCGCGCTTCAAATCATGTCTGACGGAGGACATTTTGCGCCGCAGGAACATCCTGAGGCCTTCGCGGCCCTCGCGCGGGAATGGCTCTTCCGCTAGCCTTCGCATGCCGCTGATTTTGCGGATCTCCCCGCTTTCCAGTATCCTTGCCGCACGAGGTATGACTTTGGCGAATTCTTGGCTCCGATATGTGCGCACCCTTTCGTACCTGACCACGCAGCAAGTGGTTTGGCGCGTGTGGCGCCGTGTGCGCCGCGCCTGGGTCCGAAACCGGGCTGTAACGCTACCCGCTCCGCTTCCGGCTTTCTCTTCGAAAACGGTTCAGGCGCTGGAACACTATGTCACCCGCTGGAAATACCACACAGCCCCGTCCACCAAGTCCTTGGCTCATGGGCACTTGACTTTGCTTTCGCAGGCGGTCGACCTTAAAAACGACATCCCTTGGCAGGATGCCGCTTATCCAATGCTGTGGCGCTATCAGTTGCACACCTGTGAATGGATGCGCCATGCCCCGCAAGAACAATGGCAACGGTGGATGCAGGATTGGATCGCGAAAAACCCGCCGCACCAGGGCGTGGGATGGGATCCGTATCCCCTGTCCCTGCGTTTGGTGTATTGGTCGCTGTGCTGTGCCGCTGCCCGCTTCGACACACCAGCCCTGCGCGAAAGTTTGTGGAGGCAAATCGACGCGCTGCGCGCAGATATCGAATACGACGTCCGTGCCAATCACCTCTGGTGGAATGCGGTGGCGTTGGTCGTCGCGGGCCAACTGCTGGGACACCCCGCCTGCGCGCAGGGTCTGACCCTGCTCGAAAATGAAGTGCGCGAACAGATCCTGCCCGACGGCGGACACTACGAGCGCAGCCCCATGTATCACGCCCACATGCTGGAAGCCGGACTCATCGCCTATGCTGCACTTGAGGAACGACCCGAGTGGCTGCGGGCCGCCCTGTTGAAAATGGCCGGGTTTCTTGAAGGAATCCTCCATCCCGACGGCGATATCCCCCTTTTCGGCGATTCAGTCCTCGGTGAAAGCGTCCCGCCAAAAGCGCTGGTCGCCCTCGCCCGCGAATATTGTGGCGCACCCGTCGAAAAATCGACCACCTACCCGCACAGCGGATTCTATATTTTCCCCGCGCTCGAAGGCGCGGCACACGTCATCGCAAAGGCAGGCGTTCCCGGGCCATCCTATCAACTGGGCCACACGCACGGCGACGTCTTCTCCTACGAAATGAGCCTGCACGGCCAGCGGTTCATTGTTGATGCAGGGACGCACGGCTACGCCGAAAGCCCCCTGCGTGACTATGTCCGCAGCGCCCGCGCCCACAACACCGTGTCGGTGGAGGGCCGGGAACCCCTCGAATGCTGGTCCGCATTTCGCGTGGGCCGCCGCTATGCCGTGCGAAATGTTCAGTTCCGCGCCAGCGAGGGCGGCATCACGCTTTCCGGCGAACACGACGGCTATCGTCCCGTTATTCACAGGCGCGTATTTCAAACGGATAAAGACGTGCTCTGGGTCGTCGACACGGTTGAGAGCCCGCATGCCTGCACGGCGGAAAGTTACATCCATTTCCACCCTGAGGTTTCCCTGGAACCCGATGGCGACACATGGCGGGCGCGCCGGGGCGATTCCACCCTGAGCGTGCAAACTTTCGGATTCGATTCGGCAGAAATTCAACGAGGACAGCAATCCCCCGCCCAAGGCTGGTATAGTCCGGAGTTTGCTGTCGCACTACCCGCGCCCGTGCTAGTATTGCGCACACCGCGTGCAAACCGGTTGAGTTTTCACTACGCCCTGAGCTGCACACGAGTGGGTCCTGAAACCGGCGGAACATTAAAATGGTAGTGAAGCAAATGCACAAAGTCGAAAACACATCCCCCGGTGCTCCGCACCACCCCCTTC
>CAIZGN010000578.1 GCA_903932505.1 Candidatus Hydrogenedentota bacterium
CTTTTGCTACGCCACCCAACGACCCCAGCGCACCTGAATATCTCACTGCTTCACCGGACGCGAATGCTTCCGACCCTTACATCGTCCAAAAAGCCACCGAACTCAACCACGATCCAGCGCAAATTTTCGCCTTCGTGCGCGACCAGATCGGCTATGAGTCCTACAATGGCTCATTGCGCGGGGCGCGTGGAGTCCTGTGGAGCAAAGCCGGCAATTCCTTGGACAGGGCCAGCTTATTAATTGCGTTGCTGCGGGCGTCCAATGTGCCAGCCCGATATGCGTTTGGAACCTTGACTGACGATCAGGCAAAATCCCAGATCCTTTCCATGTTCAAACTGCCTTTGAACGTGGTTGGATGCCCGCCGCCTGGTTTGCTGGTTTCGGAGCCGGAAAAACTGGCCTTACTGCTTGATGAGACCAGGGAACACTACTGGGTAGAGTTCAATGACGGCGGCACATTCCAGCCTGCCGACCCAAGCCAGGAAACTTCAACCATCGGGCAAGGCTGGACTGCTGCCCAAGCCCTCTTCAGTGAAATACCCGATACCCTCAGGCATAAAGTCACAATCCGTATCAAACGAGAAATAACATCCCAATTGGCTGACCGGCTTTTCATGGGCATTGGTGTCGGCAACGATCTCAAAACAGTCTTGAGCCATACCTTCAACACCGTTGAACTGGTGGGGAAGCCTTTATCAACTGGACATTTTGTCAGCAGTAATTCGTTTGGGGCTCTATTTATAAGCGTCACCACCAACCACTACTCTCCTTACCTGCTGATCGGGCGGGGCGATGGCGATATCACCGACGATCCAATCATCCGAGGAGAAGATTACCAAGAGCAATTTAGCAACTTCCCGCTGTCTAACAATGTGCTCACTGGAGTATTCCTGGAACTGGAAGTCACAGACCCAAGCGGCCAATCCAAAATCTATGAGCGCGTCATGGCGGATCGGGTCGGTTTCGCCGCCCGCCAAAATGGCGGTTCAGGGAATGTTGCCGTCAGTCCCGATGTGTCCCCTATCATCAGCGAACTGGATATCGTCACGGCGAATGTGTTACCGGGCTTGCAAAGTCAATCGGCGGTTGGGCCGCAACATGACAAGGTCGCGCAAATCCAAGCCGAACTGGACAGCCTGAAACCACAACTTGACCTCATTCCATCCACGGGCCCGCAATCCGACGCTCAAAGGGCGCTCTTGGCCCGTGTCGCGGGCCTTAACCGCAATATCAACGCCGCCACCAATGAAGGTATAGGCCAAGTCTTTGCGCTGACTTCCGATCTTGCGCTGTCGCAGCTACAGAAGGGCTATCTGACCAAAGGCTACTACGCCTCCCCACGACTCATCGTGACGCATTCCCGAAAACAGGGTGGCGCGGTCAACATCAGCATGGATCTGATGAAAAACGATTTGCGTGCTTTGCCGTTCCCTGGACAAACCGTGGGCACGAATACGTTCTTCGAGATCATGCGCGGCTTGATGGATAGCACGCTCGAAGGCCAGGTCCTTTCCGCTGTCACCGGCCAAACCACCACGTCCATCGGGGATGTGTTCAAGGCGAAGGGTGCGGATAACCCATTGGTTCTCTTGTCTTCCGAATCCGTCCAGAAACTTGATGCCTTGGCTTTATCAGACGAGGCGAAGGCGCGTATTTCGCAAGCCGTTTCAGCGGGCAAGTCTGTCCTGACACCTTCAAAAATGGTGACTGTGAATGGCAAAACCACGGTGGCTTGGTTGGAAACCGACTGGATCAACGGGGGGCATACCATCGGTGTTATGGAAGACGGGGGCCATTTTGCGTTCGCCGAATACGCCGCCGTCCTTAACAATCCCTTGAATAACATTGTGGCGGCATTCAGCGGAACGATCAACGGGCGCTCTGTGGTCTACATACAGTGTACTGCTGAACTTTTGGGGGGAGTCGCCGGGCAACTCCCCTTGGA
>CAIZGN010000579.1 GCA_903932505.1 Candidatus Hydrogenedentota bacterium
TTCACCCTGGCGCTCTTCCTGTTCAGCTTTTTCGGCTATCGCTTCGAGGATGAAACCGTGTGCGGTGCTTCCGGCGCGTTCTGCAGCCCTGGCGACGCGCTTCTTCAGATCCGCAGGCAGGCGAATGGTGGTCGTGGACATGGTCGAACTCCGTTGCAAGGCCCAATCGTAGCACAGGAGTGCTACAACGATATGCGGAGCGGCGGCGAATCGAACTCTGCCCGCAGCAGCGTCGTTATCGCATCGGTAAGGCGATTCAGCTGTGTGCCACGACTCTTGGCCATCTTCGCCTTGCGGCGCTTGTACCCTGCTCGCTCGATGGCTTCAGCCTGCTGTCTTTTTCAGCAATGCCAGTCCGCGCTCGACCTTGCCCTCCCCGTGCGCAGCACGCAGGCGAAAGCGTGTTTCCGAATCGAACTCAGCCAGCATCATCGTCGTCATCTCGTCGATAAGACGATTCAGCGGCGTGCCACGACTCTTGGCCAGCGCCTTAAGCCGCCGGTGCTTCTCGTCGGGCAAACGCACAGTAAGTGCAGCCATGTCATATCTCCTTCAGAAAAGTTTCGGGGGACGTGATGCGCAACTGCGGGAAACGCAACCCCATGTTTCGCAGATGACGCAGATTTCGCGTCACGATGAAATCGGCACCGCCCGCGACCCCCAGCTCGACAAGATGGTTATCCGCCTCATCCGCAAGGTTGGGGCGCCACAAATAATAAACACGTGTCCATTCGCAGCAGGAAAAAAACACATCGAGCAGTTCATCTCGCTCCCCTCTGCTTAGCTTGCAGTTTTCAAACAAGGCATTGCGGCCGAACACGTCCTCGTATTCGTTGAATAGGGCATTGCCCATAAGAGGCGCACATTGTCCTTTCAGGCAGGCGGCAACTACCGCACCCGCGGCGCCTGTGCCCAGACAGGCGCCGACCAGTACATTGGTATCAAGGACGACTCTCATCGAAATATGGTAGCAATTTTGCCACCATAGTTCAAGCTGCAGTCGCGCTTCGCAGAACTGCTCGGCGTTTCAGTGCGAACCCTGCAGGAGTGGGAGCAAGGGCTTCGCTCGCCATCGAAAGCGGCACAAACCCTGATCACTCTAATTGGGCAGCCTGGTCAATCGGCTCCGCGCAAGCAACAGTTGGGGAGAAGCCGTGGTCTGTCCCCCATTTACTCGCCAACCCCAACGCAATCGCCGAAAGCTGCGGGATGCGGATCAGAACGACGACTTCAGCCTGACCATGCGCTTCGATGGAGCGCGAGCTTCCTTGAGCAAGGCGTCCCAGCCCTCGGGCGGGCGACCGCGGTCGAGCATCTTGCCAAACACCCTGCAGGCATCGTCGCCGGACTCGTAGGCGCGCTTGGTGTCTGTGTCATTTACCCAAGCATAGACTATGATTTTTTGCGCGGCATGAAACCGGAAGAACAGCCGGTACTGTTGAAAGAACTTGGCCCGAAACCAGTGTTTGCGATCATCGCCCAGCGTGCCGCCTTGTCGATATTCCGGACGTGTCGGATCCTCTGGGATAACCGCAAACGTCAGCTTGGCAATGGCCGCGAGGCGCTTGGTGCTGTTCTTCTGCCTGTAAGTCCTGACGTCCCGGGCCTTAAGGGTCTCAACCTTCCCGATCAGCGATTCCACCTGGTCGAGAAACAACGGGTGCGCAAAAAGACTCCAGCCGTTGACAACTAACGGCGTGCCCGCCGGGATCATTCGTCGGCGGGATCGAGGGCCGCGCCAACATCGATCTTGACGCCCTTGGTCAGGGCGCGCATACGCTTCGCCAGGCCGGCATCGATCGCCTGCACATGCTGAGGATGGGTGGCAA
>CAIZGN010000580.1 GCA_903932505.1 Candidatus Hydrogenedentota bacterium
ATCGTCAGGAATATGCAATCCGGTGAAGGCGGCGGCGGCGGGGGTATGAAATTGCAGGTAGAGATGGGTGGCGGGTTCGATGGCAGCTATCACCAGAATCAGCAAGCCTATGTAAACATTCGTGCGCGGTTTCATGGTGTGCGGTCATCCCACAGCAACGCCTCAAGGTCGCGCACCGATAGGATTCGGCCCCGCTGGATGCGTCTGCGCTCGGTCAGGGCATGCGGGAAGGCGCGGGCGAAACTCAGGAGTGTACGTGCCACAACACCGAGGGCCGCCACCGCACCGAATGCTGCCCGTGCGGATGAAAACATGGAATGCGCTTGGTGCAGACGCTCGCGCACGATGCGCGGGCCATACTTGAGCAACAGGGGGGCGGGCATGTTTTTTATGACGAGCAATCCGTGATTCCGGAAGCACTGGGCGGAACGCCACCAGGTTTGTCCGGCAATACTGGCAGAACCAATGTGATAGGCCACCGCTTCGGACACCAGCACCGCCTTTGCACCCGCGAGGCGGGCGCGAAAACAGAAATCGCTATCCTCGAAGTAGGCGACGAAGGTTTCGTCCAGCAATCCCACTCGCTCAAAGAGGGACCGTCGGTATAGCCCGGCGGCAGCGGACACCCCGAACACCGGAGCGGAAAATTCGAAGTCAGCCAAGGGTTGACGGAATCCGATGCTTTCCGGGCGACCATTAACCCCGATACGATCCCCCGCGCTGTGGATGGTGTCGGGATTTCCACTCCACAGGATGAGCGGCCCGGCCATGTCCGCTTGTTGCGTCTCAACAACGCGAAGCAGGGTCGCCAAAGCCTCGGGCTCCAGGGTCACATCATTGTTCAGGAGAAAGACCCATTCGCCCGTGGCGATGCGAAGCCCGGCATTAACCGCTGCGGCGAAGCGCCGGTTTTCCAAAAGGCGCAGTACCCGCACCTCGGGATGGGCCTGGGCTAGTGCTTCGAGCGTGTCATCGGACGAGGCATCGTCCACAACAATGATTTCCGCCTCGTCCAAGGTTTGAGCGGCCAGGGACTCCAGGCAGGTCATGATCAGGTCACGGCGGTTCCAAGTGGGGATTACCACCGATATCTTGGCTTGTTTCGAAGATAGCTTCACAACCCAGAGCCTAACAAAGCCCGTTGCGGCACGCAAGTTGGAAGCGGGCATAATTTGACATCATACGCCCCTGAAAGGTACTCTAAGTCCTTAATTTTCGCTGTTTTAGGACTTGTTTGGAGATGAAATCCATGTATTACCCAGAAATAAAGATACTTGACTGTACGATTCGCGATGGCGGGTTGATGAATAATTGGCAGTTCCCCAAGGAGATGGTGAAAGACCTTTTCCAGGGGCTTGTCGAGGCGGGCGTGGATTACGCCGAGCTTGGTTATCGCGTGGACAAGAAGATGTTTTCGCCGAAAGACCACGGGCCTTGGCGTTTTTGCGACGAGGAAGACCTGCGCGAGGTCGCGTACAAGTGCGACACGAAGGTCTCGGTGATGTGCGATGTGGGTCGCACGGACTATGACACGATTATACCGGCGAGCGAGTCGGTTATCTCGATGATGCGGGTGGCCTGCTATGTGAAAGAGGTGGACAAGGGCATCCATCTCATGAATCACGTGAAGAGTCTGGGCTACGAGACCACCTTAAATCTCATGGCGGTGTCGACGAATCTGGAGCCGGAGCTTGATGAAGCACTGGCCCAGATCGCGGAAACCGATGTGGACGTGGTTTATCTCGTGGACTCGTTCGGGTATTTCTATTCCGAGCAGATTCACTACTTGGCGGACAAGTACAAATCGAAATTGCCGGGCAAGGAAATCGGCGTGCACTGCCATGACAATCAGTTGCTGGCCTTTGCGAACACGATCGAGGCCATCATAAAGAACATCCATTATGTGGACGGCTCGATCTTTGGCATGGGCCGTGGCGCGGGCAACTGCACCACGGAATTGCTGCTGAGTTTTCTGAAGAATCCGAAATACCGTCTGCGGCCGGTGCTTTCTCTCATTGACAAGTATTTCATTGAGATGAAGGCCAAGCTGCAATGGGGTTATGAAATTCCGTACATGATCACGGGCAGCCTGAACAAGCACCCCCGGCCGGGTATCGCTTTTGTGAAACAGCGCCGGGAAGGTTCCAAGCAGAGCTTCCAGGAATATTACGACACCCTGACGGACATTGATGCAGTAGACTGACGCGACCGGAAGCTCCGGTTCGGGAGAACGGTTTTATGACAGAGCGTCCGCTGGAGTCTGATGTGGCGCTTGTGCGTTGCGACCGCTACGACCCGGATCTGGTTTTTGAGGCGGTGGGTCGCGGTCTGGCCCTGCTGGGCGGTGCGGACAAGTTCGCCAAGTCGGGGGAGCGGATTCTTCTGAAGCCGAATCTTCTCGCTGGGAGCGCGCCCGACAAGGCAGTCACAACCCATCCCGTGCTTTTTTCCGCCGTGGCCCGGCATGTACAGGCGATGGGTGTGCGCCTGACCTACGGGGACTCTCCGGGCTTCGGTAGGGCCGAGTCTGCCGCGCGCCATTCGAAAATTGCCGAAGCGGCGGAAGCCCTTGGGATTCCAATGGCGGATTTTACCAACGGAAAAACCGCCTCATTCCCCGAGGGGCGTCTGGTGAAGCAATTTACGGTCGCCGCCGGGGTGCTGGATGCCGACGGCATCATCTCTCTCCCCAAACTGAAGACCCACGCCTTGACGCGCATGACCGGCGCGGTTAAGAACCAGTTCGGTTGTATCCCCGGCTTGCTCAAGGGTGAATTTCATGCGCGCATGCCGGAGCTGGAGCGATTTTCACAAATGCTCGTGGATCTCGTTCGCTTTTTGCGACCCCGGCTTTATGTGATGGATGCGATTGTGGCGATGGAGGGAAATGGTCCCCGGGGCGGCGTACCCAAGCAGGTTTCTGCGCTGCTTTTCTCGACCGACCCTGTGGCACTGGATGCGGCGGCTTGTGCGATCATCGGGCTAGACCCCGGTCTTGTGCCGACCATCCGATGGGGAGAGGAATTTGGGCTGGGCCTTGCCAAGCCCTTGCATATTGTCGGGGATGCGCTGGATAGTTTCACGGTGGCCGATTTTGTCGCCAACCGCGCAAGCGCACCGATTACATCGAGTCTGCCGGGGGTTCCTGCATGGATTCTGCGGCGCTACGTCATTTCGCGACCGGCCATTGAGTCGGTGCGGTGCAGTCGCTGCGGCACGTGTGTGAAGGTGTGCCCCGCCACGCCAAAAGCGTTGAGCTTCGGCAAGGGGGCGAAACAGCCGCCAGTCTATGATTATGACGCGTGCATTCGCTGCTATTGCTGTCAGGAGTTATGCCCCGATCATGCCATCGGCATCCAGAAGACCAAACTGGGCGGATTGCTGCGGCTATAGTGTGGGGTCTACCGCAGGATGCCTGCCTTACAGGGCGGCGTAGCCGGACAACAGGGCGGTGATTTCCGAAGCGCTGTGGGTCTTCGGAAAGATGGCCGTCACCCCGGTTTTTTCCAAGATACGCACATCGATATCCTCATCCGTGAACAAAAATACGGGCAGGTGATCTGGCACTTCAGGATCTTCCCGCAGACGGCGACATACTTCGAGTCCATCGAATATTTCGAGTTGCCGGTCGAGAAAAACGATTGCGGGCGTGCTCGCAAGTATTTCGTCACATGCGGCGAGGCCGTCTGTCACCCACACCACCTCGTGACCCAGCGAGGAAATCTCGGCATCGAGCACAGATTGTGCGTCGGCATCACCGGTGGCCAGCAGGATATTCATGGGGCTGCGTCCTTTTTCGCGGGGTTGGGTGCGCTACTAGACCGCCGGGCGGCCGATGCTGAAATACCGAAACCCGAGATCTTTCATGACCGAGGGGGTGTAGAGATTGCGTCCGTCGAAGATGACGCGCTCCCGCATCAATTCCGCCATGCGGTCGTAACTGGGGCGTCGAAATTCGTTCCATTCGGTGAGGATGACGAGGCCGTCGGCCTGCTCAAGGGCCTGGTAGTACTTCGCGCAGACCGTGATTTTTGTGCCGAACAATTCACGAAGGCGTTCGCCCGCGACGGGGTCATAGACGGCGACTTGCGCTCCGGCGTTGCACAAACCCTCGATAATCTCGAGCGATGGCGCACCCCGGAGATCGTCGGTGCGAGGCTTGAAACTCGCACCCCAGAGCCCGATGCGCTTTTGAGCCATGTCGGGGCCGTAATAGTCGAGTATTCGGGAGAGGAACTGGGTCCGACGTCTTTGATTGACTTGGTCGATAGCCTCCAGCAAATCACACCCGATTTTTTTGTCGTGCGCCATCTGAATGCAGGTGGCCAAATCCTTGTTGAGTCCGGAACCGCCAAATCCCAGACCGGGAAAGAGAAAGGTGGAGCCGATACGGTCATCGGCAGCCACACCTTCGCGCACGCTGGAGATATCCACCCCGTAGGCCTCGCAGACGTCCGCGATCTGGTTCATCGTGGATATGCGGGATGCCAGCATGACGTTGACGGCAAACTTGGTCATCTCGGCGCTGCGCTTGTCCATGAACAGGAAGGGTTTCCCGGTGCGCAGGAAGGGGCTGAACAATTCGCGCATCATCTCGCGGACGCGCACATCTGCGCACCCGATGACGATGCGATCGGGCCGCATGAAATCATCGATGGCCGAGCCTTCCTTGAGAAAATCGGGATTGACGACGAGATCGAAGGGATGGGTCGTGTTCGCGCGGATGACCTCTTCGAGTTCATCGGCGGTGCCGGGGGGGCATGCGCTCTTGTTGACGATGATCCGGTAACCGTCCATGGCCTTCGCGATAGCCTCGCAGGCTTCCCGGCCACGCTGCACGCTTTCGCGCAGGCCGACGCAAAGGAAGACGGTGAGGGACTGCGCGACGGCAGGGCCCAATTCGGTGGAGAAGGAAAGTCGCTCCTCTTCCAGATTGCGCGCCACCAGCTCTTCCAGCCCCGGCTCGTGAATGGGCAGGCGTCCCGCGCTCAACTCAGCGATACGTTCAGGCTTTTTGTCCACGCAAACGATCTGATGCCCGTGCTCGGCCAGACACGTCGCCACCACCAAGCCCTGATATCCCGTGCCGACAATCGTGATATTCATAGTCCGCCTCCTGGCACCTTTCCGTGGGTCAAACTTTGCGCATGGCCGCTTCAACAAACAAGCGAACCATTTCTTCGTAGGATATCCCCTCGGCCGCGCAGGCCTGAGGGAATAGTGAGGTTTCGGTCAGGCCCGGCACCGTGTTGACCTCGATCCACACGGGGCCGTCTTCATCGATAATGAAATCGCTCCGACTCCAGCCCCGGCAACCAACGGCCTCATGAACCATCATGGCGAATTCCTGGATATCGGCGGTCGTTTCCGGGTCGAGGTCGGCCGGGGTTATTTCCTCGGTCGCCCCCGGGGTGTATTTGGCTTCGTAATCAAAGAACGCGGCGGTTCGCGGACGGATTTCCGTGATGGGAAGCGCACGGCAGCGGTCACCGGGCACCACGTCTAACACCGAACACGTAACCTCTCGTCCGCTGATGAATTCCTCGATCATGACTTCGCCGTCAATCGCGATGATACGTTCCACGGTACTTGCGAGATCTGCAGAGTGGGACACGATTTCGACGCCGACGCTTGATCCGAGACGCGGCGTCTTGACGACACAGGGATAGCCCACACCCTCTTCGACCGTGGCAATAATATCCTCAGGGCCATCCCGCCAAGTGTCGAGATCGAAGACGGCGTGGCCCGCCACGGGTACTTCCGCTTCTTCGACAACCGCCTTGGAGCGAATCTTGTCCATGGCGAGCGCGCTGGCGGCGCAACCTGATCCTGTGTACGGGATTCCGAGGAGGTCGAGCATGCCCTGCATACGCCCGTCCTCGCCGAAGGTGCCGTGGAGGGCGATGAATATGCAATCGGGCCGCACTTCCTTGAGTCGCGCAACAGCGGTGAAAATATCCCGCGCGGGTTCGTTCTCAAAGGTCCACTCGCCGGTTTTTGCGATGGTGACAGGGATGGGTTGATAGCCGGAGGCGGCCAGCGCGCGTACAACGCCCGCTCCGGAGTGCAGAGACACCTCGTGCTCTCCGCTCATTCCACCCATCAGCACAGCCACTCGATATTGATTGGACATAGAAACTACCTCTGATTTGAAATTCTGGTGAGATTATACGGGAATAGGGGCACGAATCGAAACAGAATGCAGGATAGGCTTCAGAGAATTCGCCGGAACTTAATGCCGTAGTGCCAAAGCGGCAGATCGAGGATGGTCGTGAGGGGTTCCAGCCGGGCGGTCTGCGTTGCCCAGCCAAGGATTTGTTGAGGCCGGGGGCGGATTTCCATGTTGGGGCCACGGGGCGTGTCCGGGTCAAAACGCCAGTGAATGACCGCAACGAAAGCGCCGGGACGAACAATGTTTGCCGCCTCGACGAGTAAACGGACGGGGTCTTCCGCGTGCAGGATATTGAAGAGGAGGCACGCGTCCTGTGAATCGGGTTCCACCCCAAATCCATCGACGAGTATATCCGCAAGGCGACAGATGACATTGGACAGGCCCGCATCGCTAGCCCGGGCTCTTGTCCGCGCCACCATGGCGGGCTCGATATCGGTCGAGGTGATAACGCCGCCGATCCGCTGCGCCACGGGCAGCGTGAAGGTTCCATAGCCGCAGCCCAACTCGGCCACGTTGTTAAGCGACGCATCGAGTCCGAGACGGTCGAGAATGGCTGGAACATCAAAGAGCGACTCCCAGTAGTTCTCTTCCGGCATTCCGCTTTCGCGCAGCTTCATGCATTGATCCTCCAATAGTGATTCGTTTGGGATTTGCGGGAATTATACGGGAGGTGGGCGAAGGAACGATAGCTTTACATATTAACGCAAAGACGCGGGGGCGCAAAAAAGGAATCCCTCGTTGCTAGCGTGGAAACGAGACGAACGCTTGCTGGCAGGCTTTGAATGGCCAGCGGCAATGGTCTAGGATAGCGCACGGGTGAGTTCCGCCCATTGGGAGAATCTGGCATGCCGAATGATATGAGCCGTCGAACGTTTCTGGGGGCCACCGCAGGCGCGAGTTTTGCACTTGCCGCCGGAGCGGCTTCGGCCTCGACCGGCAAAGAGCGGCTATTGCAGACCATCGACTGTACGCAAACCTTTCCTGATGATCGCTATTTCGAGGCGGGAGCGGTCAAAGTGGTGGACAGTCCGGCGGGCCGATATCGGGAGGCGGAGGCTTCGCCCAAGTCGCGATTCGGTTATCGTTTTGATGTGGAGCATGTGGGAAAACCGCACCGAATCGTGATCCGATATCCCGACGACAAGCGGCGTTTCATGTGCATCATGGATGGCACGACCTATGACTTGACGACCGGCGTGTTGACCGGATGGGCGCAACCGCTCACGGGCAAGATGCAGGAAGTGCGTCAAATATTCTGGCCCCGCTGGAAGGAATGCAGCGTGGTCTTCATGACTTGGGGCGAGGGTGAACCTGCGGCTGCCGCGAGCATCGAAGTGTGGGCGCTCGATACCCTGCCGGTCTTGGATGTGCCGGGTGACCCAGGGGACGGAACCCGGCGCGAACTCGGCATCCAATACGAGGATCCCTGCGGTTCTGGAACGGCCGAAGGCAGTGCGAATCACACGGAGTGGATAGACCGGGTGGTTTCATACGCGCATCACACGGGGCAAAAGCTGCTGGTGCACCCCATGGCGTGGTATCACGGGCCGTTGTTCCCTTCGCAAGCTGAAGCGGCCGGTGCGCTCGACCTGGTGGCGGCTCGCGACCGCAGCTTATACTTGCGGTGGACCACGCATCCGCAGGACTGGTTTGCCACACTGCTGAAGCGTTTTGAGCGGGAGGGGCTTGAATTTCAGGGTTCCCTCACGCTGATGCGTCTTGGAAGCCTGCTGGAGAAAATGAACATCGACTCGGCGGCCGTTGCAAAGGGCGGGGAGACGTACAACAACGTCATGTGCAATAACGAGGTGCAGGGCAGCACGGGCGACTGGACGCCCTTGTACAATGTCCGCAACTTTGAGGCCATCGGCAAACTGCTGAAGGACAAGCCGGCCATTGAACCTTTCGGTGGAGGACTGCCGCCCTGGGCGTATGGGGAACACGCGAATCCGGGCTGCAAGATGGGCCCCATGTTCAATCCACTCCACCCTACGGTGCAATCCGCCATTCTCGGCCTCGTGCGTGAAATTGGCGAGCGGTACGGACGCTACCGGTCCTTCAAGGGCATCTCGTTCAACATGTTCGCCTCGTGCATGCCCTGGTTCGGGTCGATCCGAGCCGGGTATGACGATTTCACCGCAAAGCTTTTTTCGGAAGAGACGGGTATTCTCTTGCCGGTTGATCCACATGCTCCCGACCGTTTTTCACGACGTTACGAATTCCTCACCGGGGTATGCCGCCCCGCCTGGGTGGCTTGGCGCTGCGAGAAGATTCGCGCTTTCTTTGGCCAGATTCGCGAAACCCTGGCCGCTGCGCGTTCGGACTTGCGCGTTACGGTCACCTTGTGGAACGAGACCGTGGTGCCGGGTCTTCTGGGCGAGGTGGGATCTGCACAGCAATTGTATGCCCGACAGAACACGCACGAACTATTCCGTGAAGGCGGCATCGACATGGCGCTGTACGTGGATGTGCCGGGCCTGTGCATCGACGTGGAACAGGGTAATCCACGGGACCGTGGCGGTCACGGCTCGCATCCGGCAGGCGGGACGAACCTACCCGTGGAAAGCCTTACCATGTACCGCGATTTTGATTTTCTCGACCAAGCCTCCCTAGATGTGATGAAACGCCAGCCCCGGCCCGGAGTCTTTGTATTCAATTGCTGGGTGGAGGCCTGGGGCAAGCATATGTGGTCGCTTCCCGCGCCGGGCGACAAAAACGCTGCGGCACTTGCCGAGATGGACGGACGTCCGGCAGAGGGCATTTTCCATGTGAACTCCGAATACCCGAAGGATGGGTTCTGGTGGAAATCACAAATGCGTATCACCCCCGCTTTTCAGGGCGGAGTACATTTTCTGGAACCCTATGCGCACGCGCTGGCCGAACTGGACGCCTGCAGGATCACCAGAGGCGGGCTCTTTCTAGACAAGGCCCACAGCGAGGCACTGCGGCAATGGGCCGGAGCCTACCGCGCTTTGCCAAACGACCGGTTCGACCAGGTAGGCAGCTCGACCGATCCGGTGGCCGTGC
>CAIZGN010000581.1 GCA_903932505.1 Candidatus Hydrogenedentota bacterium
TCGCGGAACAGAAAAACTACCACCTTATCCTCAATTCCACGAAGGGTCCCCGGGGTGCGGTGCTGTATTATGCCTCCGGCATCGACATCACCAGCTCAGTCCTCGAACTTCTTAACAAATAGCAGCTTCGGCCCGGCATGCCGAGGAACCGCCACGCCCCCGTCCAAGCACGGGGAGACAGCGGGGCGGTTCCAAACGCGGATGTCTCCCTGCCCATGGATATGACCACGGAAGACATAGCCCGGCTTACCGGGGGGGTAGTGAAGGGTGATGGCGCGCTCCGTATCACCGGGGTGAACGGTATCCGCGAAGCCCGGGCGGGCGACCTTACTTTCGTCCGCAGTGCCCGGTATGTCCCCCTGCTGGATAGCACGCAGGCCTCCGCCGTATTTATGGAGGTGGCTCCGGCCAACTGCACCATTACGGTAATTGAGGTCGCCAAGCCGGATCTGGCCTTCGCCGCCGTCCTTCAACACCTTGGCGCACAGCAACTTCGCCATCCATCCGGCATTCATCCCACCGCCGTTATTGCCGATGATGTCCAACTCGGCCCGGGCGTTGCGGTGGACGCGTTCGTCCGTATCGACGAGGGCGCGGTCATTGGCGAGGGCGTCATACTGTATGCCGGCGTGTATGTGGGTGCCGGGGTGGTCATCGGCCCGCAAACGGTGATTTATCCCCGTGCGGTCATCCGCGAGCGCTGCACGCTCGGTGCCCGTTGTATGATATACTCCGGAGCAGTCATTGGAAGCGACGGTTTTGGTTTCGCTCCCCTCGACGGGCGCTGGGCCAAAATCCCCCAGGTGGGCACGACCGTTTTGGAAGATGATGTCGAGGTCGGGGCCAATTCCTGCATCGATCGGGCCACCTTCGGGGAAACCCGGATCCGGCGGGGCACGAAAATTGACAACCTGGTTCAGATTGGTCACAATGTACAGACAGGCGAGCACTGCGTGATTGCCGGAAATGCGGGAATTGCGGGCAGTGCGGTCTTGGGAAATTGGGTACGTATTGGTGCCGGCGCGGGTATCGGCGGTCACATCGACATTGGCGATGGTGCCAGTGTGGCGGGATGGTCGGGTGTCACGAAGTCGGTGCCGGCGGGGGCGGTGGTGTCCGGGTTTCCGGCGATGGACCACGCGGAAGCGCGCCGGGTGCTTGTAGCCCAGCAGCGCGTACCTGATATGCTTCGCCGGGTACGTCATCTTGAACGCAATACCGAGGCCTTGGAAAAGAAACTGCATGAACAAGCAGAAAACGATAGCGAATGAAGTGTCATTCTCCGGCGTGGGGTTGCACACCGGCAGCCTGACGACGGTCACATTCAAGCCGGCACCCCCGAATACCGGGGTGGTGTTTCGGCGTGTGGATCTGCCCGGCTCGCCCGAAATCCCCGCCGACATTGACCATGTGGTCGACGTCTCCCGGGGAA
The DNA here is from genome assembly GCA_903932505.1 of Candidatus Hydrogenedentota bacterium. Taxonomy (GTDB): domain Bacteria; phylum Hydrogenedentota; class Hydrogenedentia; order Hydrogenedentales; family CAIZGN01; genus CAIZGN01. The sequence goes on from CAIZGN010000581.1 coordinate 1,433, forward strand.
CGACCATCGGCATCGGCGAGGCCCGCGTCCACACGGTCGAGCACGGCTTGGCCGCGATGGTGGGTTTGGGTATCGACAACCTCTACGTCGAGCTGGACGCGCCGGAAATCCCCAACGGGGACGGCAGCGCCCTCCCCGTCATGACCACCTTGCTTAAGGCCGATATCGTCGAGCAGGACGCCGAGAAGAAATGGATCACGGTCGACCGCCCGGTGTATTACCGTCAGGACGATGCCACCCTCAGCCTACTCCCCGCCGACCAGTTTCGTATTACCCTGACCATCGCCTACGACCATGTGGCGATCGGCACCCAATACGCCTCTTTCACGGTTGATGAAGAAACCTTCAAGACCCAGATTGCCCCCGCACGCACCTTCTGTTTCCTGCGGGAAGTACGAATGCTGCAGGAACAGGGGCTTATCATGGGTGGCAGCCTCGAAAGTGCCGTGGTCATTGGCGATGAGGCCATTCTCAACGATGACCTGCGTTTCCCCGACGAATTTGTCCGGCACAAAATCCTCGACCTCATGGGCGACATGTTCCTGCTGGGTCGTCCCATCCGGGGGCACGTTGTCGGCGTAAAGTGCGGCCACGAGAAAAACGTGCAGTTTTCCCAGCAGATTAAGAAATCGTGCTTGGAAGGGAGTGGCGCCAAGTCCGTGCGTGACCCGCGCACCTTTCTGCCCACCTCGGGCACGCTCGATGTCAACAAGATTATCAAGATTCTGCCCCATCGTTACCCCTTCCTGCTGGTGGATCGCATCCTATCGCTCGATCCCTTCAAGCGTGTCTCCGGCATCAAGAACGTCACGGTCAACGAGCCCTTTTTCCAAGGACACTGGCCCGATATCCCCGTTATGCCGGGTGTGCTGATTATTGAGGCCATGGCCCAGGTTAGCTCGTTGCTCATCTTTGGCCATAATGGCGAACCCGCCGACAAGCTGGCCTTCTTCCTCGGCATCGAAAAGGCCAAGTTCAGGCGCACTGTTGTGCCGGGGGATCAACTCTTTATCGAGTCGGAGATGCTGCGGCATCGGCACAACGCTTGCAAGGTGCGTGCCGTCGCGCATGTGGATGGGGCCGTAGTGGCCGAGGCCATCATGACCTTCGGTCTCATGCAGATCGAGCAGTAGCCCCCTCGCTCAATCGCGGAAACGGATGGGACCCACCCGATCCGGATAGCATGCCGTGACCCCTTCGTACACCGCCCGGATTTTCGCCAGATCCGCTTCTTGGTCGCCACTGGGATACACCAATTCCTCGTGAACACCAGCGACTTTTCGCTTAAAATCGAGGTAGCACAGCAGGATGGGCACATCGGCGGCCACTGCAATCCGGTAAAAGCCCGAGCGCCAGTATTCCGTGCGGGAACGGGTTCCCTCCGGCGTCACACCGAAAAGGATATAGGGTCGTTCCTTGATGATTTTCGCAACCTGACCCACAATGCCGTGAGCGCGTCGCCGATCCACCGGAATTCCCCCGAAGGCCCGCATGAACCAGCCCAAGGGTGGACGAAACAGGGTGTGCTTTGCTATCCAGTTCGTCTTGATCCCCAAAATGAACGTACAGGCCAGAGCGATCAAGAAATCTCGTTGGGCCGTGTGGTAGGCCACCACCGCCACCGCTTTCGGCGCATCCGGTAGCTTCCCCTCCACACGCCATCCCGCCAAACGGAAAGAAACGCGTCCAATCCATTGAAAAAATGGATGTATTCGCAGCGGTTGAACTTCGCTCATGACAGAAGATCCCCATGCCGCTCACGGCGTCCGTCGTTGTTCACTGGATGGCCTCGCGCCGACTTTATTTCGCCGCAGGTGCCGCAGGCGCAGCGGCCGGGGCAGCTGGTGCAGCCGGAGCAGCCGGAGCAGCCGGAGCGTCCGTCGCCGGGGTTGCAGCACCGTCCACAGGCGTGGCAGCCGGAGCCGGTGTTCCCGTGATCAACTGCAAACGTTCCGGGTTGTAAGTCGGATCCACTTTGCCCTTCAGGCGAGCGCGCATATCCCGGATGTAATCATCCAGATACATGTTCTGCGCCATCTGGGTGCGCTGTTCGCGCAGGGTCTTGCGCTCTTCATCCCACTTCGCCTTGTCTTCGGCCGTCGGGTCGATTTTCTCCGTCAATTGCAAGACATAGGCCCGGCCGAAGAAATCGTTCAGCGGCGCAGCCACCGCGCCCACCGCTTTGTCCTTGAAGGCCTCGATAATCTTTGTCGGCGGCACATAGCACTGTATCTTGGAAAGAATCGAGAAATCTTTCTGCGTGAAGGGCTCGGTTTCCTTGATGGTCAACGCCAAATCGGGATAACGTGCGGCAATCTCTTCCAGCGTACCCGTTTCTGCGGACAGCTTCGCGCAAACCGCCTTTACTTTTTCCTTGTACTCGTCCTTTTCCTTCATCGCGCCGGTCACGTCGTTCTTCACCCGGTCGCGCACCTGATCAAGCGCGGGAATGGCACCCGGCTCGCTCGACAGCACATGCGCCACATACAGGTTCTCCTTGCCGTCCACCAAAGCATATGGGGTGTCGGCAGCTAAACTGTCCAGCGCCTTGCGGAAGGGGAAGGAGTCTATCTGCGGAATGCCTTCCACCTTGGGATCTTTCATCGTGAACGCTGGCGTGGTCGCCACCGTAAGCTTCTCTTCCTGCGCGGCGGTCGTCAGGTTGTTCGTTTCCTTGGCCTTGGCCAGAAGGCGATCAGCAATCGCCCGACGCTCCGTCTTTTGCGCATCCGTCAGCGTTGCGGCAATGTGCAACTGGCGGGCTTTTACTTCCCGTTCGCCGGTCGTCTCATTCTTGCGCTCTTCCTCCACCTTGAAAATCAGGGCACCCGTCACCGTTATGATCGGATCGCTTACAGACCCGGCGGTCAGGGTGGCCAGCACCTTGCGCGGCCCCGTTTCATCAGCACTCACCGTTGCCCAATTCAAGTCGCCCTGATTGGTCTTCGGCTCGCTGTATTCCGTCACGAGAGCTGCAAAATCAGCGCCTTCGCGCGCCTTCTTTACGGCTTCCACGGCCTTTTCCGGCACATCAGGCAGCAGCGACACGGCGGCATATTCCGCAGTGCGCTTCACTGGGTCGCGATAGGTCTCTTTCGCCTTTTCATACTGCGCCGCAATCGCCTCCTCGGTCACTTCCACCGTGGGCTCCACCGAAGCCAGCTTTATCCGCAGCTTCGTCGAATTCGCGAGCAACTCGTTTTCAATGTCCTTGTCCAGCACACGGTTCGCCGGGGCCGTCACCATCGCAACATACACGTCTTGATCCACCCCCGTCTTCACGCTTTCATACAGGGCCAACCAGTCCGTTTGCTGACGCGCTTCCACCCAGCGATTCCACGCCGTGGGGACAAACTCGCCCTTTTCCGTTTGGAATTGCGGCCATTTCTTCATTTGCGCGATGGCCAGATCGTCGTTCACCGAAAAGCCCCGGGCAAACTCTTGCAGTTTGAAATAGGCCCGGTTCTCCATCGTCTCAAGGATGCGATCCACCGTCCCGTTCGCCTTCAGTTCATCCTGCGTGGGACGTTTCCCCTGCGAACCGCTTTGCTGCATCGCCTGCTGAAGCTGCTGCTGGAACTCTGACATCAGCAACGGCTCAGAGCCAACGGTTCCAAGCATATCCGCCTCATCATGAACCCGCGCCTGACGTCCCGCCTTGCTCGGGGCCTTGAAAGTCTTGCGGCCCTTACCAGGAACGGTCCACATGCAAAACGGGATCCCGATGAGAATCAGGATGAGAAATTGGAACAACCGTTTGTGATGGCGCATGTAATCCATCAAAATATGCATAACTCGGACTCCCTGTGCAGCCGTCAAGCCGCCATGGTGCGAAACACAGTCGTTTCGCAATATCCCTTAAACCCAATAAAGACAACCGCTAATGCGCCGTCCAATACACAGAGGGAAAACCTGACTACTCTAGCATAAGACCCCCAAAAGGTGCAAAAACAAAATCGCCACATCAAAGCCCCCACCTGCAAGCACCATTCTAGGCCCAAGTTGTGATGGGGGTTTGGGGTGGTGCGGCGTTTGCAGCCAAAGCGGTGATTTCATCCCCGCA
>CAIZGN010000582.1 GCA_903932505.1 Candidatus Hydrogenedentota bacterium
ATTTCTCGCTGCGCTCGAAAAGACAAGGCATACGCCAATACCTCCCACTCCCTGTCATTTCGACGAACGTAGTGAGGAGAAATCTTGGGTCATAAAGATGCGCCACAGAACCCGAGCGAAGACCTCCATGTCCTCGATTCCAATTTGCATTTTGCAGTCCAGTTTTGCTAATATTCCTCCAGTACGCAGGGCGTGTTCAACATGCGTTGCGGAAAGACTCATGGGGTCGTAGCTCAGTTGGGAGAGCGCATGACTGGCAGTCATGAGGTCAGGAGTTCGATCCTCCTCGGCTCCACCATGAAACATTCGAAGCCCCTGATAGGCAGGCGTTGAAAACGCAGTGTTTATCAGGGGTTTTTCGTTGTCCAAGGGTTTGGGCGCTTACACGGAATTGGCGCTTGCTTCTACGAGGAATCTCGCTGTTTTGCTTGAAAGAGGGGGACAAATCAGGGGACATTTTCCGAGGCCGTTTTTGCTTCCCTTGGTGGGGTCGCACTCGATTAAAGCGGGTGATGGGATTTCGGGGTTATTCGATTGTGAAGACCTGCACTTCGACGGAGCGATTATTTTCCCGATTCTGGTCTTTTTCCGGCTCTTCCCATCCGCATCCTTCAGCATCGATGTGGCTCGCATCGACGGCCGGGGCCACTTTAAGGAGTTCCGCTTTCACGGAGACGGCTCGTTGTATGGATTCCTGCACGGCGAGTAGGACGACTCGCTTGAAGGAGTCGTCCCCGTTTGTTCGGAACTGTGAGATTTTGGTGGAATCCACATGGCCACGCAATGAGATATAGGCCCCAGGCATGACCTTGAGCAAATTCGCGAGTTCGTTCAAGGACTGTTTGTTGGAGCCATACTGAAGGTCCAATGTCATCGTATTGAACGGGAAATAGAAGCGGATCTTCGTGGTGAGCAATGGATTTCGACCCTTGATTAAGGGTTTATCCTTCATTGGGGTTGGGGATACCTCCGGAACCTGATCGGCAAAGGTTCCCTCTTGTGCAATGGCCTCAAGGTAGGCACGGTTCTGCAATACCTTGGGAAGAATGGGATAGGATATGGTCTCTTCCCCATAGGTAGCCACCGCTGTATCATAGAGTCCGCAGAAGGTACCCTCAAGTCCGGGTTGGTCGGAGAAGAACGCCATGTTTTCGGCATGATTGGATATGTGGATGTCTCTTAAGGATGTTCGCAATTTCTGGACGGACAGATTGAATGCCGTGGCTACAAGGGGGAGGGTTTGGAGTGGGTCTCGGGACATCATGTCCGCCCCGGTCAAGAAACCATCGACAAGCCCCTGCACCACTTTCGGGGACTCCGCCGCAAAGCCGGGATTGACCACAAGGACATCGGCAATGAGCAGCATGTTTCGACTGGTGACGAGGAGTTTAGCCCTCTTTGGGAAAAGGTCGAGCACTTCGATGTCTTTGGGCGACCAAGTAACCGCCCCACTGATGATGTGGTCGCCCCTCTTGAGGCTTTCTGCGAAGATGTCTGCAGCACCAAAACCTGTTTCCGTAAAGAGCAGATTAATGCAATCACGGTCGGGCTTCGCGGCAAGGTCAGCAAGTGGAATAACCTTAACGCCCGCCGCTTGCGCCAGAAAACGGATGAAGAAATCCGACGAGGTATACTGTGCGACGACTACAATTTTCCCCTTCAATTGATTGATGCTCGTAATCTCTTTATCGACAAGAATAGCATCGCCCCCGCGAGAATAATCCAGCTGAAGCGGCACTTCGCACTTGAGCTGATCCCCATAAAGTGCCACCACATCCACGGTCGTTGAGGTTACACCGAGCTTGCCGCTATGCAAGGATTCCCAGGCCGTTCCCTCCTCTTCACTCAGCACAATTCGAAGCTTGAATCCGTACTTCTTGAAGAAAATGGACTCGGGATTTGGCTCGAGTCCCCCATTGGCGACAATCAGCGGAGCATAGCCGGGCCAGACACTTAGCTCAACGTCAAGGATGTCCCCGTCCATTTTGTAGACACCGGGCGTACCGAGATTTGGAATCTTGGAGGGAGGGATAATCTTGCCTGACAAACTATTAGCCAAGCTCTCTTTTTCAAATTTTCGCACGGTTGTCCCGGGAGTCGCGTCCTCCTGCACTGCTTTTAGCCTAACGGCAAAGAAAATCAGGAACACCACCAGAACAATACAAACCTCCACCATGAAGGCTTTCTTCCGCACTCGTCACTCTCCTCCCTCTATCATGAGGTATACCCCCCTCACGCCGAGAGAACTCTATTATTCGACCACAACATTATAGAGTTTACAGCACGGTATGTCAAATGCTACATTCCAATATATGCAGACGAAAATTTCTTACATGCATGATTACTTCGATTGCGCCGTTATTTCTCATTATTAGCACTTAATGCCTGCGGTTCGGAATTTTCGCGTTTTTTGGGGCCTGCTAATTGGAGGTGTGGGGTCGCCGCAGTCCATCTAGGGGGTGATGGGGGGCTTGTTATGGTGCGCAGACTGCGCAGGGGCCTCTGCCCTGGCTTATGGCCTCGGTTCGGCTGACTTGGGATAGGTGTTTTGAGCGGGAGAGGGTAGAACATGAGGGACGGTGGAATTTTTTCCCGGTGGGCGTTATGACCACCGTGCCACCCTGGTCGGTTTGAGATGCGGACACAGCAGGTCGGGCTGCCGCGCCACCCGTTCCCTTGGATGGTTTACGAAATTCCCAAGGGGGCACAGGATTGGGGTCAGCCCATAGTCCTATGCGGCTTTGGCGGGCGTGCTGCTCGAGAGGTTTCAATGTGGACTCAAGCTCTGGGGCGTATTTTTGGTAATACCACGCGAATCCCGCCTCGACCAGGAGTCCGCTGAGATTCATTCCGTTTTCAAGGACGACATGCGCCACGGTGCGACCATAGCGGTCGGTGGCTCTCGGATGCACGGTCACTACCTTGCCGAAGACCTGGCTGGAGCTGAATTCCTTGGCCTTCTGTCCGAAGGCCTGGGATTTTTCGGGGCAGTCCACGCCGTATAATCGAACCCGTACCTCGGCCCCATCGCGCATCACGCTGATGGTGTCACCATCGAGTACGCCCACGCACTTGCCGGTCCATTGCGGCTGCTGCGCCGCCCTCAATGCGCCGCAGGAAAGAATCATGGCCACAAAAAGTGGAATTACTTTCTTCAGATTCATAACCGCCCCTCCGCGATGCGTGCGATACCGGCGAGGTCTTTGTGGAAACGGATATTGTCAAATCCGCCTTCCTGCAAAATCCCTGCGACAGCATCGCGCTGGTTGTCTCCGATTTCCAAGGCCAGAAAGCCGCTCGCCGCTAGGTGGCGGGGGGCTTGGGTCACAATGGTGCGGATGAAGTCGAGTCCTTCTTCCCCCGCCAGCAATGCGCGTGGGTCCTCGTGTTTCTGGATGACCGGTGACAAGGTCGGCCACTCATCGTCCGCCACGTAGGGCGGGTTGGACACGATAAGGTCGAAGACCGCATCGGCGGGGAGGGCCTGAAAGAGATCCCCCTCGTGGAACTCGATTTGGACTTCATGACGCAGTGCGTTTTCACGCGCCAAGGCGAGTGCCTCCGGGTTGAGGTCGGTCGCGGTCACTCGGGTTTCCGGCGCGCTCTTGGCAATGGTGATGGCCACGCAACCACTTCCTGTGCAGAGATCCAGGACGCGCAGGCTGTCGGACTTCGCCGCCTTCACGGCCGCGAGTGCCGCTTCGACGAGATGCTCGGTTTCCGGCCGGGGAACGAGGATGGGCGGGCGGGTGCTGAATTCCAGCGAAAAAAACTCCCAAGTACCCATGATATAGGCAATGGGTTCGTGGTCGAGTCGCCGCTGCAGGAAGGTTTCAAAGGCTTGAGGCACGGGAATGGAATCGCGCAGTTGGGCAAGCAGCTTTGTTCTGGTAAGACCGATGGCGTGGGCCAAGAGCAGCTCCGCATCCAGACGCGGGGTCTCAGAGATGGGCGCGAGCCGGTCTGTGGCGACGCTGAGCGATTCCCGCAGCGTCATTGGTGAGAAGGCCTTATTGATTTTCAAGACATCACCCCCCGGTGGCCGAACTCAGGAAGCCGGTTCCGATTTTTCGTGGGCAAAAAGGTCGGGCCCTCGTCGCCAAGCACAATCCACAATGGCCTTCTTCAAGAGCGTGAGCTCTGCCTTATCAAACAGCTTGCGGGACTCGACGCCGAACTCACGCCAATGAAATTCCAGAACAACCCCGCCCACGGAGATTTCCACGGTAGCAGTTCGCTGGCCCTGCGGGGTGAAAAGGCGCATTTCGCCGAGAATGTCGGGAGCCTGAACAAAGACCGGGGACTCGCCTTCCTTGCGAACCTCGGCGGTTCCTTGGAGGAGGAGGCAGCCGGTGTCTGTTTCGCGTTCCCCCTGTAGAAAGAGAAAGTCGCCGCGCGTGACCGGGCGGGTTCGCGCGATGAACAAGAACCCGCTGAGGAGGCGCTGATGCATGGCTTCAGGGAGTGCCTTGAAAACAGGCACGCTGAGAATCTGGTCACGAATTTCCTGTAATTCCATCGCCGCACTCTCCTTGCCGTGCCCTCGGGCCCTGGCTGTGAAAAAGAACCGCCGCCGCGCCGGGCATTCTCTCTGTGCGCGGCGGCGGGTCGCATGCGCTAGTAGCGGTAGTGATCCGGCTTATAGGGGCCTTCTGCGGGAAGGCCGAGATAGCTGGCCTGCTTGTCGTTGAGAACCTCAAGCCTCGCGCCCAGTTTGCCCAGGTGCAAGCGCGCCACTTCTTCGTCGAGAATCTTCGGCAAGGTGTAGACTTTGCCCTTCTCGTACTTCTCCGATTCAGTCCACAGGGCGATTTGCGCGATGGTCTGGTTCGTGAAGGAATTCGACATCACGAAAGAGGGATGGCCGGTGGCGCAGCCCAAGTTCACCAAACGACCGCTTGCCAGGATGATGATGGAGTGCCCATCCGGGAAGATGAACTTGTCCACCTGCGGCTTAATGTTCATCATGCGCACATTGGGATTGGTCTCGAGCCAAGCAATATCGATTTCAGAGTCGAAGTGACCGATGTTGCAGACGATGGCCTCGTCCTTCATCGCGGTCATGTGTTCGCCTCGAATGACGTCACAGCAGCCGGTCGTGGTTACGAAGATATCGCCACGGGGGGCGGCGTCTTCCATCGTGGTGACCTCGTATCCTTCCATGCAGGCCTGCAAGGCGCAGATGGGGTCGATTTCCGTGATGAGGATGCGGGCACCGAGACCGCGCATAGCGTGCGCGCAGCCTTTGCCCACATCGCCGTAACCAGCCACCACCACGACTTTGCCCGCCACCATGACATCCGTGGCGCGCTTGATGCCGTCGGCCAGCGACTCGCGGCAGCCGTAGAGGTTGTCAAACTTCGACTTGGTCACGGAGTCGTTCACGTTCATGGCGCGGGTCAGCAGCGCACCGTCCTTCATCATGTGATAGAGGCGATGCACGCCCGTGGTGGTTTCCTCGGAAACGCCCACCCAGTTAGCGGCCACACGACGCCAATAGCCGGGATCTTCCGCATGCACCTTGTGCAGCAGCATGTCGATGATTTCGATCTCGCGATTGTCGCGACAGATGTCGATCAGCTTTCCAGTCTTGTCGAAGTGCTCTTCAAGGGTACAGCCCCGATGGATGAGCAAGGTGGCGTCGCCACCGTCATCCACGATCATGTTCAGGGTTTCTCCGTTCGGGAAATTGATGGCCTGATAGGTGCACCACCAGTATTCCTCGAGGGTCTCGCCCTTCCAGGCAAAGACGGGAGTGTTCTTAACGGCCACAGCCGCCGCCGCATGGTCTTGGGTGGAGAATATGTTACAGCTCGCCCAGCGCACATCCGCGCCGAGCGCCTGCAGGGTCTCAATCAGGACGGCGGTCTGAATCGTCATGTGCAGCGAGCCCATGATACGGGCACCGCGCAGGGGTTGGCGGTCGGCATAACGATCGCGAACCGTCATGAGTCCGGGCATTTCCTTTTCCGCCATGTCAATCTCTTTGCGGCCCCATTCCGCAAGGCTCAAATCGGCCACTTTATAAACAAGCGACGCATCAAAATTCGGAATATCACGCACTGCATCGGCCATAATTCAGTCAGCTCCTGTAAGTTGGAATCGTGGAAACAGCTCTAATGGCCCCTATCATATCAAATTTGGCTCTTTTTTCGCAAAAGGCCCTTTCTTCGGGGAGAAATTGAGCCGCGGGGGGCCGCGTCCCTCTTGAACTTATCGCAGGACTCTGCCATAGTGATGGCATGTGGCGCTGTGCCTTTCGGGCGGCGTCCGGAATGATAACCCCAACTGGAACGAAGGAATCGACATGAATATCGAGCGAAGGGCGTTCTTGAAACACACGGCGGGCGTGGTGGCAGGCATGGCGGTGGCCGGTGCCGCGATGGCGGAGGAAAAGGCGAAGGACTGGAAGCCGCTGTTCAACGGCAAAGACCTGACTGGCTGGAAGCCCGAAGGCGGTGCCGTCTGGACGGTGGAGAACGGCACGCTCGTCGGGAAGCAAGGCCCGAAATTCGCCCCCGGCGATCTCTTCACCACGGAGGAATTCGGCGATTTCGATTTGGAAGTCGAGTACAAGGCGATCTGGCCCGCCAACAGCGGGGTGTGGTTCCGCTATCAGTCGCCGGAGAAGGCCTATCAGGCGGATATCCTTGAGTACAAAGATCCCTTGGCCTATAGCGGCACCATCTATTGCCCGGGAAAGCTGTTCATCGCCAAGAACCTGGATCCCAAGCTGGAAAAGAAGGAAGACTGGAACACCATCGCCGTGAAGGCGCAGGGCGACCATCTGGTGGTGTCGCTCAACGGCAAAGTCACCGGCGATGTGCACGACAACTCGATGGCCAAGGGCCGGATCGGATTTCAGGTGCATCCCGGGGAAGAATTCAAGGACATGAAGATTATCGTTCGCAGCATCCGCCTGCGCGCGCTGTAGCCGACACCGGTGAACATTTCCGGGGTGCGGCTTTGCCAAGCCCCTCAACCTTGCATGGAGATTCTGGCATGAAGGATCAAGGACTGAGCCGGAGGGCATTTTTGCTCGCCACCACCACCGCCGCGACTGTGGCCGCCGGTGGATGCGCCACACGGCCGAACACGGCGAAAGTGGTGCCGGGCAAACAATCCCCCAACGAGCGAGTAATTGTCGGCATGATCGGTTTGGGCGGACGGTGCCGTGGCGTGGGTGCGGACTGCCTCAAAGTGCCCCAGATGCAGATTGTGGCCGCCTGCGACTGTTTCAAGGTGCGCGTAGATTCGTTTCTGCAAACCGTGGGCAAAGATCAGAACTGGAAGGGCTATCTCGACTTCCGAGAAATGATCGAGCGCGAGAAACTCGACGCAGTGATGGTGGAAACCACGACCCATGCCCGCGCTTGGGTGGCCTGCACGGCCATGTCCATGGGTGTGGATGCCTACATCGAGAAGCCGATGGCTTTGACAATTTCCGAAGGCCGCCATATGGTTCAGGTTGCGCGGAAATACAAGCGGGTGACGCAAGTGGGCACCCAGCAGCGATCGATTCCCCTGAACATGTGGGCCAGCGACCTCGTGAAGAACGGGGCGATTGGAAAAGTGAAGACGGTATGGGCGCCGAACTATGTAGCCGCCAGCCGCTGGACGCCCCAACCCGGCCAAGACCTTCCCGAGGGTGGCACCGAGGGTTGGTGGGATCTCTGGACGAACCAGGCGGAATTCCGCCCCTATCACAAAGAGCTGCACACAAATTGGTCAAAATGGTGGGACTATGACGGCGGTGGCGTTTGTTTCGGTGTCACCGGCTGGGGTACGCACAGCTACGACCAAATCCAGCGCGGACTTGGCACGGATGAGACCGGCCCAGTGGAAGTACTGCTTGAGGAACCGATGCGTGAAGAACTCACCGGGAAATTTGACGATCGGAAGCCGTCCCCGGATGAAACCGGTGCGCCTTATTACTCCATGGTGAAGAATCTCAAGGGCGAACGCGCCAAGGTCAGCATGAAATTCAAGAACGGGACGGAACTGAAGCTGCATCTTGATGCAGACAACGCGCCGGGCCTGGGTTGCATCTTCGAGGGCGAGAAGGGTCGCATCGAGATCAACCGCGACATGATATCCGCGAATCCCAAGGAACTCATCAGTGGACCGGATAATCCCGGCCCGCTGAAAGTCCCCGAAAATCAGCCGCACATTGAGAATTGGATCGACTGCGTCAAAACACGCAAGCGCTGCAATGCCGACATCGAATACGGACAGCGTGCCACCTCGCTATGCTACTTGGTGAACATCGTGCGCGATGTCGGTCAGGTCGGCAAAGTGCAGAAGTGGGATCCGGCCAAGGAACGCTTTACCAACTGCGAAGAAGGCAATGCGCTGTTGTCGCGTCCGCGTCGTCCGGGTTTTGAACTCCCTGCGTGAAGCATGATTGTGTCGCCCCACATTCCCCAGCTGCGGCGCGGGAATGTGGGGCCGTTGTTCATTAAAGGAACCACCCCTCGTGAAACGTTTCCTCCTGTTCGCCTTGAGCCTCGCCACCCTCTTCCCCATTTCGACCGCACAGGCGGTGGAACGGCAGGAAGGCGCGTACGGCAACGCCCTGGACACGCTCCGGGGCGCGATGCTGGTACCCGCCGACCCTGTGTTCACGACCCTCCCACTCACCGTGGAATGCCGCGTGAAGCTCTTCGGCACCACGGCCTACAACATCATCGCGGCGAATGAGACCAAGGCGTCCGGCAGCCACTGGGAACTCTTTACCACGCCGGGCGATGGCACGCTGCACGCCTATGTGCCGGGCCGCACCCCTGACCATGTCCACACCAGCACCGCCATCGCGGATGGACAATGGCATTGGTTGACGATGCTTATGGAAGAGGGGCGGATACGGCTGATGGTCGACGGGGTGGAAAAAGCGAACACGGAATCCACCTCCACCGGCGCACCGGGCGTTTCCGGACCACTCGCCTTTGGTAGTCTCGCCGAGGGTGGCTTCAACTGCAACGGGGTTATTGACGAACTTCGGATATCCAAAGGACTGCACACGTCACCGACCGTGCCACAAGGTGAACTGGCTTCCGATGAGACCACAGTCGGACTATGGCATTTTGCGTTGGACGCTTCCGGCAAGGATGCTTCGCCCGGAAAACACGATGCGCAATTGCGGGCCTCCCAATCGACTTTCCTTGCGGACGGCACCGAAATTCCGGGCGGCATGCCGACGGCGCTGCAAGCACTTCCCCTGGCCGAAGACCCCGCCCCATCCCGCGCGGCCGTGCTTGAGGTAGCCACGCGTCTACCACTGCACACGGTGGATGCGGGGGCGGTTCCAGACGCCGCCCTCCGCGAATGGCTTTATGACTTCGTGTGGATGGGAAAAAAGGAATATCCCGACCAGCGACCCGGCGAATCCAAGCCGGAGAAGGTCAAGGAAGAGGTTTACGATCCGCAATCGTTGATGAGGGAAGAGGATGGCGGGCCCTTGGGCGCGGTCGTCCGGCGCACCCGTGCGTTGTTGGCGAACCCCGCCTTTTCCGGTGGCACCGACAAGACTGCGGCTTGGGGAAGCGATCTGCAAGCAATTGAATCCGCCCGGGCAATGGTTGCCGGGGATCCGGAGAAGTCCAAAGCACTGTATCTGGCTGCATGCGCCCTTCGGCGCGAGGTTGCGCTTCGGAATCCTGTGCTGGACTTCGATTCGATCCTGTGCGTGGCGCGCGGGAGTTTTGAGGGAAGTGTGCGGTCAAACCCGAGTACCGCCGACCCGCAGGGCGGGCATTTTGTCACGCAATACTTCGGGCACAACGCCCTGCCCGGGGGCGGGCTTTATGTGGTGCGAAACTACAAGACCAAACCGGAAATTATGGACCTACTGAAGGATTCGGTGGTAGAAAACGGCCCGATGAAGGGGCAGAAGCTCGACCACGGTGGCTTTGCCACACCCGACCTTTCCTATGACGGGAAAAGCATCGTTTTTGCATGGACGGGAAACAAGGAACATCTTTGGGTCTACTCAAAGGACACCTGCTTTCATCTTTTCAAGGTCAATGTGGACGGAACGGGTCTAACCCAATTGACCGACGGCGATGTCAATGATTTTTCACCGTGCTGGTTGCCCAATGGTCGCATTGCGTTCGTATCGGAACGGCGCGGCGGCTATATCCGGTGCTTTTCCGCATATCTCAAGGTGCGCAGTTACACGCTGTTTTCCATGCGGGAGGACGGGACGGATATCTCGCCCCTGAGTTACTTTGAGACCAGCGAATGGAATCCCTCTGTGAACAACGAAGGGCAGCTCGTCTATACGCGATGGGATTATGTGGATCGCGAAAACTGTCTTGGCACTCGTTTCTGGATCAGCGGGGTGGATGGCACGAATCCGCGTGCGCCACACGGGAACTATCCGCTGCCGTACGATACCTTCCCCGACCATAAGCCTTGGGAAGTGCGGAACGGGCGGGAGTGGGACAGCCGCTTCGGCGCGCCCCTGGTCGAAATGGATATCCATGCGGTGCCGAATTCGCCGCTCTACCTCTTCACCGCCGCACCGCACCACGGTGAGATCTACGGTTCGTTGTGCATGCTTGACCTGCGCCAAACCGATGACCACCACATGGGACAGATCAAGCGCATCACGCCGGAGGAACCTTTCCCGGAAACTGAGACGGCCGGACGGCGGCACTACAAATACGGCACCCCGTGGCCATTGAATGAGGACTTTTATCTTTGCAACGTGTGGGAGAACATGGCGCTGATCGACCGCTATGGGAACAAGGAAGTCCTTTGCGACCTGCGGTCACTGCCCTGTGCCCAAGATGAACGCTTGCGCATCATCGATCCCATCCCCCTCCGCGCGCGGCCACGACCGGAGAACGAGCCCGCCCCCGCGCCAAGTACGCCCGCCGCATCCCGCCCCAAGGCCACCATCGCGGTCATGAATGTGTATGACTCCGATCTGCCATTGCCCGAAGGAGTTAAAATCAAGTGGCTGCGGGTCGTGCAGAATATCCCCAAAACCAACCATGCCATGGGCGAACCGCTGATCGGCTATGAGCGAGAAAACACCCCGCGCATCCCGCTTGGCATTGTTCCGGTGGAAGAGGATGGCAGCGCCTATTTCGAGGCGCCGGTGGGCAAGATGCTCATATTCCAGGCGCTGGATGATCACCACATGGCGGTGCAATCCATGCGGTCGTCGGCTTTTGTGCATCCGGGCGAACAGCTGTCCTGCATGGGCTGTCACGAGAACCCGCAGCGGGCTGCGGCACCGACTGCTTCCCCAATTGCCACGCGCCGCGCACCTTCCAGGCTGGAACCTGAAATCGGCCCGATCGAGCCGATCAGCTACTATCGACAGATCAAGCCCATCTTCGATAAGACCTGCGTGCCGTGCCACAAGGAAAAGGCCTTGGGCCCGCAGGACATGAGTTATGAAGCCCTGAAGGAAGACTACACCTTCTGGTTCTCTGGAGCGATGTTTACGGACATGACCACCGCCTACAGCGGCGTGCACGGAGGATCGCGGACCATCCCCGGGCGTTTCGGGGCGCGCGCCTCGAAAATCGGACAGGCCCTCCTGACGGAATCGCACCGCACATGCGTCTCCCCCGAGGACCGCCTCAAAGTCACCGTGTGGCTCGACTCCAATTCCCTGCGCCTGGGCGCATACACCCGTGAAGACAAGCAACTCGCGGGTGAACTGGTGTGGCCTGCCATGGATGTGGATCCCGCCAACCCGCAGGGTATAGACGGAAGCGAGCCGGGGCTGCGCCACAATTTCTGGCATGAGAATCTTTATGGCCCCTTCCCCATACTGTTTTCAGAACACACCCACGACCGCGTCGCCATCATGGACAAGACGGGCAGTATCGTGTGGGAATACCCCGTGCCACATCCGCAGGACGTCTGGATGCTGCCCAACGGCAACATCCTCACCACGTATT
The DNA here is from genome assembly GCA_903932505.1 of Candidatus Hydrogenedentota bacterium. GTDB lineage: Bacteria > Hydrogenedentota > Hydrogenedentia > Hydrogenedentales > CAIZGN01 > CAIZGN01. The sequence continues at coordinate 11,919 of CAIZGN010000582.1, forward strand.
ATCAGGGCGTCCGCGAGGTCACCCGCGACAAGCAGACGGTGTGGGAATTCACGGTTGAAAAGCCCAACGAAATCCCGAACTGCCAACCCCTTCCTGACGGGAATGTGCTCATTGGCATCGTGGGCCAATGCCGCTTGATCGAAGTCAATCGCAAGGGCGAAATCGTGCACGAGGTTCAGCTGCAAACCACCGAAAAAACAGCGCACGCGCAATTCCGCATGTGCCGGAAGACACCGGAAGGGACTTATGTCGTCCCCTTCACCGCTGAGGGAGCCATTCGTGAATACGATGCCTCGGGCAAGGTTATTCGCGAGTTCCCGAAGCAGCCCATGCCCGTAGGTGTGGTGCGTCTGGACAATGGAAACACGCTGATCAGCGCCGATGGCAAGGTGACCGAGTACGACCGCAACGACAAGGTAGTCTGGCAGGTACTCCCCCACGAAATCCCGGACATCCAAATCGGCGTGTTGGCAGGCATATCCAGACTGGACAATGGCAATACGCTGGTCTGCAACTGGAACGCACAGGACAAAGACCGCAAAGTCGGAGCGCACCTTTTCGAGATTACTGATGACAAACGGGTCGTCTGGCAGATTTCCGGCCCGCAGGTGGGGCAAATGGCGCAATGTCAGGTGTTGGCGGAGGATCTCGCCAGGCCAGCCCCAAGTCTAAAGTAGTGCGCTACGTTCGCGATTATTCTTATTGACATCGCATGTTGATGCGGGTAGGCTTGGCGCATGAACTTGGAGGCGACCATGGTATCGAAAACTGATAAAGCAAGAAAGAGGGAAAGGGGGCGTATCGTCCCGAATGTTATTGACGATGCTCACATGCCTGTGGACGATGCCACTAGCATCAAAACGTCCAGACTCCAGCGCAATCTGAAGGAACTGTTATCCAAAGTCCCATCAGAGAGTGCGGGTGCGCAAGAGGATTGGGGTGTACCTCAGGGAAAGGAAATTTGGTAAGCGGGGACTGGGGTTATCGCGCCATCTTGTGAGTGGAGCCTTGAATAGACCGGTTGCCTGTTCTTCACTGGGTTCGCAATAGAAGGCTACACGCCGTATTGCATATCGACACTACAACATGGCGCGCCATCCCTGCCGGGATGACGCGCCCATCAAGACTGGTTTCCAACAAATCCTAGACCACCGGCTCTTCTTTTCCTGCGTCGAATTTGACCACTTTGCCTTCGCGCAGAGACTGCATGCCCATGATTAGGGCGGTTTGGGTGTGGTAGGCCAAGTCGGCGGGACTGTCGGGGTTTCTGTTGCCGGTTTGTGCGCAATGCACCAGATTCCGCATGTGGAACAGGGTGTTCTCGCCATGCTCGATGGCGAACTTCTGTTCTTCCTTCCCTGCCTTCTTGCTCTCATCGGTGGGGATGAGCACGATCTCATTTTCCTTGATGGTGAGTGATGCATCCCATCCGCGAATGACCGGTATGCGCATGCCAGCCCCGCGACCACCGGTCGCCTGATAATCGTTACCCTGGGTGCCCAGCACGGCCACGGTGATTTTCTCGGGGTAATCGATGAGCATGTTAAACGTGTCCGGCACTTCTCGTTCGGTGTAGCGCCACATACCGCCGGTCGCCACGACTTTTGAGGGCATCTTGACGCCCAAAATATGCAGCACGGGGGTCAGCGAATGCGGGAACAGGTCCGTCACCGGGCCTCCCGCATAATCCTCATACATGCGCCAGCGGAATAAACGGCTGACGTCGAAATCACGCTTGGGCGCATCGCCCAGAAAGGCCTCCCAGTTGAGGTCGCGGCCCGGCTTGGCATTCGGGTCATCGATGGGCATACCGCGTTCGCCCCAGTCACCGGTACGGAAGAAACCGCACTCCGCGTGGATGGGTTGCCCGATGGCCCCGTCTTTCACCAGCTTCTCAATTTGATGCCAGGCGGTGTCCGACATACCCTGCGTACCCAACTGGAAAATGGCGTTGGACTCGGCGGCCACCTTGGCCAGTTCTTTGATGACGCCGAACTGCCGCCAATGCGTCACAGGCTTCTCGCAATAGACATGCTTACCCGCCTTCAGGGCGTCCATGGCCTGATGCCCGTGGTGGTGATCGGGGGTGGCGATGGTGACCATATCGACGCGCTTGTCCGCGAGCAGTTCGCGGTGATCCATGTATTTCTTGACCTTCTTGAATCCAAATTTCTCGATGGTCTTTTCTATGCGCGGGCGATAGACGTCGCAGAGGGCCACAATCTCCACCGTGCCGTCACGTTCCGCCATTTCCTTGAGGGCTGCCAAGTGCGCGCCACCGCGTCCGCCACAGCCGATCAGTCCGACGCCGATGCGCTCATTCGGGCTCTTCACTTTTTTCGCATGCGCCATTGCACTCGCGGCCCACGCCGTTGCGGCGGCACTCGCCATAAACTGCCTGCGATCCATGGTGTCTTTCTCCCAGTCTTGGTTTATAGGCCTTCGTTAAAAAATTACTTACCCACGGCCTTCTTCCAGGCCTTGTAGTCCTTCGCCAGTTTCTTCGCGTTCGGTTGTCCGTCATAAAACACGACGCCATAGCGCACGCGCAAGGTCTCACCTTGCTTGAGGGACATGGGTTCACGATAGAGGTTGAGTGTGGCGGCCAGATAGGCAAAAATGCCGCCATTGTCCCCCATGGTGAACCATGTGGCCGGATGCCGGGGATTGTCGGGATGCTCGAACATCGCAATGGTGACGGGCTTGCCATCCGCCTCGGCCTGATAGGCGCACCAGATATCCGGGGTGTTGCGCTCGTCCCCGCGCACGATCGGGCCGGGTTTGCCGGAGGCGAAAATGAACTTGCCGTTCTTGTCCATGCTCTGAATGAAACGCGCACCAAGCCCGTAGTAGTGGTTTCCTGTGAGTTCCAAGTCACCCGCGCCATGCGCCGGGGTCAGTTGCGTTTCCCAACTCACCACGCGACCAGAGACTCCCTTGAGTTGCATCACGCCCACAGTGCGCATTTCCGCCGCCCAGGGCTTGTCCTGTCCCGGGGCGGTCCAGTCCAGCATCTCCCCGAAATGGGTCCAATTCCCGCCACGAACGGTTTCGGTCTTGGAACCGGTAAACTCCCGGTGAAGCTGTTTTCCGCCCTTCTCGGTTTCTTCCCAGAAGGAGACTTTGTTGATGCCCAGCGCGTACATGAGTGCGTGGTGGTGCTTGTGATCAGACGGGGAATCGCGCAGAAATTGCACCCCGCCCGGCGTGTAGCATTCGTTCACATAGGGCTTGAAAGGCACCTTTGTGAAAAGATACTTGAGCACCGGCCCCCGGGTGTCGCGAATCTCGACCGCCTCGTCCCCCATGTTTACCCGCAGGGCGGGCGGGGCTGCGAATGCGGAAAACGATGCTGTCACGCCCAATACCAACACCAGTCTGGAAACCATGGCCAATTCTCCCTTGCCCGGCTTAGCCCACCAGGGGTTTAAGGTGATCAATACTGCGTTTTGCCTGATCGACGGTGCCGCATTCCACAGAAAACACGACATCCTGCGGCATATCCCGGCACAGGTCGATAACTTTGCCCCAGTCAATCACACCATCGCCACAGGCACAGCCCACGGGCGTGCCGGTGACTTTGCCGCGCTCGGCGTCCGATTGCTGCACCGAGATATCTTTGGCGTGCAAATGCACCAAGCGGTGTCGCACACGCACCAGCCACTCGAGCGGATCCTGTCCGGACAGATAGCTGTTGCCCGTGTCGAAATTGATGCCGATCGCCGGGGAATTCACCAACGCGTGAATCCGGTCGAGTCCGTCCGGCGTCTTGCTGTATTGCTGGTGCGGCTCAATGCCGATTTTGATATTGCGTGGTTCGGCGAACTTGGCCGCTTCCATGAGCACATAGCGCATGAGAACGTGATCTTCCACCACGGTCGTCCAAGCGGGCTTGGGACCTTCGTCCGTGTTGATGACGGGCGCGCCAATCTCGGCAGCGAAACGCACAGCTTGCTTGAGGTACTCCACGCTGATTTCGGGCTTGCACAGGGGGCAGTGCGCGGAAAGTCCGGAACATTTCACGCCCGCCTTGTCGCAGGCCCGTTTAATTCGAAGCGGATCATCGAGCATCGAAACGCTGTGAAAATATCCTGCTTCGCTCAGCAGTTCCCGGCCCCAATGCACCATGGGCTCCACGTATTCGTATCCCAACTCAGCGGCCTTTTCAATGCCCCACTCAAAGGGCTTGTCCTCGTGCCGAACAAATTCGAGGTTGATACCGATGCCAATCTTACCCATTGCTCTTTTCCTCCGCTATGATCCTTGATTCTCGTCCGCGCCGCATGGCACGTTCCATACATGGTAACCGAAACTGATTGAATTGTCACGCGCGGTGGAAACGTTGCGGGGTGCAGTGTTGGACACAAGATTTCTCGCTGCGCTCGCAATGACAGGGGGGCTTGGGGTTGTGATGCGGTGATACGGATGGTTATAACACCGCCCGTCCTATCATTCTCCGGCTAATCGTCTGCACATTCGCCGGTTCCCGCCCGGCGCAGTTTCTTTTGGATACGCTCCAATCGTCGATGCAGGGCTTCCACCAGCAAATTGGCTTCTCTGGTATTACCGGCCTGACTGATGGCTTCGGCGCAGATTCGCTCGGCCTCGAAGAGGTTCCGCGTTCGGTGTTCATGGAGTTTCGCAAGTTCGAGACGCGCGCTGAGATCGCTGGGGAATTCCTGGACTTGCAATTCCAAGGTTTCCTGCATCGCGGGGAATTCTTGCAGGCGCTTGTGGGCCAGCCCCAGCATTTCGAGGCATTCCCGACGTAGCGGGCCGCCACTTCCGCTTTCCAGGTAGGTGCGGGCATGGCGCACGACCTCGACATAGTTCTTCTGGTTGAAATGCACGCGTACCAAGGAAAGCTGGTCTTCGGTGTGCTCAAATCCGCTCCCCGTGGATTCAAGGCACTGCGACAGCCATGCGGTCAGGGCGACAAGCGACAGGATATCCATGCGATGGTGGTAGAAGACGCTTTCAAGCGGACGCGCATCCCGGGAGTTCAGGTAGTCGAGCCACAGTTGCGGGATGAGATAACCGGGGACATCGCCATGCCGCCGGATGCCCAGCACCTCTCGCTCGATATTGCCCAGACTGCAGTCCGATAGGCGACGCTTCCAGAATCGTCGCGCCGCATGGACCAAGTCGTAATGAGGTCGTGCTTCCAAGCGGAAGGGCAGACGATTCTGAATGAAGCGGGTGCGCAATAGCGGCAGGTCAAAACACTTGCTGTTGTAGCCCACCACGGTACCACATTCCCGGAAACGCTCGTCCAGAAAGGCAAGCATGGGACCCTCGTCGTCATAATCGCGCATGAAGCACTGGTCGAGGCGAAAACAATCGCCCGCGAAGTACCCCACTCCGACCAGAAAGGCGACCGTCCCGGTGCCTCCGGCGAGGCCGGTCGTTTCAGTATCCATGAACAGGGCGGTGCGCGGGTCGAAGTCCAGGAGATCCGGGTCGGCGGCACTGAGCGCGACGTGCTTGGACGAAGCCTGCAATGCTTCGCCCAACTCCAGGTTACCTTGGCGGTGTTCCAGCGGGAAATCCCGGCGCACCAGAAAAAAACGGCACTCCTCCCCGCCGAGCAACTCGCCGGGGATAATCTTGTCGACCTCAAATTCACCCGCCTCGCGACGCGCCTGCACTTCTTCGTGCTGCGCCACCCATTGCGAACCCGTGCGCAGATTGAGTCGGGCGGTGAGGTCCCGGAGCATCTCCCGCGAGTCAGTTACGGGTCCAGATGCCACAGGCGGCTTTGCGATCTTTCCCTGCGCCACTTCGGCACCTGTTTTGAGTCCGAGCTTTTCGGTGAGGGCCTTGAGTTTGTCTTTCATGTCCGACATCGGCCGACTCAGCTCCCTTGCATCCGCGCCAATGCCGCCAGCTTCAACGCGCCCGGTTTGCCGTGTGTGCCGGTTTCGAGGGCCGTGCCCACACAACTCGGACAACCCTCCTTGCAACAGCAATCCGAGAGCAGGGAAATGACTGCCTCTATCAAACGGTCATGGTGCGTGAAAAGTTTCGCACTGAATCCCACGCCTCCCGGGTAGGTTTCATAGAGGAATACGGTGGGTTTTGCAGTGGCGGGGGCACGGAGCATGGCTTGGGCGCGGATGTCGGAGAGGTCACACAAGACCTGCACCGGCGCGACCTGGCGCAAGGCGTTCGCCAGCGAATGAAGGGCCTCGCCCAGTTCTTCCTGCTTGAGCGCGAATCGGTCGCCGGTATCCTCGGGGAACTCGATCCAGTAACTCGAGGTGTGCATGGTCTGCTCGGGCAAGTGAATCTCGCCCCAGCCCACGTTCTCGTGCGTTCCGAATTTTATTTTCTTGTAGATGGTGGGCAGCCAGGTGACGCTAAGTTCCCCGGTGCATCGCACCGCACCGCCGACGGACGATTCATCGAAACGATCCAAGACCTTGAGATCGACCTTCATCTCCGCGTCCGTGTAATAGTCCGTCTCCACCGGCCGGGCATAGGCCTTGCGGTCATCCAAGTCGAGTCGCTCGATGGTGTATTGGGCGGTCTCGTGCATGTAGATGGCGTTCTGATATACCTCAACCGGCGCAGCGAAAAAGTCTACTTCGCCGATGACCTGCCCATTGTTGGACACATCCAAGATAACGACATTGCCCGGCGCGGCGGTGCGCAGGCTGATGTCGCCCGCCGGATAGGTGTCCGCGCTCCAATGCCATTTTCCTCCGGCCTTGCGCACAATGCGATGTTCGGCGAGGTAGGTCAGGATCTCCTCGGTGGACGCTGCGTCCAAGCCGAAGGCCTCACCCTCCACAAACGGCAGCTCAAAGGCCGCGCACTTGATGTGGCTGGAAAGAATAATGAGGTTGTTCGTGTCCACTGTGGCGTGTTCAGGTGATTGCCCGAAGAAGTATTCGGGATGCGCGATGATGTACTGATCGAGCGGGGCGCTGGTGGCCACCAGCACCGCGAGGGCCACGTTGTTGCGGCGACCTGCGCGACCCGCCTGCTGCCAGGTGCTTGCGACGCTACCCGCGTAGCCAGTCATCACGCAGACGTCCAGCGCGCCGATATCAATGCCCAGTTCGAGCGCGTTCGTGCTGACCACGGTCATAACCTCGCCCGCCCGCAGTCCCTGCTCGATGGCCCGGCGTTCGGTGGGCAGGTAGCCGCCGCGATAGCCGCGCACCAAACGGTGATCCTTGCCCATTCGGCGCACCGCGTCCTTGAGGTAGGTCGTGAGAATCTCGACGCGGAGTCGGCTCCGCGCAAAAACGATGCTTTGGATGTTCTTCGACAGGAGTTGGGTGGCGAGACGGCTTGCCTCTTTCACTGATGAACGCCGTATCCCCAATTCGGCGTTTACCACAGGCGGATTGTAGAACAGAAAGTGTTTTTCTCCCGAGGGTGCGCCGTTGTTGTCGATGAACACGACCGGTTCGCCGATGACGCGCTCGGCGAGTTCCTGTGGATTCGCGATGGTCGCGCTGCAACAGATGAACTGCGGGTGTGAGCCGTAGAAGGCGCAAATGCGGCGCAAGCGCCGCAACACATTGGCGAGATGGCTGCCGAAAACGCCCCGATAGTGATGAATTTCGTCGATCACCACAAACTCGAGGTTCTCAAAGAGGCGTATCCATATGGTGTGGTGCGGCAGTATGCCCGAATGCAGCATGTCGGGATTAGTGACCACCACATGCCCCGCGCTGCGCACGGCCTTGCGCGCTGTGGCCGGGGTATCGCCATCAAAGGTGTACGCCCCGATCTTCACCTCCATCGTGTCGATGGTGTCCTTGATCTCGTGTAGTTGATCCTGTGACAGAGCCTTGGTCGGAAACAAATACAGCGCGCGGGCCTTGGGGTTGGTCAGGAGGCGGTTCAAGACCGGCACATTGTAGCAGAGGGTTTTCCCCGAGGCGGTTGGCGTGACCACGCAGACATTTTTTCCGGCCAGTACCGCTTCCACCGCCTCGCTCTGGTGCGTATAGAGCTGCTCGATACCGCGCCGTTGCAGGGCGGCCACCAGCGTGGGATGAAGGGCCTCGGGAAATGGCGCGCTGCGCGCGTCGCGTGCGGGCAAGGTGCGCCATGCGGTCAGGTTTCGAACAAAATCCTGATCCTGTCGCAACTTATCAACGACCTGCGCTACATTCATTCTGGCGTTCTCCCGCTCTTACGATATACTGAATATATCATCAGGGGTTAGCGGATGCAAGAAATGGAAACTTAGTTTGGATCTTGAAAGAAATTTTTCCATGGACGAGCAGAAGCCTCGACAAGACGATTCTACTCCATGACGAAATATCGAACCCGGTGGCGGGATTCCTCGACTGTGACGACGGCACCTGCATCCTGCGGTTTGGCCGAAACGGCTAGCACATGGTTCAGACGGTCAATGACATGAGCGGCCCGGGTATTGTGAAGCCGAAAGACAACGACACTGGTGCGTTTATCTCGGCATCGGGCGGCGATCTCGCCAAAGTCCAAGTCAAAGGTTAGAATAATCCTGCTCTCACGTACGGCTTTGGAGAAAACCTCGTCGTCTGGCACCGTGCGCTATCTGGCCCACGATGACGGATACGGGAATTCGCATACCCCGGATACAAGCCCTGCCCCCCATAATTTCCGGAGAGAATGTAATACGGTCGAACATGGCACGAACCTCCGCTTCTACCCTCCTCATTATATCAGAAAGGCGGACTGGCGAAAAGGCGCTTTTCTGAATCTCAGGTGCCCGGTTTCAACTGAATTCTGAATGGTTTTCCCGGGGCTACTGTGGCAGGCAACCCGGCACGCAGTTCCTCACTGCTGATGGAAGCATCCCCCTTGTCATACTGCATCCGGGCGGGAACCGTGAACCATTCCTGAAATTGGTTGAGCCGCGCATAGTCGGAGGGGATGTTGAGGTTTTCGGTGTGGCGGGGGCGGTCAAAGCGCAAACGTCCCTCCCATGGCCAATCGGACTGCACCTCGAAATAGGTGAACCCATCCCCGGCTTTCACCGCGCCCACCCGGAGATCAGCGCGCCACGGTTCCACATATGCGCCCTGACTCTTCCACTGGGCGTACATGATTGCGGTTCGGGCAAAATTTCCGTCACCATGCCAGCCTTCGATGATGCCGGTGTCGCGCGGTTTTGCCAGTAAAATCTGGGCCACATGGTCGGCCCACTCCATAGCTTCTGGAACCGGCAGGCGGTTGAGCATGTTGATGCCGCCTTCCAGCGCATCGGCGTAGCCGTCTGAAGAACCGCCTTCGTAGACGTAATCCTTGTTATTCAGCAGGTGGGACAGCACAAATTCGCAAGCTTCGCGATAACGGGGTTCTTGATCCAACTCGGCCACCACCAGAAAGGCGTTGTAGTTGTATCCGAAATTATCGGTGCGCTCTTCCGAAAACACTTTGCCGGTGACGGGATTCACCGAGCTGTAGAGAAGGCCGTTTTCGTCGCGGCCGACCTCCAGGATACGGTCGAGCAGCCGGTGCATAGCCGGTTTCCATTGTTCATGCTTCGCGGGGTCTTTTTTCGCGGCCACATAGTAAATCTCAGACAAGCCGTTGATGACCTCGCAGCCGTGATCCTCAAACTGCAGCTTTTCTGCCTGCTCAGGCGGATGGTGCAGCAGGAAATAGTCACCAATCAGCGTGGCCCGGGTGCGGTAGGTTTCTTCGCCGGTCATCCAATACATGCGTGACATGGCTTGCATGAGATTCCCCGCTACTTCATGGGAGGTGGCCGGGATTTTGCCCACCTCGGTATCCACCGCGCCATAGACCCACAGGTCTTCCAGCAAACCGCGCATCCGGTCGGACCACACACTCGGGCCAAGCCATTCGGTGAGGGGCAGAAGCCCATCCTTTGCATATTCACTCGCGCCAAAGATAAGGTGATCCATGGCGGGTTCGGGGCTGCGGAAAGCCTGGGTGGTGAAGAGCCAGTCGTCCGGGAGCCGCCCCACCCGGTTGCATAGCCGCTGCTCGGTCTCGAGAATCTGTTTGATGCGACCGTTGAAAAGGGTGCGATCCGTGAAGAAGGTGGTCAGCACCATGAACGGATAGTTGTCCGCTGCAGAATCCTGGGCATTCCAGTAGGGCGAGTCTTTGAGGTTGCGCGGGATCAGCCCCGTCGCGGGGTCGGCGCATTGCAGCCAGGCCTGCGCGAATTTCCAGCTCTTGAGGAGTGCGAGCCGGGATAATTCGCCGTTTTTCGCGGTAGTGTCCCACGGGGACTGCGCGCTGACATTTATGCACGCCAGAATGAGTAAAACTGCCAGGGCCAAACGTTTCAACATGCTTGCCTGCCTCTCTGCCTTCGTTGTGCAGTTACTTGTCTATGGGTGGACGCGCGACATCCCCCGGCGCTCCGCGCCACCCCCTTCGAAGGGGGATTTTTTCGGGCGCTCCGCGCCACCCCATTCACTACTTTGTTCCGATGCTGACGAGCATCTTATCTGTCCTCAGGTAAATCCTGTTATCGAGAAATGCGGGGGTTGCGTAGACCGGAGCACCCATATCGACATCGCCGATGGATTCGAATTGCGCGGCATCCTTGAAGATATGCACAATACCTTTCTTGTCGGGCAGGTAAATGCGGTCACCCACCAGCACCATCGATGCGCTGAATCCCTCGTCGTACTCATGGGTCCACAGGGACTTTCCGGTCTGCCGATCCAGACAGACCACCTCGCCGCGCGAGGTGGCGATGTAGAAATGGGCGGCGGAGGCCACCGGACTTGAGACGTCGGGCAGGATATCCTCGTAGATCCACTTTACCTCGGTCTTTACGGCAGTGCCGTCCTTGCTGACTTGGATGGCCGAGGCCTTGGCGTATTCATTCGCCACGAAAACGATGCCGTCGGCATAGGCGGGGGACGGGGCCACCTCACCATCGAGACAGGTCACCTTCCACAGTGCCGCACCCGTCTTCGGCTCGTACGCATCCACATCTTTTTCCGAGACGAGCACGAGTTGTAGTCCGGCGGGCGTGGGGATGCACGAGGGCGACCCCCACGAAATCTTGGTGCGCTTGGCGACCCACGCTTCTTTGCCGGTGGCGGCATCAAAGGCGGTCAAGCGCGGCGTTGCGCGATCATCGAACTGCACATACACCAGCGAACCCAGCGCGATAAGCGATGAGGCATGCCCGTAGTGGTTGTCCGGCACACCGAGGTTCTTGCCCCACTGCGGATTGCCATCGGCATCAAAACAGGCAAGGTCGCCGTTTGGAAACATGGCGAAAACCCGTTTGCCCAGCGCAGCCATCGTGGGGGGGGCATAACCGGTTTCGTCCTCTATTTTTGCGCTCTTGTCCGGCGTTCCCGGGAATTTCTCGAGGGCTTTTTTCCAGAGAAGCGCACCGGTCTCCGTGTCGAAGGCATAGACTTCACGGGCATCCTGCGTGGCGCCGCACAGGAACACGCGATTGCCCCAAACCACGGGGGAATTGTTGCCGGGCAAAGGCACCTCCGTCTTCCAACGGATATTCTGTCCGGCGGCGACATCCCACTGCGTGGGCGCGGTTGTGAAATGCGCGACGCCATAGTTCCCGGGTCCCCGGAAGGCGGGCCACTGCAATTGCAAGTCATCCCAAGTGGGTTCGGCATCGGCGACGGGAGCGGTCGGGGCTTCACCCGGTGCCGGGGCGGCAGGCGGTGCTTCGGTGGCAGGAATTCCAACCGGCGTCAGCCAGGCCGCGCCCAGTGCGAACACCGCCAGCACCATACCGCCGGTGATGAGATAGCTTTTCGCCTGCGCCGCCATTTCCCAATAATTCGTCGCGACATATTCAATGCGCGGTAGCACAGGTCGCCAACGCGCGGCCAGCTTGAAGGAAATCACAAAGACGACCACCCCGGCGAGCAGCAACTTGGCCCCCATGGCCAACTGCGCCTGGTTGGTAAAGAAGGCTTTTCGCGCGAGCAGATCCATGGCGCGAATATCCTCCACCAGCTTGGGGTCCGCGTCCGGCGAGGTGTTGAGCTGCTTGCGCAGGGCAATCAGGCCGGGGTTGTCGAGCGGCGCGACCGATTGCATCTGCAGGTAGTTCGCGATGAGCAGCACGGAAACGATCAACACGAATAAACCGGACACGACCGCCACGGTGGCGGCCAGTGTCCAGGCATCGGGATTCCCCGCGAATGTTTTCTGTTTGGCTTCAGGAATGGGCATGGTCTTCCTCTGTCGGGCAATTCCCTTTTTCCACGGGACAATACGCAAAACAACGGCCGCAGCTCAGGCACGCGCCGCGATCCATTTCATAGTCCACCCGCCCTCGCACGCGCGAAAAACGCACCAGTTTCCCCACCACGACCAATCCCATGAACGCGCCCAGGCACAAGGCCCCGATCGCGAAGGAGGATTGGATGGCATTGGCCTCAGCGTAGAGTTGCTGCGGCGTTTGTTTGCCCGCGTGGAAGGCGTCACTGTCAATCGTGCGGTCTTTGAACTCGCCCCGCTCCTCGCCGGAGATACGCTCTGCCAACTGCACTTTGGGGTGGAGCTTCGAGAGAAATCCGTGCGACAAATATCCGGCCCCGGCACCCAATCCCATGATCAAGGGCGCGGCCACCAGCAGCCATCCAACACGTCGCGCACCTTCGCGCCGGGAAAGTGGGCGTTCCTCGGGCGTGGGCATTTCGATGGCCCCATAGGGACAGGAAGCCTCGCACAGGCGGCATTGTATGCATGCCGTGGGGGGGATTTTCGCATGCCATTTCGAGAACATGGACATCCAGCGTAACAGCACGCCATAGGGGCACAAAAAGCGGCAATAGGGGCGTCCGATGAAGACACCCAGCACCAGAAAAATCCCGCCGACCAGCAGCATATTGAAACTCGCGCCCTGGCGGAAGAAACCGATAAAGGGGTCATAGCGGCAGATGAGATAGCCGGTATTAGTCGTCATGCCGAGGACGACCAAGCCCAAATACAGGTATGCACCCAATCCGAGCACGGCTTCCAACGGCTTTCCCAATTGCACAGGGCGGATGGCCACCAGTTCCTGCACTGCGCCCAGCGGGCACACCCCCGCGCAGAATACCCGCCCCCAGAAGAGGGCAGCGAGCAGGGGTAGCACAAAAAAGACCAGCACCAACCACGGTAAGCCCACCGCCGGGTCGAGGAGCGCGGCCAACACATTTTGCAGTGAACCCACGGGGCATACACAGCCCTTGCGCCAGAAACCGAAATAGAGAACCGAGGCCACAGCCAGCGCGAATAGTCCCGCCCGGGAACGGCGCACCATCACGAGATAGGCGGAGAGAATGAGCGAAGCAGCCAGCACCACAGTGTCCAACACGGGATAATAGCGGGCCGGCATCGGCATTTCGACATGCGGTTGCTTGTAACCCGACTCGAACTCCGGCATGGGAAAACGGAATTCCGCGTTCGCGGCGGCGCAGACGAGCCACAACCCCAGAATGGCAAGCACGAGGACTTTGACATAGCTCGGGCCGTTGTTTGTTGGGTGACTTTTCATGCGGGCGGGGGCGTCTCCTTCGGGCGGGTCTTCAGCAAATAGGGGTCATGGGCGGGCACTCGCACAAAAGCGTTTGAGGGACAGGCCCGGGCGATGGAGCATTCGTTGCAATTCACGCAAAGGTCCTGCTTCACCTGAAGGTAGAGCGAGCCGTTGCCGAACATGCTGCAGCCTTTCACGCACTTGCCGCAACCCACGCATGCCGCCTCGTCAATGCTGTACTGGAAATACGGCACTTCAATGAATTTACGTTGAAGCGCCGCAGTCGGACACAACTGATTTTCCGCGCCGGTATTCCGGGCCTTCGCCCCCGGCTGGAGATAGCCGCCGCAAAGGTCGCAATACCCGCAAATCTGAAAGGAGTGGACGCACTTGACCGCCGAGGGGTTCAGCACACAGTTGGTGGCGCAACGGCCGCACTGCACGCATTTGGCCGGGTCAATCTGCCAACGCATGGATTCTGCCGAACTGCGCTCCGTGCGCACGGCCAAACCGCCGCACACGGCAGCCGCACCGGCCACACGCATGAAATCCCGGCGGCAGAAGCACTTTTCGCTCATGGCGCGGCCTCCACCCGGTTGGCACAATCCTTATTGACGGGGCACGCGGGACAAGCGCCGGGTGCGCAGGCCTGTACCTGCCGACGAGCCCCGAAAAAAAGGGCCAGCGCGGCCAAGCCACCGGCCAGACCCAAGCGCGCCATGCCCGCGAACAGTTCACGACGACTTTCGTTGGTGGGGTTCATGCCAGCTTCTCTTTCTCTTCAAAGATCAAAACGGCACCCTGTTCACGATGGACGACCAAAACCCGGTTGTTCTTGTCCACGGCCAAATCGCGCAGGGGTGTTTCAATATCGCAGCATGCGGCTGCCTGAACATTCACCCCGAGAATATCCGGCGAAGCCACCACGGCGAGCATTTTCTGGTCGGGGGAATAGACCTTCACGCGGGAGAGACCCTTTTCGAGGGTGACCAGCAGACCATCACTCCGAAAGGCGATGTGTATCGGATTGCAGCATCCGGCGAAGCCGTCCAATTCGATGGAGGGGCGATACCAAGAGGCGGCGAGGTCGCCATTGTCCCGGTATTGCTCCAGCCCGTGCTTCCCGGGATTCACCGCCCACAACGCGCCCTGCTTGTCAAAACAGACGTCGAAATACGGACTCGGCACGACGAAACCGGCCATTTCATTGGCTTCATGCTTGCCGTCAAAACGCCCCAACCGCTTCCCCTGTCGATCATAGCGCAGCAGAACCCGGTTCCCCGCGTCCGCCACGTAGACATCGGTATCATTCACCGCAATTGCCGTGATGTACCCCCGCGCTCCGAGGTCTTCCCAGCTGCCGGTCTTGACGCCGTCCGCCCCGAGGACATCCACGCGCCCCCGCATCCCCAACAAAATTCCACCGTCCGGTGCCACCGCGATGCAGTCCGGCGTGCCTTCCAGCACAAACCGGGCCTTCTCTTTGGCGTCCGCACCATAACGTACCAGTGCTTTCTCCCCCGCCACATAAACATCTCCATCGGGACCAATGGCCAGCGAGGACAGGTTGGGGATATTGGGCGTCAGCTTTCCCGCTGCCTTGAATTTGATCAGGGCGGGGTCGACCTTCGTGTAATCGTCCACGTTGTAGACCAGTGCATTGGAGGGTTCCTTGGGTTTGTCGCGGGCAATGAGGAGCCCGGCAAACCCGGCCGCAGCCGCAGCCATCCCCCCCCACACCCATTTTAGAAAGCCTTTTCGGTTCATCGCTTCCATGGATACATTTCCTTATTCACGCGGCCTGCGCGCTTCACTGAGCCGCCGCGCCAATCTCGACACAGGCCATGCGCTTGGAATCCCGCAGCAGCAGACGCGTACCCGCGAGGGCCAGCGGCCCCCAGGCATCTTGCCCATCGAAAATCCGCGCCTGACCGAGTTGCTCATATTTTCCGGCGTCCGCCTTGATCATGGTCAGCAGACCATCGTCACCAAGAATAAAAAACTTGCCGTCTGCCAGCAGGAAGGGACCGAGTCCGAAGCGGTTTTCCGGCCCGCTCGACCATGCCAGCGTTCCGTCCGGTTTGTAGCACACGAACTGCCCCCGCAGCGCACCACCGTCTTTCGGCATGATACCATAGAGCAGACCGCCCGTATAGATGGGGGTTTGCTGTTCACTCGCGAGGAAATCCGACGGGCTCTTCTGAAACAGCGACTCCGCCGTGAACTTTCCGCCGTCTGCGTGCACCTGCATCATGAGGCTTCCGTAGCCATACCCAGCGGTGGCGTAAATCTTGCCCTCATCCAGCGGCACGGGCGAAGGCGCGGCCACGCGTGCATTCCAGGGCAATTCCCAGAGCAGGGTTCCGGCATCGGCGGCATCCGCCGACACGCCCACAATACCGCCCAGCGCGGAGTACACATACATGCGCTTGCCCGCCAAGGTCATGGGCATGATGGACGCGTGCGACATGTTCCAGAGCTTCGGGTTCGGTGTTTTCCACACCGGCTTGCCGGTGGCCAGATCCACCGCCATGAGAAGGGCATCCTTTCCTCCCGGGGCGAGAATGAGTTTGTCGCCGTCAATCATGGGGCATTGCCCCGCGTACCACAGCGGCTCGGCAGTGCCGTATTCCGCCTGCAAATCGATACCCCACTTAAAATCGCCGGTTGCAGGACTGAGGCACACCACATGACAGCGCGGGCCCAAGGTGATGAGGTATTCGCCGGTCAAGGCGGGGACGGTGCGCGACATGCCGTGATTTCGCTTGGTGCTCACCGCGTAGGACCGCCGCCAAATCTCCTTGCCGTCGGCCAGTGAAAAACAACGCGCCGCGTCCGCTTTTTTTTGTTCATCGTAATCCAAGACAAAGACCCGGCCCTGTCCCACGACGGCCGCCGCATGGCCCTCGCCCAATTCGACTTGCCATAATACCTTCGGGCCGTCTTTTGGCCAGGTGGATGCCAGCGCGGGCGCGTCTTTAACGATGTTGTCGCAATCTTTTCCCCGAAATCGGGGCCACTCCCCGGGCAAGGTCGCAGGGGTTCCGTCAAAGGTTTCCAGTTTGCCTTTGAGATCGGCCACCGCCCCTGTTTCCGGCATGGACTCCGGACGGCCATCCTTTCCTGGCAGGCTCACGGGCAAGTCGTGCGCAGGGTCATATATGAACCACCCACCCAGCACGGCAAGCGCCACGGCAGTGCTGAGCACCAGCACAAAGAGCGCTTTCTTCGGCGGGCCGGGACTCTGCATCATCTAACGCCCCTTAAGGCGCTTGAGCCGGTTGTAGGCCTCGTTGAGCGTTCGCATGGCGTCCTCGTCGCCCCCGCGATCAGGATGATGCACCTTGGCTTTGCTGCGGTAGGCCTTCTCGATTTCTTCCCATGGCGCGGTGGAGGATACCCCCATCAATCGGTAACACATGTCGAGGTCGGAGGGCGGCGACTGCGGACGGGAGGGTTCTGCGGGTCGCTCCCCGCGCAATTCGCGCAGTCCCTGCATGACCATCCGCCACAGACCGGTCGCCTGCAGCACCACGATGATCGCCACGATCAGGATAAATTCTTGGGGGCCCGGAAGCATAGTCCTCGCATTCAACCGTCGTTGGGACGGTTAGTGCCGTCGTTTTTTTTCATCGAAGCGGAAGATGTTGTCGACCGCCTCGCCTACCTTGTCAAATTCAGTTTTTGGCCGTTGTCCTTGGGAGGAACGGCGACGTTCGCTTTGCCACAGGTTAATCCGGGGCAGAAGCTTCATGTATCCGTATCCGGCAAGCATGCCGCCAAAGTGGGTGCTGACGGAAATGCCGTCGGCGTTCAGACCCGAAATCACATTCATCACCACCACAATGAGCACCAGCGCGCGCGCGTTGATCGGCACGGGCAGGGGAAACATGTAGAACTGCCGGTCGGGGTCAGTCATGGCGAAGGCGATGAGCACACCCATGACCGCGCCGCTTGCCCCCATGACGGAGGGGTCGGTAACCGTATCACCCGCCAGATGACGTACTGCATAGGGCACAAAATTCGCGAGCACCCCCACGGCACCGCACACCACATAAAAACGGAAGAACTGCCGGGTGCCGAGAACCCGCTCCACGTTCGTGCCGAAAAAGTAGAGCCACAGAAGATTCATGAGCAGATGCATGAGATTCCCGTGGAGGAACATATAGCTGAAGGGCTTCCAGATTTGTCCGTGCATGAATATGTGCACCTGGAAGGACAGCAGGGTATCAATGGCATTGGGTATCCAACCCCAGCGGTACTGGAGGTAGACTTCGAAGGGATCCCACGCCAGCTGGAGAGCGAAGACCAAGACATTCGCCAAGATGAGGCGCTGCACGGCCCACGTAATCCGGGGACCGCTAAAGCTCCAGCTCTCTTCTGGGTCGTTGTATTGTTTCATGTTCGAAAATGGCATTTGACGCCATGGTACCCGATTTCGGCTTTATGGAGCCAGTTTTTCACACCAAAACCTGCATCCTGTCCCTTTCCGGGCGAAGCCCGTACTAGACAACACCCGCCCGCTTGGGGTACATTCCTAAGGCAGTAACCCGGTTCCAACCGTAGCCCACAGGGAGACATCATGGAAATTGAAAAAGAGTCCTTTGATTCAGGGAAATGGCCGGAAAAGGCCTACAAAAACCCGAGATTCCTGACCTCTACCGCCGCGAGAGAAGTGCGGGTCCTTTGCGAGTTCGTCGAGCCCCGGGACCGCCTCAAGAAACTCGGGGTCAAGGATACCGTCGTTTTCTTCGGTTCTGCACGCACACCTTCCCGGGAGGTTGCTGAAAAACGACTGGCTGAGGCGGAGGCGGCTGCATTGCGTGGGGGGGGCGATGCCAAGGCCTTGGCGACTGCCGTGGAAACTGCCGAGCGCAACCTGCACCAGTCGCGGTACTATGAAGACGCGCGGGAACTGGCCCGACGCATGACCGAGTGGTCCAAGACCCTCCACAATCATGTGCACCGTTTCATCGTATGTTCCGGTGGCGGTCCCGGCATCATGGAAGCGGCAAATCGGGGTGCCAGCGAGGCCCAGGGACAGACGGCAGGACTCAACATCAGCCTCCCCATGGAGCAAAACCCCAACCCTTACCAGACCCGAGAGCTCTCCTTTGAATTCCACTATTTCTTTATCCGGAAGTTTTGGTTCGTGTATCTGGCCAAGGCACTGGTCGCTTTTCCGGGCGGATTCGGGACCTTTGACGAGCTCTTTGAGGTGCTAACGCTTATTCAGACCAACAAGCTGGAAAAGCCCATGCCGGTCATTATCTACGGCACGGAATTCTGGAAACCGCTCATCGACTTCGATTGGCTCATCAAATGGGGCATGATTGCACCGGAAGACCTGGAGCTCTTCCATTTCTGCGACTCGGTGGACGAGGCCTTCGAACTTCTCAAGTCCGAATTGACCCGTCTGTATCTCAACGAGGATGACTAGTCCCATCTTCGACACCCGTAGAACCCCGCGCTGCCCGGCGCGGGGTTTTTATATTTTCCTCATTTTCAGCCCGTGCTCTTGTCGAACCGCGTAGGAATGTTGTATGATGGCGGTAGTGCGAATACTTCTGTTTTCTTGAACGCAATCAGCCGGAGTAGGATGGACATGCCCGAGACTCACGAGGGATCTGAGACCAACCCAATCACGGGGAGGAGCGGCGGGTACCACAGGCGTGGATTCTTCAGCGCGAGGCTGACACGCAGGAAAACCCTGGCGGCGCGACGGCACGGCGAAACCCATTATCAATCCCTTTTTGAAAACATGATGAACGGCTTTGCACATTGCCAGATGCTCTATGATGCAGCAGGAGACGCAAGCGACTTCGTATATCTGGAAGTGAATGCGGCTTTTGAAGCGCAGACAGGATTGCGTAATGTGGTGGGCAAACGGGTCTCCGAGGTGATTCCCGGCATTGGGAAAAGCGATAAAAACATCCTAGAGACCTACGGTCGCGTTACACGCACGGGTGTGCCCGAGCGCTTTGAGGTTCACGTCGTCGCCTTGGACATGTGGTTCTCGATATCGGTGTACAGCCCAGAGCAGGATCATTTTGTCGCGCTCTTTGACGTGGTCACGGATCGCAAACGCGCGGAGGAGACCTTGCGAGAGAAGGAGTACTACCTTGAGAAATCGCAGGCGGTGACCCACGTTGGACATTGGCACCTCAATCTTCTCACGCAAGAATTAACAACCTCGGATGAACTTCTTCGCATCCTTCGAGTGAATGAATGCGATGTGAGCCTCGATGTCCTGAAAAACATGGTGCACCCTGACGACCGGGACGCTGCCATGGAATGTGTGCGTCTGGCCATGGAAGAAGGCACGGGCTACGCAATGGAACACCGCGTGCTCCTCAGGGACAGCACCGTGAAATGGGTTCGTGCTATCGGTGAGCCCAAGGTCGGACCTGGGGGTGTTGTGGAGCACCTGTACGTGACTACGCAGGATATCACCGACCAAAAACGCGCTGTGGAAGTCCTCAACGAAAGTGAGGAGCGTTATCGTAATCTTGTAGAACTGTCACCCGAGGCTATTTACGTGCACGTGGGTGGAGCCTTCGTCTTCTCGAATTCGGCGGGGCTCAAACTTCTCAGAGCATCGTCCTCACAGGAACTCATTGGCAGTGCAGTGATGGATCGGATTCACCCCAATTTCCACAGCCTTGTCAAACGCAGGCTCGCCAGTATTGCTGCGAACCAGGAATGCCCCGACATGGTCGAAGAGAGGCTAATCCGGTTGGACGGCTCCGAGGTTGATGCCGAGGTCGTGGCCAGGCCCTTCTCCTACCACGACTGGCCCGCCGTACAAGTCATTGCCCGCGATATTACGGAGCGAAAACGCGCCGAGGAACAGCTGCGCTGGTCGCACGAAAAACTCACCCGGCTCCAACAGTCCACCGGCAGCGGGATTTGGGATTGGGACGTTGTCACGGGAACCATTGAGTGGTCCCCAGAAATGTACGCCCTTATGGGGTTGTCCAGCAGCAGCGGCTCTCCCTCCTTCGAAACTTGGCGAAGTGTCTTGCATCCGGCCGACCGCGTGGCCGCCGAAGCAAATATTGAACGCTCAATACAAGATAGTACCCCACTGCGCAACGAGTACCGGGTGCTTTGGGGGAATGGACAAATCCGATGGATTCTCGCAGTCGGGCATGCCAGCTACGATGACCATGGTGCCCCCATACGCATGACCGGCATATGCCTGGATATCACGGAGCAGAAAAGGGCCGACCAGGCGCTAAAAGACCGGGAACAGGAATTTCGGGGGCTTCTGGACGCCATTCCGGACAACATCACCCTTCAGGATCGTGATTTTAAGATTATCTGGGCCAACCGGCGATGCGCAGGTGGGGAAGATGGGGGTGTTGAGGGATTAACCGGAAAGCGGTGCTTCGTCGCATGGCATGGACGCACCGAGCCTTGCGAGGTCTGTCCCGTGATGGAAAGCATGGAAACAGGCAAACCGGGCCGACATGTTGTGAAATCGAAGGATGCGCGATTGTGGGACTTGCAGTCGGTTCCCTTGTTTGACGATGAGGGCAAAATCAAAAATGTCATTGAGGTTGCCCGCGATATCACGGAAGTGCGCACACTTGAGGAGCAACTGCTGCAATCCCAGAAGATGGAATCGGTGGGACGGCTCGCCGGTGGCGTTGCGCATGACTTTAACAATATGTTGAGCGTGATTCTCGGTCACACCGAGCTTGCCATGTCCCGCATCGCCAACTCCGAACCGATCTATAAAGATCTCATTGAAATCGAACACGCGGCGCAACGTTCTGCCGACCTCACGAGACAGCTCCTAGCCTTCGCACGCAAACAAACCGTGGTGCCCAAAGTCCTCAACATCAATACGTGTGTGGAGGGATTAATCAGCATGCTGCGGCGTCTCATCGGCGAGGATATCGATCTGCTTTGGGCTCCGGCCCATGAGGTCTGGCGCATCATCATGGATTCAAGTCAGCTTGACCAGATCTTGACCAACCTCTGCGTCAATGCCCGGGACGCGATCTCCGGGCCGGGGCGAATTTCGATATCCACAGAAAACGCCGCCTACGACGACGCCTGGTGCGCCACTCACGCAGGCTTCTCCCCCGGTCAGTTTGTGCGTCTGCGCGTGCAGGACGATGGCGAAGGAATGAACGAGGAAACCCTAAGCCACCTCTTCGAGCCGTTTTTCACAACGAAGGCTCTCGGGCGCGGCACGGGTTTAGGGTTGGCCACAGTCTATGGGGTGATCCAGCAGAACAAAGGATTTATCCACGTCCACAGTGAAATCGCACACGGCTCATCGTTTGAGATCCACCTTCCCCGATACCTCGACAAAGAAGAGGAAAGAAAAATGCACCCTGCCGCACCGGGCATCGTACCCGGCAAGGAGACGGTGCTGGTGGTCGAGGATGAACCGGCACTGCTGAAGCTCTCAGAAACGGTGCTTGCGCAGATGGGTTACCAAGTGCTCGCCGCCGCCACCCCGGGTGAAGCCCTCCAGATAGCACGAAAACAGCAGGGGGAGATACAATTGGTCATGACGGATGTGATCATGCCAGAGATGAATGGGCGCGTGCTGGCCAAACAAGTGCAGGCCATGTATCCGCAAATCAAAAAGCTGTTCATGTCAGGTTATACGGCAGAGATTGTGTCCAGGGACGGCATACTGGACGGCGGCGCGCATTTTATACAAAAACCATTTTCCATGGCGCAGCTATCAACCAAGATTCGTGAAGTGCTTCAATGATTTAAGATGGTGTCGTGAACTACGCCCTTGAAGAACTCTTCGACCTCCGTCAATTCCAGCAACTCCAGAATCGACTCCACGATATTTATGCTTTCCCGTCGGCTATTCTCAATAGTACCCGTGCTGTCGTCCCATCCAGTAGGGGAGGAGCCAGTATACCGGGGTCCATTCCGATGCGCCGTTGTCGCCGCTTATGGCTTCCCAGGGATTCTTGTCCCAGCGCATGACGGATCGTTCGCTCGGGGGTAGCATTCGGCTGATTTGCATGGGCATGATTTCCGGGGCGCGCACGAGGGTGATGTCCTCGCGCTTGGTGTTGTCCACCGTCCAATTGATGCAATCGATAGGGGCGTCGCGCAGGAAAAACAGGCAACGGTCGATGGGCGGAACCGCACCCGTGAGGGTGGCATAGATGAAGTCGAAATAGGGGCTTTCATCAGGCGAAACCCCGCCGTACCACGCATCGAGGCTCTCGCGGTAGATGGCTTTGATCGCGGGATCGGTTTCATACATCATAAGGGCCGGATAGGTCATCGCGAGGAGTTCGTCGTCGATGTGGGTGCGCCACATGCGGCCGAAAACCTTGGCCTGACGCGCGTTTTCGGCGTAGTGGTGTTCCGTGATGAGTTTCATGTATTCACGCTGGTATTTTTCATCGTTGCTGACGTGAAAGGCGAGTTTGAGGAAGGAAAGTATCTCGGCGGAGTTGATGTTGCGTTCGGCGGCCCAGTTGGGGTCGTCATTCAGTCGCTCCGGCGCCCACACACCCCAGCGGGTATGTTTTCCATCGGTATCCTTCAGGACGTAACCGTTGTCGATAATGTAATCGACAATGCGGCAGACCAAACCGCATACTTCCTTCTTTTCCGCATCGTCGGCAACGAGGTCAAAGTAGTGCGCGCAGCCGTACATCTGCGCCACCATTTCATCACTGGAGGTGTCGCCCTTCCACAGCCACTTGCCGTCTTTGGAGGGCCGCCAGCGTTGCTCGACCGGCTTAAAACGCACATCCTCGATTTGCCCGGCGGCGAGTTCCTGCGGGGTATAGGTCCGGTTGCCATCATGCACGCCGTCCCAACCCACAGGAACGACCGTGCGCGCAAAGAAGCCGCTGGTCTCAGTAATATTCTGAAGGAAAAGCAGGGTCTCAAAGGCCTTTCGCGCGTTCTGTTTGGCCTCGGGACTCTTCGTGACGGCGTAGCGATAGCATTCCATGGTCATGTAGATGGCTGTGTAGCCGCCATCGTTGTCATCGTCCATCGGTGTCCACTCACTGAGGTCGCCGGGCTTGGGCAGACCGCATTTTTCGACAATAAACGGAGGGCGCACATGCCGTTCCTTTATCATCGTGTGGAAGAAATCAGCCTTTTCCGCCAAGACCATCTTCCGCGGGCGAATGGCGCTCACTCCTCCCGATGTCGCCACCCAAGCGGTGCCGTCGGCACCGAAGGCCACGCCGTGCACTTCGTCGTTGAGCAGCCAGCGGCGGCTGTGAAAGAGAGTCCAGCGTTTTCCGTCGAACCGGGCCAGACCGCTATCAGTGCCCACCCACATGCGGCCATCCGCGTCCCGGTCCACCGATTGCACGTTCATGTGGGGCAGCCCGTCTTTCGCCTCAATGAAGCGAACCGGCTTGCCCGGCGCGTAGACAGACAAGCCGCCAAGGCCACCCGCCCAGACGGCCTTATCCGGTCCGGGAACCACGTCTGTAAGCGCACCGGTCAATACCTCACCAGTGTAGAGATAGCGGGTGGTGGTCTTTCCATCAATATGCCACAACCCGGCCCCGGTGGCGACCCATCCACCCGTATCGGTAGGCAACAACGCGCGCACATTTCCTGAACACCGGAGCTCAAGACGAACAAGGCCTTTCTCGCCAAGTTCCCAAACCCCTTGCGGGCCGCCGCACCAGACTTTGCCCGAGGCGGCACCCACTGCACCCAGCGGGCCCTCCGTACCCGGACAGGGTCGCACCGCCCCATTCTCGAGGCACCACAGTCCATCCCAGGCGGCGATCCATCCCCGACCCTGCGCGTCGAAAGCGATGTCAAAAGCGGGACCGCGCCCCTCGGTGGGCAATACCGGAGTCCACGCCTTGCCTTCCAAACGGAATAACCCTTCGAGGGTGGCAGCGAAGACCTGCCCATCGGGGCTCAGGGCCACGGACTGCACATTGTTG
>CAIZGN010000583.1 GCA_903932505.1 Candidatus Hydrogenedentota bacterium
CTCGTGCTACAGGACGCGGACCCGAGCGTGTACGGCGGTATGCAGCGCCGCGCCGCTATGGCCGCCGCCTTCCGCGCCCTCGCGGGAGCGCAGCCCAGTATGCAGATGCGGCAGGCGGCAACGAAGGCATGGAATGCTTACGCTTACCGCGGGGCGATAGGGGAAGCTGTGACGGTGGCTATACCGAAGGCATGGGTTGAGGCCGCGGCCGGGGGCGAAGGAGAGAAACCATGAAGAAGTTTTTTATGTTGGCCCTGTGCATGATGTTTGCCGTTAGCGTGTGCGCCCCGGCGTTTGCTGCGGATGCGGCCCCGGCGAAGGCCTGTGACAAGGCTGCCCAGGCCAAAGGCTGTTGCCCGAAAACCGGTGGCCCCGCAGCTGCTTGCCCGAAAGCTGGCGCTGCCAAGGGCACTTGCCCGAAGACGGAAGAGAAGAAGGCCGATAAAGCGGCAGACAAAAAAGCCGACAAATAGTCTTCCATCCCATCGTTCCACATGCTCAAGAGAGCCTCTTTCGTCGCCGAAGGAGGCTCTTTGTTCAATTTTTGGGCGCTATGATTATTCTGTTGCGTCTCTCTTGCCGGGAGGCGCATTGGATGGTATAATCATTCTGGATGCGTAGCAGGAAGGAGTGTGTTCCAATGAGGTCTCTAATAGATGTCCGCTGCCCCCACTGCGGTGTGAAGGGGCGTATCATGGCCCCGCCTCTGGGTACCATTATTTTTGGCCCTTGCCCCGAGTGTCAGGAAATGGTGACCATATTTTGCGGACAGGTGCTGCCATTGGACAAGGAAATCATGACCAAGGGTAGTGATGAGGAAAAGAAGGAACACCTTCTGGAGACGCTTGGGCTCTTTCTGCAGGATCGTATTGAGCAAATGTTCCGCCCCCCGGATGGCGCTGCGCCTTCGGATTCCGCCTCATGTCCAGAAAGCGAGGATGAGCAGGGGGGGGATTTGCGGGAACCGGATATGGATCAGGAATCGGAGGATGCGTCCATGCGTCCCACCTTCCTGCAGTCGCACCACCGCACGGTGATTTCCGAGGACGAGCTGGACACCTTCCGCAATATCGAGTTGAAGCTCATCGACAACAAAGAGTACTTCCGGGCGGTCTTCCGTTAGACCGATCCCGCCTATAAACAAGAACGGCGTCCCCCTTTGGGACGCCGTTCTTGTTTATTGCAGGCGGCCCCCGACGAAAACCCGCTTGCGGACCTCCTGGCCGGTGAGTACGTCGCGGACGGTGACCTGATATCCACCGGGGATCTCATTGAACGCCAACGGAAAGAAGGTTTTCGCCATACCGCTCTGGCTTTCCAAGTATTGCCGGTAGTGCAGCATGGGGCGATGTGCGGGGTCTTCCAGTCCGAGGGTGAGCAGGCGTGCTTGGGCTTTGCCATCCTTGCCGGGAACCGCAACCTGCACTTCGAGACGTTTACCCGCAAAGGCCTCGCCCGACAGGGTGAGCAGCACCGGTTGTGGATCTTCGGGCAGTATGGAGAAGCATAGGGCGTCGCCTGCTTGCAGAATCCGTTCGATTTTGTCCGAACGGGTCACCTTCAATCCCTGCCTAAGGTCGTAGACCACCGCATCCTTGCCGAGATTCAACTGAACTTTTTGGGGTTTGTCCCCGGCAGCGGCATCGGCCAGCAACGCGGCGATGCGCGCCCCCCGGTATTCCAGCAGGAATCGCTGCCCGTGAAACTCACTTTTCCCGTGCCCGTCCACCGCGAACATGGGTTCCACACCCGCTTCCTGAATCCACGTCCGCAGCGGTTCCATCGTGGACGCCGACTCGGGAGGGGTGGGGACGGGGTAATTGAGCAGGAAGGTTCCGGTTCCCTTTAGATTGATGGGCACGTCCATGTCCGTGCTTTGTGGCTGTGCGCCTTGGGCTGCCACCGAGCGATCACTGCGCAGGGTGGAGTCCCCGCTGTTTGGAATAACCACAGTTTCAGGCGTTCCGTTTCGCTGAATGCCGAAAAGCGTGTCGAGGGCCGGTGCGGCACGGTGCTCCCCGTGTCCGCCCCAGACGGCGGGCGCGATGTCTGCGGCCACCAGTCCGCCCGCATCGTGAAACGCCTGTAGGGCTTGCGTCTCCTCATTGCTCATGGCACGCACCATCGGAAGCACCAGCACGCGATACTGCTTGTTCAACCCGGCACTGAGTTCCGTGGAACCCACAAAATCATAGGCCAAGCCCGCCTGTTCCAGCCACGCAATCCAGCGTTGATCAGCCCGAAGCGAGTCCACACCGTAACGGGTGTCCATGGCGTTCACCAAGTGGCTGCTCGGGGAATCGTAGATGGCGATGGTGGCTGGAACCCGCCGGGCTTGGGACAGCAGGATGCCCAGGCCGCGTTTTAATTCCTCCACCACACCCATTGTGGCGGCAAAGGCGGGGGTGGGTGCGCCGTCCGCCTGCAGGGCGGTTTCTGGGGTGTTCACGCCTGCGAGCGCAAAGGGGTGGGTGCAATGGATACCGCCCGCGCCCCGCAAAGCCGCCTGCCAGGTGAGAGCCCGGCCTTGGGGTGCCGTGGTCTGGGCGTGTTCATCGAATATGAGGGAATACGTTCCGGACTCCTTGCGGAATGAACGCCATTTTTCAATCCACGGGATTTCCGGTGGCGCGGTGACAAAGTCGGCGGCAGCGGCCAGCCTCCGCCAGGCATAGCCGGAATAAACGCCGGTTTCATCGAGCAGCCCGAATCCGGCGCGGGCCTGCGGATCGGTCTGGTGCACGCAGTCGCGACCGTAGGACAAGAAGGCAGCGAAGACCGAATCCATGTATTGCCGGAAATCCACAAAGCCCGCGAAACACTGGGCCTCTGCCGCGATAGCGGGATCGGGGGGGACGACATCCACCCACGCATTGAAACCGCTGCCCCAGGCATCGTTGAGTCGTTGCACAGTGCCGTACTCGGTCTGAACCCATGCGCGGAACCCTGCAAGACAGGTCTCTGACTGACAGGCGTTCACCGAACCTGTAGCAAGCAGCGCCCGTTCGCCCAAACTGTAATTGCCGGACGAACCCGAAAGATGCCATGCGGTCATGGTTTGGAGTTGCTTGCCCTCTAATTGACGGACGGCGGGGTCGGAAAGGCAGGGATGGCGGATCAGTCCTTCGGCGATACCGCCGTTGGGCGTGCGGGACAGCTCGGGTACAAAGCCAAGACCCTGCCATGCCGCGTTCCACAGGGCCACCTGCCCGCCTGGCGCGTGCACTGAGTCCACGCCCATGCCCCGGAGCCGCCCGAGCAAGCGATGGATATTCGGCTCATCCAGCAGCGGCAGCGATACCGAAGCCGTGAAGGACGGCATGCTTGGTCGGGTGCGCACCGGCACGTAACGGCATTCGTAGTAGGCGTTGTTGAGTTCCCACGGCGCCAGCGGATGCTTGCTGCCTTCCGTGGCGAAGATCTCGATCTTGAGCATGGGGGAGAGGAGGTCCGCAACGCCCAGGGCAATTTCCACATCGCCGCCCTCGTTGCCCACTTCGGTCAATGCCTCCGCCACGCAACGACCTCCAATACCGCCGTGCAGCGTCACGGTTCTGGGCTGGACCGCCGCTGGGGACACCGTTGGGGCGGCGGACACCATGGTCGGGTCGACGGCCCGCACATACAGGGTGCAGGCGCGGTGCTGGTTGAATATCGGGGGAACCCGGAGTTGGA
Source organism: Candidatus Hydrogenedentota bacterium (assembly GCA_903932505.1). GTDB lineage: Bacteria > Hydrogenedentota > Hydrogenedentia > Hydrogenedentales > CAIZGN01 > CAIZGN01. The sequence goes on from CAIZGN010000583.1 coordinate 3,676, forward strand.
TGCCCACTGCGTCGTTGGAAAGTACGCTTTCTTTGGTGAGGCGCAGGTCGGTGAAGTTGGGCCAGGCGACGATACTGACTTCCGAGGAGAACCAGTCTGCCACCCCCTTGCCGTCCTTCAACCACACGTCCACCAGGTAGTTGCCCGGCCCGACGAGCAGGTCAAAGGGCCAGTATTGCTCACCCTTTTTCAAGGGTCGGTCGCCCGGATAGGCGTTACGCATGTCCGACTCCGGTTTGCGCACCTCGATCTGCACCGTGTAGGTCGTGTCGGCCGGGGATTCCAGCGCGAGTACAAAAGGCCGCAGCGGGTGCGCGATCGCCGACTGGCGCATGGCGTCGGTGTATTCCTTCGGAAGATCCGGCGGAATTTCCTCGGCACTGGGGGCTTTGGGGCTCATGTCTCGCAATCCGGCGATTCGTGTGCGCGGCGATCGGCCACAAGCCCACACTGCTGCTCGGGTCACCAGCGCGTAGGCGTTCTCCGTACGGTTGAAAGGCGCGACCTTGAATTCCGAGGCCGTGGGGATGAAAGCGTGGGTTTGTGGCGGGTCTCCGGGAAAAGAGCACTCCACCACGCGCCCCTGGCCGCAGGTACCCGCGCGAACCCCATCAATTAGGCGGCGTTGTCCCGATACATCGGGCACCCCCGCATCGGTGATGCCATAGATGGACAGTCCACCCAAACCACGACATACATCCTGTGCGGCGTTGTTGTCCAGCGCTTCCAGCAGCGTCACGAGTGGCTCCTGTGGGTCGCCTCGCTCCAGCCAGGCGGTGACCAGACCCGCACCATTGTGCACCTGATCCGCAATGCTTCCCTGAATGTCTGAAGGCAGCGTCGTCGTGCGAAACCGTCCAAGCAGGATAAGGTCATATTCTTTCTTGAGGGCTTCGCGAAGGCCCCCCAGCGCGGTGGTGGCCTCTTGTCGCTTCTTTTTCCGACCCTTCGCTTCGACCGGGGCATTGCCTTTGCTCTCCTGGTCTTCACGCTCGGCCGCGTCCGCGCTCCAAAGGGTACAGACGGTGACCTTCATGTCGAGGTGGAGCGCCAAGGTATCAACATCCGGTCGCGCCGCATGCGGCACCACGGCCAAGGTGCGCAGGGAACCGCCGCGCAGCGGGGTGGCCCAGGGGATCGCCTCTTCGGCGGAGCTGAGCGCCGATAGGAAGGGGGCGCTCAGCCCGATCAGCAGCGCGGCCCACAACCGCAGATGGATTCGTGTCATGGCGGCGTCCTCAAGGGAGCCACCGCATCGCCGCTTCCACGGCACGTTCCACGGGGATTTGCGTCAGGCAACGGTGATCCTCGGTGCAGACCGGCTTCTGGCAGGGACCGCAATCCACAGCCACGCGCAACACCTCGCCGCGTTCCCATGGCCCTTCCGAATAGCGAGGCGAGGTGGGGCCCATGAGGCAGATCACCGGCTTCTTGAACGCCACCGCGATATGCCGTGGTCCGCTGTCATTGCCGATCAGAAGGTCGACCGAGGCGAGGATCGCTTTCAAACGGCCCAATGTGGGCGGCTGGCATTGCAGGTCGAACAGGGGGTGTTTGGCGGCCTGCACAACTGCGTTGCGGGTGTCTTCCTCGCCTGGCCCCGTGATGAGCACGCCCCGGGCTCTCTTCCGGACAGTCAGCTCGTCCGCCAGGGCGGCGAATCGCTCTGGAGGCCAGAGTTTGCTGGGTCCGAAGGCTGCCCCGGGTGCCAAGCCGATAACAGGCCCACCGTCGCCGAGCAGACGCCGCACTTCAGCGAGGTCATTGGCCGGGGCGGACAGTTCCAGCCCCTCGCCATCGTCCTCGCATCCCAGTGCAGCCACCAGGTCGAGATATTCATGCCCCATGTAGATCGGGACGATGTGTCCATCCTCCCGGTGCGGTTCAACCACATCGGTCAGCATCCATCGGCGACCGCCACGGTTCTGCCCGAGACGGCGGGTCGCGCCGCTCCACCAGGCGAGGCAGCCGGAACGGAACGAATGTGGCAGGGCCACGCACAGGTCGGGTTTGGGATTCAGCGCACGACGAAACCGGATCATGTCCGCCACGCCGGGCTGTGCGGGCAATGGGACTAAACTGCTTACCCACGGCAGCCCTTCCAAGAGACCACAAATCGCGCCGCGCCCGGCCACGGTCATGCGTGCGGTCGGAAAACGCCGGTGCAAGGCACGCAAGGCGGGCGTGGCCATGGCCGCATCGCCGATCCAGTTCGGCGCGAGTACCACGATGTGATCTAGGCGTCCCTCGTCGGGCATACACGAACCCCTGCGAGACGGCAAACCGCCCGCAACAAAGAACGCGGCAAAATGCCGCGTTCACAGTGTCATCCAAAGCGAAGCGAGCAAGTGTTGCTCGCGGTTTATTCTTAAACTACTTTCGTTCCCCGGCATCCTGACTGGCGCGCAGGGCCTCGAGGAAGGAGGGTTCCCCGAGTGTGGAGCGGAAAGTCGCGTGGTGCTCCCGGAGATGCTGCCGCCCGATTTCGGCCATGTCCTTCACTGCGCGAAAAATCACCACGCCGAGAAAAACGAAGAGCATGGCC
>CAIZGN010000584.1 GCA_903932505.1 Candidatus Hydrogenedentota bacterium
AAGATGGCGAACAAGAGCGTTGGCACGGATTCGTTGGGAATCAAGGTGGAGACGGAATATCGCGGGAAGAAATTCCGCGTGGCGTTTATTGGTTGCGGGGGTATTTGTCAGACGCACATGACTGCCTTACAGCAGATGCCCGATGTCGAGGTGGTTGCCGGTGTGGACATCCTGCCGGAGCGTCTGAAGGCCTTTCAGGATCGTTGGGGCGTTACCAAGGTCTACACGGACTGGAAGAAGATGTTGAAGGAAGTGCAGCCGGACGGCGTGAGCGTTTGCACCCCCAACGGGGTGCATGCGGCCCCCACCATCGACGCGCTGAATAGCGGCAGTCACGTCCTGTGCGAAAAGCCCATGGCGATGACCCCGGCTGAATGCGAAAAGATGATCGCCACGGCGAAGAAGAACAAAAAGAAGCTCGTGATCGGGTTTCAGTATCGGTATCACCCGAACTCGCAGTTTTTAAAGCGCGCACGGGAGAACGGCGAGTTTGGCGACATCATGTTTGTCCGTTGCCAAGCACTACGTCGGCGCGGAATCCCCAATTGGGGCGTATTTGGCCAAAAACAGTTACAAGGTGGCGGCCCGATGATCGATATCGGCGTGCATATCCTTGAAATGGCCCACTACATCATGGGTTCACCGAAACCCGTGGCGGCATCCGGCAATACGTGGACGTACATGGGGAACAAGCCCTCGAAGGTGGTGAGTCCGTGGCCGAATTGGGATTACAAGACCTATACGGTCGAAGATCTGGCCATCGGGCAGATCCGTTTTGCGAATGGCGCGATTTTGCAGGTCGAGGCGAGCTTTGTCGCGCATATCGAGCGGGACGTCTGGAATTTCAGCGTGATGGGAACCAAAGGCGGGGGACAATGGGATCCGCCGATGATTTTTTCCGACCATCACGACACCATGATCAACAGTGCGCCGTTTTACGTCGGGGACCAGACCTCGTTCGAGCAGTTGTTCCCATTGAAGCTTCGCAATTGGATTGATGGTTGTGTGAAGAACACCCCCTTGGAAGCCCCCGGCGAGGCGGGATTGACCGTGCAAAAGATGCTGGACGGCGTCTATCGTTCGGCCGAAGCGGGTAAAGAGGTTACGATCAAGTAGATTGTTTTGAGCGAGGCCCATAGAATCGCAGGGTTCTATGGGCTTTTTTTTTCTTGAACGGTAGCTGATAAACTTGTGCTTATGGGCCTACCACACGGTTGGCGTTGAAATGGAGCTTCCGTAATGCTAGGACACTGCCCTTGTACGGAAGGGAATAAGAAATCACGAACCGGATGTTTTAGCACTAATAGTTGAATCCTGTAACGACAGTGGCGAAGCCTAATGGTCGTCCCTGCCCGCTTACATTGCAGGCTGATGACTAAAGGTCAAAAAACAGGCCCTGAATACCGATATGCGTTTTCAGGGGCTCTCTGGAGTGATTGATTGAATCACTTACTGCCACTGCTAACATGCTCGGGATGGCCTTGGTTTCCAAGTGATTCCTGAACATTACATTGGACAAGTCCTTACGCTGGGGCGCGTTGCGGTCTTGTCCTCTCTCGCTTCGGAATCTGCTTCCGACAGAGAAGAGCTCCGTTTAGCGGAACGCATTGACGCACGCGACTATGTGTCGCATTTCCCACGCGCTTTTGGGCAATTTGCCACATACCCGGGGCCTTTCCTTGATTCTGTTGACCACGGTCAGACCTCTGGGAATGTCAGGAATTCTTCTTTTCGCTCCGCAGCTATGCGCTCCATTTCAACATTTTCGCTCCTGTGCGGATGCAGCCTCAAATGGGGCCGAAAACCCACAACTCACCCTTGGAGATTTCAACATGTCCTTCACGCACAACGCCTTTTCAGACCATGTTCCCGCACAATATCAAGGATGCCGCAGTGGACCAAACCATGCTCTTCTTTTTCTTATGCTGGCGTGCTGCCTCGCTACCTCGGTGGCCTCTGCTGAGGTTACGCTTCTTTCGCTTGAGGGCGGACTGAGTGGCTTCGCTGAGTCCGGGCCTCCGGTTGGAATATTGGAAAGATGTCCGGCTTTTCCGTTTACTTTCCGGAGATTCAGTGCGGCAAGCCTTTCCGATTCTGACGCGAACAACTGCTCTGTTGTTAAGGTGCAGGGTCAGGCGTCCACCACGATGGAGGCTGCCTATACGGTTACTGCTGCAGACGGGCTTGTAACCGGGATCACCGCGTCGGCTGTCTCCGCATCCTCCACGTCATTATTTCCCACCCTCATTGGCGGCGTTAGCAGAGCGAGTGCTCTCGGGTTTATCGACATCGAAATTCAAGTCGAACGTGCCGTGCTCGCCACGTTTCTAGTCAACGTAACCTCCCCGGGAGACGATTCATCAGGGGTAGTTACCGTATTGGGCCCCGGGAACTGCCTAGGGAATGAGTGCGTTCTTCAGGTTCAGGCCTGCTCTAATTCCGCCTTCCAATCGCCCTGTCTCCCTCAAATGGGTGAAATCCCCGCCAGCGTTCGTCTAGAACCGGGGATCTACCGCTTCTCAACCTTTGCTAAGACAGACGTAGTTTCAACGACTCAGCGACCGACGGCAAGAGACGGCAGCGCATCAGCCTCCTTGACGGTAACCTTTGCTCCGACCGAAGAGACCTCCTGTGACCTTTCCTGGGTTGCCCCAGTGTCGGGCGATTACGCCGAGCCTTCCAATTGGGAACCGCAGGTGGACCCGATTCATTGTGCAAATCTGACCCTGAATCAGGCAGGGGCCTATGACATCGCTTTGGCCCCTAGTGTAACAGCCAATAGCCTGAGTACATTCGGAGGCGAGCCTTCACTCTTTGGCGGTTCTCTTTCCCTTGTTGGTGCCAATCAGGCCGATGCGCTTCGGGTTGATGGGAGCGCCCGCCTTACGCTGGGCACCGGTTCGCTGTCTGCAAACGGCGCGGTGGTCGGCGCAAATCCTGTCGGAGCAGGTGCCGTGCCTTCATTTCTGCGCATTGAACCCGGAGCTTCACTTGATATTGTGGGAGGGCTTGATTTGGGCCGGGAGGCGGAAAGTTTCGGGGAGCTGACGCTTGGTGGCGCGGCGGATC
>CAIZGN010000585.1 GCA_903932505.1 Candidatus Hydrogenedentota bacterium
CCCCCTTCGAAGATAGGGCCGACAAAAGTCAGCCACGCTGCGAAGAGCATATTCGGTGACTTTTGGGGAGCAGCGCGATTAATTGCCAAGATGGGTCTGTTTTTATTGATTGCCGCCCACAGAACTCGCTTGATGAGGCCGACAAGGGTTTCTCCGAAGTGCCCCGCTGGGTGTATTGTATCCTTTACCAGCTCGTACCACACTTTGGCCGCTTGCAGGATATTCCATCCCGCCACTTTAATCGTTATGGCCATGAAGACCGATGCTTGTCCGCGCACCCTTAGACGTCCGAGCCCCGTTCTTCGTTTGAGTCGCCCGATGTTGCCCTTGATACCGGCGCGTTTCGAATAGGTCTTTCTCCAAGGCGTCTGCTGTTCATCACGCCGACGTGCGGCACTTCGATATTGGGCGTCGGTATGCTGGAAGCGGCGCACTTGGGAGAGGAAGCGCCGTACGGTCACACCCATCAACTGCGTGCGGCCAAATAATGCCATGTTACTGAACACATGCGTGGAATCCAGCCTTTGCCCCTTCACGCTCTTGTCTAGGGCCGAAATCAGCGCCGACGTCACATCGGTCATAATCTGCGAGGGCAAATCGCTCTCACGCATGAGTTTGAAGCGCTCCACCGTGCGCGAGTTCATGCTCTGGGCACCCGGGGCAAGATTGAGGGCATATTGAACGGCGCTGTCGAACATGTAGGCGTCTGCCGCCTGCTCGAGGGTCCAGTTGTTGAAATTCATGATGAAAATCAACCCGGCCACAGAATAAAGCTCCTTGGTGGGCCGTCCTTGGTCTTGGCTGAACGAGCGCGCCAAGGTTTGTGTGGGAAGCAATTCGAGGATAACGTGGTGGAACAAATCTTGCCAACCTTTGCGAACCTTAGTGTAGGCCACTTTGGAAAACACATGCTCGTAGGGGTCGGTTAGCATCATTTGTCGGGGATGTGCGATGTTCTGCATACTATGTCGAAGTCATTACTACTTAGGACTTAAGTATATTTCATTCGATTCAATATGTCAAGTAAAAAATGCGCCTGTCTTATTGTCAATAAAAGTGTTGTGATAAATTGTGGCCCGGTTGCGACTTTTGTCGGCCCTATCTTTATAGGGGGCGGCACGGAGTGCCGGGGGATGTGTTTTTGCGGCGATATTACGCCCATGGTGAGTTCTAACATTGCATTTGTCCGCACTAGGGCTTCAACTTCAACAGGGCGTAGCCGGAGTGGTCGTGGAAATTGGTTTTTTGGAGGCGGGGGGTCATGGTGAGTTCCTGGCCTTCGTTTATTAGATTCTTTGAGTAGTTGTACCGGGCGGCGAAGATTGTCCAGCCGTATCCGGGGAAGGCATCGCCCCAGCGCTCGAGTTCTTTGCGGGGAATTGCCATTTCGCCGGTCCACTGCCGGTCTGTGTCTGTGGAATCATTCAGTGTGCCGTCGACCGCACCCGCTACTTGGATATCCATCTTGTACTGGAATGAGCCCGGCTCCTGGCGGCGTTCCAGACTGGGGAAACAGAAGGTTGAGGTCTGGGAATGCGGGGTGTCATAAAGTTCCCAATAGATGGTGTTTGTGAGGGGTTTGAGAAATACCTCGGCCGTGTCGCCCTTGAGGAAATGGAGTTCGTTTCGTTTTTCCCCGCGGGTGACCACATCGGAATCGACAAATCGCACGGCGACATACAGATTGGCCTCGTCCCATGCGAGACGGACTTCACCAGCTTCCTGAACGGCATCCTTTTTTTCGGGGTCACGGTCATCGGCGAGGTGGTAGGGATAGGCGTGCGCGGTGCGCCAGACCGCCTCATCGAGCTTGCCGTCGATGATGATGGGGGTGTTCGTGTGTCTGGCGACCATGACGGGACGTGCGGCTTCGGTCTTTCGGGGTGAGCCGGTGGTCGAACATCCGACCAATAGCAGCGTTGTGAATAGGATGATGAGGCGCATGGGTATTCCTCCTGCGTTAATTAGGTGTGGCGTTATAGGTGCAATAACGAAAGCTGCAGTGTGCGCAACAGTTCGGGAAATCCGGTGGCGGAAGCGTGGCATCCAGCGCGTATTTCCGCAGGTAGACCATTTTGTTGTTGTTCCAGATTGCCTCGAAGGGTTCACGCACGAGATTTCCAACGACGGATTCATTGGTGCATGCGAGGCAGCAAGGAAGCACGTCCCCGTTGGCATTCACCACGAGCGTATTCCAGAGCTGAAAGCATTCGGTCTTTACCGGGGCGCTCGACGTTGTGGCTTTGTCGACCGTGGCCGACTTTCTTTCTGCGTTGCGCACGGAATCGGCAATCCACTCTTCTCTGGCTTCCGGCGGAACCCAGAATTGTTCCTGCAAGAGAAAATCGACCCCCAAGTCGTGCGCGATGTATCGGGCCTGGTCGACTTCCCCTTGGTTGTATCGATTCAGCAACATCTTGTAGGTGATTTGAGGTGTCTCGCTTCGCAGGCGATTTCGGGTTTGTGCGAGAAGGGCCAGGTTCTCGTGCACCCGCTGGATGTTACCACCCACGCGGTATTTCTCGTAGTTTGCCTGGGTCGCTCCATCGACGGATGCGATGAGGTGGGTGAGTCCGCTGCGTATAAGGTTTTCCAGGAACAATTCGTCGTAATCGCGAGCACTGAAATTGGTATGGACAACGACCCGGATGCCCCTTTGGACAAAGTATTCAATGTAGTTGGTGATATGAGGGTTGAGCAACGGTTCCCCCCAGTTGAACAAGGAGACTTCAAACAGGGAATCCATCGGCAAATGTTGCACAATTTGGCGGAATGCTTCGGGAAGCAGCATTTCCCGGTTGAGGGTGCCCGTTCCGCTTCCTGTGGCGCAAAACGGGCATCTGAGATTGCACACGGCACCGGGGTCGAGGATAAGATAGGAGGGGCGACAACTTGGAGAGGAGTTCCCGTTTTCCATTTCGGTGGCGGCTCGTGCATTTTGTCGTTGGGCCTTGTAATACCGCAAGAGGCTGCGCAAACGGCGCAGACGGTTCGGGCGGAACACAATATGCCGCATTCTTGCGGCCCAATTCACCATTGACACTGGCAACCTCTCAATCCGGTCAGAACGGTGCGGGCATCACACCGCGCATTCCGCTGGTCAAACGCAGGGGTACTATTTCGCGGGTGGCGTCTTTGATTCTATGCGGTAGACTGCGGTTTTGGTTCGCAGGAAAAGTGTTTTTCCCACGGCCACGGGTGAGGACATGAATCCGGCATCAAGCCGGTTTTCTGCGAGGAGTTCGTAGGTGCGCCCTGCTTTCACAACGGAGACCTTCCCTTGGAGGCTGCCCGCATATATGCGGCCTTCTGCGAAAATGGGCGAGGCCATGTATTGTCCGCCGAGTTTTTCGGAATAGACCTGCGTGCCTTTGTCCGCCTCGAAACAGGTGAGGGTGCCGCCGTTGCTCAGCAGGTAGAAGAGGCCATCGACCAGCAGGGCGGAGGGTTCCTGCGGGACGCAATCGCCCTCGGCCTTCCATACCACCTTAGTCTCGCCGATGTCGCCCTGACCATCGGGGCGCATGGCCCACATCTCGGCTTTGCCACGGCCGATGACCATGTAGACCAGGCCATTGCCGAATACCGGGCGCGACGAGGGGGAATAGAGGTTGTGGCCTGCCCGCCAGAGTTCTCGGCCGTTTCGTGGATCATAGCCAAAGGCGGCGTAGGAACCGAGGCTGACCAGCTGCGGTTCGCCGTTCATTTCGAAGAAACAGGGCGTGGTGAAAGCCTTCCGGAAGTCGCCTTCGCGTTTGGGAAGGCCCTGTTCGTCGAGATCCTTCCATGCGGTGGTTCGGTCGGTTTTCCAGACGGTTTTTCCGGTCTTCTTGTCCAGCGCGGCAAGGTATTGCACATCGGAACCGTCAAAGGTGAGGATGACAAAGTCGTTGAAGAGGGCTACGGACGAGCCCGGGCCGCGAAAGTGTCGACAGGGCAGATCGCGGCGTTCCCACAGGGTGTCGCCTGTCGCGGTGTCGAGACAGGCGGTGCCGTAGCTGCCGAAGTGGATGTAGACGCGACCCGGTTCGATGGCGGGCGAGGGGGAGGCATATCCGTTCACATTATTGCCGAGTGGTTCGGGTGTATCGCAGTGGAACAGGGTTTTGTCATACAGGATTTTCCCCGTCTCCGCATCCAGCGCGATGGCGTGGAAATCGTGCCCCTCGGGCGTTGCGGAAGTCAGCCAGACCTGTCCGCCCATGACCACGGGCGTTGACCAGCCCTGCAGCGGGGTCTCGGTTTTCCACTGTACGTTTTCGGTTTCGCTCCAAGTCAACGGCAGGCCCGAGGCCTCCGCAATGCCGTTTCGGAATGGGCCACGAAACTCCGGCCAGCCCGATGTGGACGTGGAGCCGATGGCGGGTGCCTCGGCAGTCGCCAATCCAGCCATGAGCACCATCCATGCGCCAAGAAGGGCTGGAGTAAAGAGTATTCGACACGACACGCGCATGATGGTATTCTCCTTCTGCAATAATGACGATTCCGCATGGGATTGTATCCGATATGTGCGGTCATGACCAATTGCGCGAAAGAGTAGCCGGGAAATCAATGTATGGTGAATCTGTATCGAGGCGTTGTGGCTGTGCTGATCCTATTTTTTTGTGGTTCGGCGTTTGCGGGCCCGGGGGATGTTCCCGTCATCCTCATCTCCATCGACACGGCTCGCGCCGACCATTTCTCGTGCTATGGGTACTCCCGCGACACGACTCCGTTTCTTGAGGAATGGTGTCGAGATGCGGTGCTGTTTGAGAACGCCTTTACCGAGGAGACTTGGACCCTGCCTGCCCATGCCACGATGTTCACCGGGCTTCGGCCGGATCGGCATGGGGTTAACGCGGGGATGAATCTTGCCGATTCCTTTGAAACGCTTGCGGAGCGCTTGCGGAGCAACGGCTATTCAACCGCCGCGCTGACGGGGTCATCGCTGTGGTTCTATCGCTGGCGCAATCTGTGTCAGGGCTTCGACGAGTACGATATTCCGGAGCGATATCGCGATGTGTTTCAGACGGCGGAGCGGGCCCACACATGGCTGAATGCCCATCGCGACCCGCGCACTTTTCTTTTCTTCCATATCATGGACCTGCACACACGTTCCGAGGGCATGGGCGTGAAATGGCTGTATCAACCGGCCCGGGAAGCGGATCTACACTTCTCCGCTGAATTGCAGACGCCCAAACACTTTGATTTCGACAAGAAAGATCGCGCCATCCCTGAGTCTGTGCGCACTTTTGTCTCGGCGCGATACGATGACTGTGTTCGGTCTGTGGATTCGGCGTTACGGGATTTCATCGGCCGACTGCGGCGGGAGGGACGGTATGAGAACTCGCTCATCATCGTGACCGCTGACCATGGGGAGGAATTGGGCGAACGCGGTCGTTTTGGGCATTGGACCGTGCATGACGAATGCGCGCGAATTCCATTGATGGTGAAATTTCCACAGGGACGATTTGCCGGACAACGCTATGCGGGTGTTGTGCAACTGGCGGACTTGTTTCCTACGGTGTGCGAAGTGGCGGGCATGAATTCGAGCGAAGGTTTGGATGGTGTGAGTCTGGTTCGTTTTCTGGAGGGTGGTGCGTCGCCCCGGACTTTCGCGCATATCCAGCATCACACGCAACACGCGGTGCGAGGTCTCGGGTGGAAGTATATTGATGGGGAGGGGGATGAGCGGCGTGAGGCCTATGGGCTTGCGGAGGATCCGAAGGAGCAAAAAAATCGTGTTAGGGAGGTGCCTGACGCACTGGTTTCGGAGAGCAAAGGGTGGTTTAGGGTTAGGGCGGAGGCGATTCCTGCGATACCTGATGTGGCTCCGCGTGAATTGCTTGATGGTTTTGGGTATTTGGGGAAGTAGGTGGGGTTGGGGAGTGAAGCTACTCGACATCCCCCCGGTGCTTCGCACCGCCCCCTTC
>CAIZGN010000586.1 GCA_903932505.1 Candidatus Hydrogenedentota bacterium
AATTTGTCTAGTGCTTATTGTGCTATTTTTTCGCCCTCCGCAGCTTGTCTGCGATGACTATCTATTGCGGCCCAAGACCTTTCCCTGCCGCATTATTTCTTCAGTCGTTTCGGGGTAAGGTTTGCGTCCTGAATCTGCTTGGGGATGGTCACGATACACACGTTGGGGTTCCCAAGTTTATGGGAACAAAACACGATTTTTTCACCCTTGCGATCCCATCCCATTTCGGGGTGGTCACCTTTCCCATAAGTGCGATGTCCCTGGGTCAGCAGAAAAGATCTCGTAGTCTTCCCCTCGTGCAGCCAAAGGTCCCCATACCAATTGTCCGACACCACCCAGCGCCCGTCATCACTCCCCGCGCAATGCCAGTGGTTGCACTTGGCCAGCTGTTCAGGCGTCGCGCCTTCCCACCAGGCACCCGCCCCAATGATGCGCACCTGACCGGTGTGGATATTCACCACTTTCACATGCGCGTCTTCCTTCGGCTTGGTATGCAGCCCGCCACAGAAAGCAATCTGATCATCCACCCACCAATGTTCATGGGTAACCAACTCGCCGGGCAGTTCAATGTACGGGTTCTGGATGCGACCATTGCGAACATCCACCACATTCAGCCGCGGATGAATGGCGGCAAAACTCAGTAGATAGGGCTTTTCATGGCTCCATTGCACATGGTAGGAAAACTCCTGGTTCTTCGGAATCTCACACACCGTCTTGACCGCGCCGCTCTTGATGTTGATGCGTATGACTTTGGCCGGCGAGCCGTCCTTCCCCTTGAAAACACCACAAGCAAGCCACTTGCCGTTACAGTTGGGGTTCAGCGCACCGGCGGAACCTTCCGGCAGAGTCGCGATAAAGCGTTCCGTGGCCCAAACCCGCGAAGGCTGCTTCGCGGGATCCGGGGAAATCTCCATTTCAAGTGCCAACTCAATGGCGTCTCGACCGCGCGTCGCATACACACTGTTCCGATACACCGCCGCCGAGGCATTGCCCAATCCGCCCGAAGGCGTCTCTAGGCGCACCAGCTCGCCCGTTGCAGTGAGATACCCCATCAGCCCGCCCTTTTCCCGCTTCGAATAGAACAGCACCATCGAACTGTCCGCGAGCCATGACCACTCATGGAAATACAGGTTGTGTTCCCACGCCGGATCGGTCGTGATAAACATCAGCTCCGCCCCGGTTTGATCGTCCACCATCTTCTGCTGTTCCGTCGGAAACACTTCTAGGGCAAAACGCTCCCCGGCATGCGCCACCCCCCCCAGCAACATCATCCCCGCAACCAAGACCAACCAATTCCACTGTTTCATCGTCCAAAACCTTTCCGTCCACCTCGCCTACAGCGACTTTTTCGACCGTGTCTTCTGCAATTCGCCCTCCGGACTTCGATGCGCGAGCAGGTCGAGCGACAACTCCACCACCTCGGCGGCTTCCCGGGGCGACATCGTGCCCACGGTCACCATATCCTGGTCCCGCAAGCTGTTCCACACAAAAGTGAGCGCCTGAAAAGGGCGCAACTGGCCCGAGGCCATCGGTTTGATGGTCATCACCGGCTTGTGGGCCTTCTGGATAACCCGCGCCACCCAATCCACCTCCACCTGCATCAGAAATCCCATCGAATTGTAAATGGAAATATACGTTTCAACATCCAGTCCGCTTTCATCCGCATAAATGATGGATTCGGGCATATGCGTGCTCAGTCCGGGAATCATGCCGCGCTCGCGAATCGCCGCACACACCGCGTCCATGTGTCGAATCCGCCGGGTGCAACGATCGACCAGCGCATCCGTCGTGCATTGATGCGGCATGCAAAAAGTCGCGCCCATGGCAACCGTCCGATCCAGCACCCGCCGCACCTCGTCCATGTCGAAGCCCCGCTCAGGCGTGGTAGCGTCCACCGGAATCTGCGGCGTCGCCACCACAATGCATTTCACCCCCGTGCGGTCCTCGGCCTCGCGAATCGCGTCCGACATCGGGTCATGGTCGATGGGAGCCATCAGCGTGTCCACCCCCGCCCGGAAATACACCTCCAGCACATCGGCAATGGCCTTTCGCTCCCGAATAACCCCCGTAATATAGGCATCCTTCGCCGCCGACCAATGGCTATAGCCGAGAAACCAGTTCGTCCCAATCACCAGACGCGACAGCGAAACACCGCCGACTTCCGTTCGTGGAAATGCTTCCATTACCCGTCAATCTCCTGAATCCGCCGCCATGCGGCATTCCTGCGGACCACAACGACCCTAAGGCCACAGCGCATCGGCCCTGCCGGTCGATGGTAAAGACTGCCCTCCTCGCCAGTCAACTTTTCAGGCGTCCTGTTCTGCGAAGGCCCCGTGTTTGTGGCATAATAGGGGCCTTGTGGCTAGCCGCACAACGCGGACCGCCATCATAGGAGTCGGGTCATGCCCCTGCCGGAAAACGCAATCATTCACGAACTGGAGCAAATCGGCGCACAAGCGCGAGCCGCCTCGCATACCCTGCGTTCAATGCCCCGCTCACTCAAAGATGCCGCCCTCTGCGAGATCGCCACACGGCTGCGCGCTAACGTCGAGACCCTGCGCCGCGAAAACGCCAAGGATCTCCAAACGGGCAAAGAAAAAGGCCTCAGCGCCGCCATGCTCGACCGTCTCGAACTCACCGAAAAGCGCATAGAGGCAATGGCGGAAGGGCTGGAAATTGTGGCCCGTCTGCCCGATCCCGTCGGCGACATCGTCCGGCAATATGTCCACCCGAACGGCCTGCGCATCGCCCAGATCCGCCAACCCCTTGGCGTGGTCGGCATCATCTACGAAAGTCGTCCCAACGTCACCGCCGACGCCGCCGGACTTTGCCTCAAATCGGGCAATGCCTGCATTCTGCGCGGAGGCTCCGAAGCCTTCCATTCCAACCTCGCCATCGCCGAAGTCTTCATCGCCGGTGCAAAAGCTGCGGGCATCCCAGACCATGCCGTACAAATCGTCGCCACCACAGACCGCGCCGCCGTCGGCGCGATGCTCCAGCTCGACCGCTATATCGACGTCATCGTCCCGCGCGGCGGCAAGGGCCTCATCGCCCGCATCTATGAAGAATCCCGCATTCCCGTTATCGCGCACCTTGACGGCGTCTGCCACACCTACCTCCACGAAGACGCCAACCTCGACATGGCCCTGCGCATCGTCTTGAACGCCAAACTCCAGCGACCCGGCGTTTGCAACGCCATGGAAACCCTGCTGGTGCATGCCGCCGCAGCCCCCAAACTGCTTCCAGGCATTGCAAAGGCGCTCGTCGAAGGCGGTTGCGAATTGCGCGGTTGCCCCCGCACCCGGGCGCTGATAGACTGCCTCGAAACCACCGAAGAAGACTGGGGCACCGAATACCTCGAAAAGATTCTGTCCATCAAGATTGTCGATTCGCTGGATGACGCCATCGGGCACATCAATTACTACGGCTCGCACCACTCCGATGCCATCATCACCGACAGCTACACCGCCTCCGAACGTTTCCTCGATGAAGTCGACAGCGCCACCGTCTACGTCAACGCTTCCACCCGCTTCACCGACGGCTTCGAATTCGGCCTCGGTGCCGAAATCGGCATCAGCACCAACAAACTGCATGTGCGTGGCCCCATGGCCCTCGAAGGGCTGACTTCGCTCAAATACGTCATTCGCGGCGCGGGCCAGATTCGTGAATAGCCCGGAACGCATTGGCATTCTGGGAGGCACCTTCGATCCCATCCACAGCACCCATCTGGAGATCGCGCGCGCGGCCTTGCGCTTGGCCCCGCTCGACCGCATCCTCTTCGTCGTGGCCGCCACCCCGCCACACAAGCGCAGCGAGGTTTTTGCCAAAGCCGAAGACCGCCTCGCCCTCGTGCAGGCCGCCATTGAAGGCGAACCCGGCCTGGAGGCCTGCCGGATCGAGCTGGATCGCTCCGGGCCTTCCTACACCGTCGATACCCTGCAAGCGCTTCACGCGCTCCACCCCGAGGCCGCGCTGTTCTTCATCTTGGGGCAGGATTCCCTCGCCGATTTCCCCTGCTGGCGAAATCCCAGCGGCATATTGGCCCTCGCACGCATCCTCGCCGTCTGCCGCCCCGGTGTCCACGCCGACATCCCCCAAGTTCTCGCCGGGTATGTCGACGAAATACCCTTTCCACCCAGCACCGTCTCCTCCACCGACGTCCGCGCCCGTCTCGCCGCCGGGGAAACCAGCCTCCCCATGCTTCCCCCAAGCGTGGAGCAGCTCATCCGGGAACGCAAGCTCTATGTCATCCCTACTTGAAGGCCCCCGCTGCACGGCCCATATTACCTTGCTGCGCGAGCGACTCCCCGAAAAAAAAGTGCAACACTGCCTGTCCGTGGCGGAATATCTCCTTTCCTTTTCAAACGAATTGGGCCTGAACGCCGAATCCGCCGCCGACGCGGGCCTGCTGCATGATATCTGCCGAAAAATGACGGATGCCGAACTCCTCCAGCGCGCCGAAACCTGCGGCATCACCGTCTCCGAGTCGCAACACCTCAAGCCCGGTCTGCTGCACGGTCCCCTGGCCGCCGAAGAGTGCCGCCGCGAACTCGGGCTCGACAGTGCCGACCTGCATGAAGCCATCTACTGGCACACCACCGGTCGCCCGGAACTCGGCCGACTCGGGCAGGCGCTCTACTTCGCCGATTTTGCCGAACCGCTCCGCGCTTACCCGGAGGCCCGAACGGCACGAACCCTCTTGGATACGCAAGGCTTTGATGCCGCATTACGCTATGTGGCCGAAAAGAAAATATTCTTCCTCCAGAAAAGAGACGTCATCGACCCCGCCACCAGCGCGTTCCTTCGATGGCTGTGCCCGGAGCTTGCCCCGTGAACGAAAATGACGCCTTCGCCGAATTGGCCCAGTACTACGATGCCATCATGGAAGATGTCGACTACTACCGCTGGTTCCGCACCACCGAAGCCATCGCCCGCATGGCCCCCCAGCCCTTCGTCCATCTCGATGCCGCTTGCGGCACCGGCGTGCTCATCGACCGCCTCTCCGGCCCCCGATGGAAGTCCTACGGCATCGACCTCTCCGCCGCCATGCTCCGGCAAACCCGCGCTCAAGGTAGAGCCGTCAATGTCGCCAACGCCGACCTGCGCGCCCTCCCCTTCTCCTGCACTTTCAGCCTCATTACCTGCCTCTTCGACAGTATCAACTTCTTGCTCGAAGAAGAAGACCTCCGGCGCGCCATGCGACAACTGGCCGATGCGCTCGTCCCCGGCGGTCTCCTCTATTGCGATGCCGTC
>CAIZGN010000587.1 GCA_903932505.1 Candidatus Hydrogenedentota bacterium
ATCAGCTATTTGGAGTGCGGGGACGAAGTCACCGCTTTGGCTACAAACGCAGCAACTCACCAGGGGGTGTCTATATTTCCGGATCCGATAGAGCAGGAGTCGTATACGAATCGAAGATATCGCAAAAGGCCGCGTCGTTCTGCTTGAAGGCTTCGAGAATATCCGGATCGAAATGTCCTGGCTGGGTGCGTCCATCGCCCTGGGTGATGATCTCAACCGTCTTCATGTGGTCGAGGCCGGGTTTGTAAGGCCGTTTACTGCGCAGCGCATCGTAGATGTCGCAAAGGTTCATGATGCGCGCCGATAGCGGAATCCCCTCCTCTCGCAGTCCGCTTGGATATCCACCGCCGTCCCAACGCTCATGGTGGTTTAAGGCGATTTCCGCGCCCATTTTGAGATACGGAGACTTGCTGTTGCCGAGGATTTGCGCACCCTGGATCGCATGCCCCTTCATAACCTCCCATTCCTTCTCCGTCAATTTACCCGGCTTGAGCAAAATACGGTCGGGAATGCCCATTTTGCCCACGTCATGCATCGGGCTTGCGAAAAAAATAGTTTCACGAAAACCTGAACTCAGGCCGAGTTTTTCGGAGATCTCCGCGCAGTAATAACCGATGCGCTGCACATGAGTGCCCGTGTCTTCATCTTTGTATTCAGCCGCACGGATCATGGTGAAAATGGTCTCTTGGTGGCTCTCTTGAAGCTCTGCGGTTCTTTCCTGAACACGCTCTTCCAGCAATTCGTTGGAACGGTGCAATTCCTTGTGCAAAAGCCGCACTTCGAGCATGTTGTGAATGCGCGTCAGCACCTCGGCCAAATCGAAGGGTTTGTTGATGAAATCTTTCGCGCCGGTTTTCAGCGCGTTCAGCTTGTGATATTGTTGGCCCGTGATCACGATCACCGAAAGGTAGCTGTCCGCCTCAATCTCCTTGAGTGCCTCCATAACCTGGAATCCATCCATACCCGGCATCTGAAGATCCAGCAGGATCAGGTCGTAGTTGTTTTTCCGGTGAAGTTCGCAGACTTCATGCGGATTCGTCGTGGACTCGATGAAAGTATACCCCGCTCGCTGTAGCATGCGTTCGAGGAGGCGCACGTTGCCCTCCAGGTCGTCCACCACCAATATGCTGGCATTAAGAATGTCAGATGCCGGAAGCATGGCATATCTCCTGATTCATCGGCCTTGTCTTTCCTGCTGTGTTCTAAATTCCATGGCGGCACTCAGCGTGTCTATAAACTCGTTGATCTTGATCGGTTTGGTGAGATACTGGAAAAAACCAACCTCAAGGCCCTTCTTGATGTGGCGTGGCATTGCATTTGCGCTGATGGCAATAACAGGGATGTGCACCGTGAGCGGATCCTCCCGCAGGATCTTCAGCGCTTTGAAGCAGTCAATGTCCGGCAAATTAATGTCCATCAGGATCACATCCGGTTGTGCGGATCGCGCAAGTTCAATCCCGCTATTACCGTCCACTGCGGTAATCAGGCCGAAATCAGGGTGCCGCGTCACGAGTTGCTCGACCAGCCTCATGTTCGCCGGATTGTCCTCGACATACAGCAGGGTGTGGGGCTTGGTGCCGATAGGGTATTGAGATTTGTCAGGCACAGAGGGCGCGGCATCTTCGCTCGTGTACATGGGCGCAAGCGCTGAGTTGAGTTCGAACCAGAACACACTTCCCACCCCGATGGAGCTTTCCACGCCAACCACCCCCTCCATGAGTTCGACCAACCGCTTGGCCATCACAAGGCCGATGCCCGTGCCTTCCACCCCGGTGGCCTCCTGTCCGAGACGATTGAAGGGCTGGAATAGCTGTGCCATCTGTTCTGGGGTCAAACCAACCCCGGTGTCGCTGACGCTGACGCGAATACGTCCCGGGTTGATTACAGTGTAATTCACGTCAACCGTTCCCTGTTCGCGGGTGTATTTGATGGCGTTGGAAAGCAGGTTGATGATCACTTGCTTCAGACGCGTGCGATCGGCCTTCACATAACAGGGGTTTTCATCAAACCGGGGGAAGGTAACGCGGACGCCATATTGCTGCGCCTGGGGTTCGATCATGCCCTGACAGTCGAACATGACTTCGGAGAGCAGCACCGATTCAGGCGAAAGCGCCACCTGTCTGGCCTCGATTTTCGCAAGGTCCAGGATTTCGTTGATCAGCTTCAGCAGATGCCATCCTGCTTGGAGAATCTGAGCAATGGCTTCAAGTTGGGACGGCGCTGGCGGCGGGGAATCGGACTCCATCAACTGGGCAAAGCCGAGGATAGCATTGAGCGGACTGCGAAGCTCGTGGCTCATGCTAGAAAGGAACTCCGACTTCGCGAGGTTCGCCTTTTCCGCCAGAGACATGGCGCACTCCAGCTCGATATTCTTTTCCTCCAGCACTTGGTCCAAAAGTTTGCGCTCGGTGACATCACGCGCCGAGGCAAACACGCCCTGTAGCTTCCTGTCCCTGTCGTAGAAGACGGTCGCATTGTAAGACACCACCGTTTCTTTACCATCCCTGGCGTGCGCCGTGAGCTCGAAGTTGGTCGCTTTTCTTTCGCTCAGCGCCAGCTTGATGCTCGTCTCCGCCCGATCCGGGTCGGTGAAGTACCCCTTGAACGGTGCGCCGATTAGTTCATCACGCGTGCAACCGGTGAGTGCCTCCGTCTGTTTGTTGACATCGGTGATGATGCCAGACGGATCGGTGGTCAAAATCGCGTCGATGTTGGCTTCGAACAGCGAGCGGGTGTAGAACTGTAGGTCGCGCAATCGCTGATCGAGCTTCTTTTGCTCGGCCTCGACCTCCTTGCGAGCCGTGTTGTCCGTACCGATAAGCAGATAACCGATGATCGAGTCTTGCTCATCGCGCAGCGCCGTGACCGATACCACCGCCGGGAACCGGCTCCCATCCTTGCGGATGTAGGTCAGCTCGTAAATGTCCTCGATGCCACGCGAGGCCTTGAATACCAGCGCCTCGAAACCCGGCGTGATCACGGTGTCCAGCTCGAGGCTCAACGCTTTGGCACGCGCAACGACTTCGTCCGGATCGGAAATATCAGCCGGGGTAATTTTATTGATCACCTCCTCGGCAACGTAGCCCAGCATGCGCTCTGCACCCACGTTGAAGATCTGGATGACACCCTTGGCGTCTGTGGCAATACTCGAGAAGTTGGCACTGTTGAGAATAGCCCTCTGCAAGGCTCCCTTGATAAGCAGATCCTCCTCTCGCCCGAATGTATTGCGAATATTCTCGGTGACAGCATCATGGTCGGAGACGGGAAGACCGGGTTTCTTCTTGGGCATAATCTATGCCCTCCTTTGCATTGCCGCTGACGACAGGCGCTGCTAGAAATCATGGAGGCGGGAGGAGCAGCCCTAAGAGCAGATACACAGCGAGTATAAAAACTCGGGAACGTGTCAGTAGCGGTTGAGAAGCGAAAGGGTGGTGCGCCAATAGTGGAGCACGGCTGGTATAGTATGTACCTATTGATGCCCGTTGTCAAGCAAATATTAGCACAGAGCGTCCGCGTCTGATCGTGCTTCGCTCTCCAATATCAGGCATTGCCCTATTTTCGGGTATTACGGGCTTGCTGACTAAAGTCGTACGCTCTCAGCGCATTCGTTGAATCACCTCTTATGCGGAATATTCGTTAAAGTTAATGAAGCTAAGATCCCCATCGATAGGCACGGGTAGGAAATCGACGCCACACCCCGCAACAACCGCCCCCCGTAATGCAGGCATCATGCCTAGCGCTTCCCTCCCCAAAGGGGCATAACGAAAAACTACCGAAATCGCTCCGTACACGGCCAATAGGGTTATGCAATTCCGCCCATGCAAAACTCCGTGCATAAGGGTGAAGGGGGAGGACTGTTCATGAACGAATGGTATATACCAGCAACCGAAAAGGCGACCAAACAAAACAAAACACGATGGTCTTACACGTCTGACAACAGTCAGACAAACGAAGCGTCAGGCCTAAGCAAAGCCAACTTGGAAAAGTAGGAAGGTCGGCCTGCCAATCCCCCAAGTGGCCACCTATTTGGTCACCTGAGAACGAAAAAACGATACGTTTTGAGCTCCCACGACGGCTTAACTAGATATGTTTTATCCTGCTGTAAGAGTAGGTCAAGTCCCCGAAATCCCTCAGGAAAAATCGATGGTTCAGGGAAATTCGGAAAAAGAAATTGGAGCGGGACACGGGGTTCGAACCCGCGACATCCAGCTTGGGAAGCTGGCACTCTACCAACTGAGTTAGTCCCGCCCATTGGCGAAGGATATTGTACCAAGACCTTGTGGCACTGTCAAACGTTCGGGTTTGTTTTTGTTCGTCGCGAGCTGACAAGGTCGCCTCGACCTTCGACCTGCGGTGGGTATTCCGCACTCCCTGTGTGCTAATATTCTTTCAGATTTTGGAGATGGAATCAGTGCAAAAAAACACCACAGCATATATCCTGCCCCGGTGCCGCCGGGTCGCCGTCGTGGCTTGTGGTGTCGTTGCTTTTTTGCATCCGTTTTCCGCTCCTGCCGAAAGTGCGGTCTCTGCACCGCCTGAGGGGGAGGCTACCGCTTTGGCACCACCTCCCTTGGAGCCTTCCAAGTCTGTCGTTGACCCTTTTGAAGCTGCGCTGCTGCGCGCACGCTATTTACAGCGCCCGTCCGGCATGGAGTGGGTGCGAGTGCCTACGCTCAAGGATGCGCGTCCCTCCACTTCGTTTTTTTCACAAACGGCCGAACAACAGTCGCACTCGGAGGCCATGACGGATCGCTTGCGGGCTGTTGAGGCGTGTGGCCTATTGGATCCGAGCAGCGCTTTGGATCGTTTGGTGCCGATGTTTGATGACGGCGATGAAGAGGTGCGTGATGCCGCCGCCGCACAAGCCGTGCAAACCGATCTAGCTGCCCTCTTGGAGCGTCTTCTGACTTCGATGACCGCCGATCCGCTCTCGACAGAGAGAATGGATCTTCTGCCCGCTTTTGAGCCGTACCTGAGCGATGGCGTATTGGATATTTTCACAGCCACAGACCTCCCTCCCTCAAGACGTATGGCAGCCGCTCGGCTATTGGGGTTTATGGGCGCACGGTGCGCCACCGAGTCGCTAGCCCGTGAGGCCCAATCCGCAGATGTGGAATGGGCCACGGTGTGCGCCCAGAGTCTCGATCAATTGGGTGACCCTGCCGCCGTAAAACCTTGGATTGCGCTATTACCGCACCCGGTTTTCGAGATAGGCGCGATGGCTGTAGAAGCCTTGGCGACTTCTGGAGGGCGCTTGGCTTTCGAGGCGATAAAGGGTGTTGTCCTCTCCCCTGCTCCGCCTTCCGAAAAGCTCCGCGCCCGTGCCGTTCAGGCCCTGGGGCACTGGCCTGCCGCTGATGCCGGGCCTGTTCTGGTCGTGTTGATGGAATCAAATCCCGGTTTTGTCGATGTGGCCTACCAGTCGCTGCGTGCGTTAACAGGGCGGGATTTTGGGGCGCAAACGAAGGCATGGCGCGACTGGTTTGAGGCAGGTATGCCTGCGGAGCAGAAAGAGCAAGCGCCAGCGGAATCCCCCACTCCGTAATCCGCTACCGGTTAATCGAGCAACGAAGAACCGTCAGCCCACATACCGAGCAAGGCTATACCCAATCCAACAGCCATGAAAAGCCACACGCCCCAGCGCACTTGCTTTTCGTACTTCTGAAGGAATTGTATCGGTGGGAATTCAGCATTACCGACCCAAATCTGTCCCCGAAGAAACAATCGTATAAATAGGGGAATGATCGAGAATCCAAGGAGCAGAAAGAGACCGAAAGCCACATACATCATAATGCTCTCGGCCTTATCCTGCGCTTGCGGCGTCGAAACCCATTGACTGGATTCGATCAAACCACCGCCAATGTTCAATGCCAGGAATCCAGCCACGGATAAGGCTGCCAAAAGGACAAACTTCTTCATCCTTCGTCTCTCCTCGTGGGTTTGGAGCTATTGAGGGGTCGCGGAAAGCCCAATCACATATTTCGATCCGAATCGCACACGGCCCTCGGCTTCAAACGTAAGCACAATGGCTTTCGCCTCGGCGGAAGGAGTTACAACGATATCCAAAGTCGTCACCGAAAATCGGGGTGCCGGTGCAGAAAGGGGGATTCGGCCTTCCTGTGTGCCCTCGGCGATCAAGTAGACCCCACCCGGCGGGTTTCCTGTCGCAGGGGGCAACCACTGCGCCTCTCCGAGGTTGGTAACCGCCACCCGCAGATGCAACGGAGCTCCCGGTACGATTGGAATGGGTGTACCTGCAAGCACCGGGGTAACAGCACCGGCAGCATCAATGGTCTCTACCGTATCCACAAAAGCATCGAGAAATTTCGGGGGATTGTTGCCATTACAAGGGGTATTCCCAACCGCAAGCAGCGGACAATCGGCCGAGGTTGTTCCTGTACCCGCCGTCTTTAGGCCCGGCGTTTTGCCTGCCGCAATAGCCTCCCAGAAGGCCCCCTGAACCGCATCATAGATTCCGGCAACCCCGGCCGGGTAAAGGTCGCGGTCGATTTCCAGCCAGATGTCCACAGGCTTCAACGAAGCTCCCGTCAATAGCGGTTGTGCATTGGTGCGAATGACGCCGGTCGAGGGACGATCGACATTCCCGGGGTCAACAATGCCATAATCACTGCGCTCGTTGGTGCGGTATCCCCCTGGAAACCACCAGAAGATAATGCCGTTAGCCGCACTGTCAATGGTCAGTTTATAGAGGTTGCCGAAGAATTCGGATTGCATCCCCAGCAGAGCCGGGGTGGCGGTCATTTCAGATTGCGACCATGCGCTAACCCCGGCTTCCGCCCATACCATGGGCAGATGGGGTGCCGCCCAGCGGGCGTATTCGCGCTGGAACCAGCCCGGTTTGACCCGTTCCCAATCGCCAATGCGACCGTAGGCCTCTGGCTCTAGAATGTCTACCGCAGCGGCCAGATAAGGGAAATCGTAAGGCAACTGCTTATCCCATTTCAGCGTGGGATCGCCCGCTTCAGTCATGCGGAAACTCACCAGGTGATTCGGATCCGCAGAGCGAACCAGTCGACGGGCCTGACTGTATTTTTCATAAAGCAGTGTATCGGTAAAGCGGCGATAGGCTGCTGAAAGCCGACGCCAGCCACCGTCCTCACACAGTTGCTGTCCGGGCGGGTTGGTGACCACGCCTGCGGCATCCCGTGGCGCAGCAAACTCCCAGTCCTTCTCCGCGTTTTCAACGCTGCCATAACGTTCGACGATCCAGGCGGTCCACTGCGGATCCCACCGCTTTCGCTCGGCCTGATCCCCCCACATGGGCTCCCAAGCGAGGTCATACGCAAAAACGGTGTCGCTTTGCGCAAGACGGTTGGACTGGATCATCGTTTGCATTTTGTCCCACTCGAATTCCATCGGCGTGCCGGGACGAAGCGAAACATTGGCTTTGAGTCCCAACGATTCAGCGCGGCGCAGCAGGTCGGGCAGATTCTGCGCCGCATTAGAATCGAAATGCAGAAACACACTGATAGCGTTCATCCCCAAACCGGCGATACAGGTCAGATCCCGTTGGATCACCTCGGGGTCATAAGCGGCAGCACCAAGCCAATACTCAAAGTAGTTCTGGTCGTCAACGGCAATGCCGGACGAAGGCATGTAATTCACGCCATGCGGCCGCCAACGCTGTCCATTCAGCAGGAATTCCCCGTCTTTCACCGTGATGAACGCGGGTTGTTCCTTGGGCTTCCACACGTTCATGCGGTGATTCGCATAATCGAAAACCTGATCACCTTCCTTCAATTGCACGGTGACGGTCAGCGGCCATACTTGGGGTGAGAACGCCTCGGAGGCCGTAAATAATGCACCCGAAGCAATCTCGGCGATGGGAAGGTCTTTTTCAAAAACAACGGTCCCGGTGTCCGGTTCTTTGACGTCCAGATGGGCACTCAAGCCAGTGCGAACCTCTTTCGACACGTTCACCACCCGGGCACCCAACTGCGCACCCTGCCCTTCGAAATAGGTGTAGAAATTGGAACCGCCATCAAGAAAGAAGACGCCGCGCCGCAGTGCCTTGGCGACCCCGCTTAGAATTTCCAGCCCCGCCGGTTCGGTGTACCATGCGGGCGAAGAAATGCCGAATGCGACCCAGACCCCGCCTTTGTAAGGCCCGTCTGCGTTCACGAGGATGGTACCTGGCGTCCCCCGCCATTGCCCATCCGCCGCACGCGCCTCCAGCAAGGAAGACCAGCGCCAATTGCGCCCTTTGTCAAATCCACCCACATGGGCACGAGGATGCGGACTCAGCATTTCCATGGGCAAGGCATAGGTTGCGTTCGGAGCCACAAACTGATCGGCCCGCGCGACCAATGTGGCCGCATCCCGCACCGGAAAATACTTGTACCCCGGCGATAGCGTGTCCAGCGATGGCGCAGCCGGGTTCACCAGAACCTTCTCATGTTCGGGCGTACGTTCAGCCGTCCCAAAAGGCCCCAACCAGTATTCCTGTGGCCCACCCGTTACAGGGGTATGCGTTAACGCCAGCCCGATGCGCATCTGCGTGGCATTCTCAGGATGAAAATGGTCTCCGGCTCGAGCAGGTACACTTTCCCAATAGTGGAAGCTGGAAGGATCCAGCACAAAGAGTTGCCATTCGGAGGTCAGAGAGACAGAAGCAATCCAGCGTGAACCGTCTTTCTCGGTCCATTCCATGCAAAGACTGTTCGTTTGCGGGCCACCCTTGGCCTGAAAGACCGTCAGTGTGTGGTTCGCCGGAAAAGGTTCCGGAATGATCGGCGCAGCCAGCGTATCCCAATTCTTCAACTGAGGAATCGTGACATGCACAGCACTGCCAATCGGTTCAGTCTGCCCCGGCTCAATGGCCATAACCGTGGGGATGCTCATGTCATTGCAGGTACGCTGCCACCCATCAAGCGGCTGCGTCTTGAAATCGAAAATTACATGCTGAAGCAGTCCGGCGGCATGACCCTTCCGGTATTCCTCACGGTCAACCCAAGTGTCCCCGTCACGCACCAACTGCTTGCGCCACATTGGCGCATCCAGCGCAACGATATCCCCGCCTTCTTTCAGATACGCCTCGATCGGCCCCATGGAATCAGCGGGCAACGTCGAGGCGCCACCCAGCACAAGCACATCCACCTGACTAACCTTCAATTGTGCGGCATCACAAAGATCCGCATAGGTTTTCACGGTGGTCTCGTATCCTGCTTGGGAGAAACGATCCACAAGAGCGGCAGCCAGAGGCGACCCCTCTCCGCCCAATGGTGGCACAACCCAGGCCCGGTACGTCGGCGCTTGGCCGAAGGCCAATCCACTGCACAGCGCGATCAGGATTGCGCCCACTATTCCCTTTGTCATGCCAAGTTTCTCCCAGGCGCGGTGTTAGGACTGTCCGTTCAGAAGGTTTCGGACGTGGGCCACATCCCGTTCCAGCACGGCAATCCGCGCTTCGGGCGTGTCGTAATGGCCCAACGATTCATCTTCGATGCAGATATCGCCCGCATATCCCGCTTCCGCCAAGATCTGGATGACCTCCGCATGCTGAATATCCCCCTCATCCAGGGGGGCGACATAAACCCCGTATTTCCATCCGGCCTCACGAATGTCCTCGCGTACACATTCCGGATAACGGATATTCTTCAGATGGGTGTGACGCGCATACGGCGCCAGAATTTTCAGAATACCGTAGACTTCGGACAGCGGATAGCCCCGCCAATAGAAGTTTCCGGTATCCATCGTCGACCCCAATCGCAGTGAATTCACCCGCTGGAAGACATTCAACAAAAACGCAAGGTTATTGCCCTGATAGCCGTGGTTTTCAATACCCAGGGTTACTTTGGATCCGGCGGTGCGCTCTAGAACCGCGCTCAAGCCATCGGCAAAGATGGCGACCCGCTCCCCGAAAGGCAGTTCCCGTTCCCGAGTCATCGCCGAGTCAATGCGGATACTGGGCATGCCCAACAGATCCGCCAGCTCGACCGCCCGGGCCACCCAACGGATGTTGTCCTCCTGCTCCCCCGCGCTCCAATCACAAGCGGTCAGGAAGCAACAAGGCTCGATGCGGAGATTGGCCAGATGACCGCGATAGGCCTTCGCATCCTCATCAGAACCCAACACAACGCGTTCGAGGGATTCCATGGAGAAAACAGAAAAATCGTTCTGCAACTCAATTTCAACCGCTGAAACACCCAAGTGCTTAAAGCCTGCGGCAGGACTCGAAAACTCTCCCCCGCTCACCATCGCATCACGAATAGAAAGGTACATCACGCATTCTCCCTTAATCAGGCTTCCTGTGCTTCCAACCAGCGAGTCGCGTCCAAAGCCGCCATGCAACCGCTGCCTGCGGCCGTAATGGCCTGCCGGTAGACCCGATCCTGCACATCCCCACAAGCAAAGACCCCGTCCACGCTCGTATAGGAACTGTCCGGTTTCGTCACCAGATATCCATCAGAAGCCAATTCAAGTTTGCCCACAAAAAGGTCGGTATTCGGCTTGTGCCCGATGGCAGAGAAATAACCAGCGCACTCGATCTCACGAATTTCTCCGGTGTTCACATCACGAATGCGCACCCCGGTCACCCCGTCCTTGTCGTTGCCAAGAATCTCATCGGGGACCGTATTCCATTCCACGCTAATCTTTTCATGCTCAATAACGCGTTGTCCCATGATTTTGCTGGCGCGGAACTGATCGCGGCGGTGAAGAACATGCACCCGGCTGGCAAATCGCGCAAGAAACAGCGCCTCTTCCATCGCGGAGTCACCGCCACCAACCACAACGACCGTATGCCCACGAAAGCGCGGCAGCGCGCCGTCACAAGTCGCGCAGGCGGAAACACCCCGGTTGAGGAATTTCTGCTCGGACTCCAAGCCCAGATACCGGGCACTTGCGCCCGTGGCAACGATTACCACCTTGGCTTCCCACGTGATCCCGTTCGATTCCACGGTGAAAGGCCATTTGGAGAAATCCAGCGAGGTGGCCGTTTTGTATACAAAGCGAGCACCGAATTGCTCCGCCTGTTTCTTGAGATCCATCATCAATTCGGCCCCATTGACCCCCTTGGGGTATCCGGGGAAATTCTCGACCTCGGTCGTCGTCATCAATTGGCCACCAGGCAGAATATCCCTGCTCGGCTCACCTTCCAAACACAGCGGACTCAGGCCAGCGCGAGCCGTGTACAAGGCAGAAGTGCAACCCGCCGGTCCACCACCCAAAATTAGTATGTTTTCCATGATTTTCTCTCCATTTTCGGGATAACAAAGGAATGTGTCGGGCACGAGATTTCCGGGCTAAATAATGCGGATCCAAACCACTGCTACGCGAGTCCAGAAAACATCCCGCGAACTTCGCCCATTATAGGCTCCGGCGAAAGGACAAGTAAAGGCAAAGAGGCCGCGAAAACGCTGCGTACAAAGGCTTCGGCTGCCGATTAATCGTGATAAAGCCGCCGCATGGACGTCTTCAGGATTCCCATCGCCTCGCGGTACTTGGTCACGGTGCGACGGGCGATATGAATCCCATGATCCTTGGTGACAATGTCGGCCACCTGTTGATCGCTCAAAGGTTTGCGCGTGTCTTCCTCACTGATAACTTTCTTGATAAGCGCCTGAACGCTCTTCGAGGACTGAGAATCGCCACCATCGGTCATGAGTCCGGGAGAAAAGAAATACTTCAACTCGAAAAGCCCCTGCGGGGTCTGCATGTATTTGCCACGGGTCGTGCGGGCGATGGTGGATTCATGCATTTTGACAACATCCGCAATGTTTTGCAGGGTGAGTGGCTTGATATGCGTGACGCCCTTTTCCAGAAAATCGTGCTGCACGTCCACAATGGCCTGTGCCACCCTGAGGATGGTTCGTTGCCGCTGGGCAATATTGCGTTGGAGCCAATTGGCGGATTCGATTTTTCCACGAATAAACTCGCGATCCGTCGTGGACTGCGCCGATTTTTTGACCTGATCCTGGTACTCTTTGTCAATACGAAGCCCAGGGAGGCGATCCTCAATAAGCGTCACCAAGAACTCGTCGTCCACCTTTTCCACAACAACATCCGGACTGATGTATTGCGGCGGTGAGCTGTTAAATTCATGCCCCGGCCAGGGGTTCAAGGTACTGAGCAGGTTCTTGAGCTCCTCCACCCGCTCCACAGAAACCTTCATTTTCTTGGCAATAATTGGAATCTGCCGGTGAATAAGATCATCAAGATGATTTTCAACAAGATATTTGAGTTCGGATTGGTTGGGATACTCCATGGCAATCTGCAGCAAAAGACATTCCTTAATATCTCGTGCCCCGATCCCTGTAGGCTCAAATCGCTGAATGGTCATTAGCACCGATTCGACCTGCTTGGGATTCACCCCCAATTCTGCAGCGATCTCGTCGAGATTGCCCGTAAAGAAACCGCGTTCGTCAATGTCGCCAATGATAATCCGCTCCCCAATGGCATAATCCGACTCATTGCTCGCACCGATTCGCATTTGGGTCAAAAGGTGCGACCTGAGGGATTCTTCCTTGGTAATCGAACTTTCATAATGCGCGCGCTGGGCATTCAGGTCATCATTGCGGCTTAAGTCACGCCCCTCGGTATGACGGATATCCCATCGCTCGGCATAATCATCCAAGTCAAAAGGTTGCTCGACTTGATCCTCATGCGAAAC
>CAIZGN010000588.1 GCA_903932505.1 Candidatus Hydrogenedentota bacterium
CCCGCCCCCCTCGTCCCCTCTCCGTGCCCTCTGTGCCTCTGTGGTGAAAAAAACCTCATCCACCGTCCGCCCACAGCCAAAGCGCCGACTCGGGTCGGCGCGCTCCATATAGGTCATAATGGCGATTTCGGTTTAGCGCTTCCAGGGGTCGATGCTGTCGGGTTCGTATTCCAGCTCTATGCCTGCGATGACGATGCGCTGACCAGCTTTCGCGCCGAGACGCTTGAGGGCCTTGAACAAACCCATCCCCTGCAGGGAATGCTGGAAATAGCGGACGGCATCGGGATTCTGGAAATCGGTCATGCGCACGACGCGCAAGACCCGGTCGCCCTCGACGCGGTAGCCGTCGCCCTCTTCCACAATGGTGAAGGGGGCGGTGTAGGTGTATTCCCGCTCCGGCTGGAAGGGGATGTCGTTGACCACGGCGGCCTGGCGCACGCGCTCGGCTTCCTGCCACAGGGCCTCCACCAATTCGTCCAAGCCTTCGCCGGTAACGGCTGATATGGGGAACGCACCGGGAAAATGCGGGAGCAAGGATTCGAGGCGCTCGCGGTTTTCGGTGACGTCGGATTTGTTGAGGGCAAAGTAACGGGGACGACCCTCAAAGACGGCGCTATGCTCGCTCAATTCCTTTTCCAGGACGATGCGGGTTTGCACAGGATCTTCGTCGCCGAGGTCGATGAGGAAGAGAAGCACTTTGGTCCGTTCGATGTGGCGCAGGAAATCATGACCCAATCCCTTGCCCTGAGCCGCACCTTCGATGATGCCGGGGATGTCGGCAATCACGAGTGTCCGATACTGGTCGAGCGAGGCCACCCCCAGATTCGGAGAGAGCGTGGTGAAGGGGTAATCTGCGATTTTCGGTCGTGCGGCCGTAAGATGGGACAGCAGGGTGGATTTGCCCGCGTTGGGAAGTCCTACGAGTCCGACTTCGGCCAGAACTTTGAGCTCGATGAGGTAGTCGCGGTCTTCGCCCGGCTCGCCTTTTTCGGCGAAACGAGGGGCGCGGTTACCGGCATTGGCAAAACGGGTATTTCCGCGTCCACCACGACCGCCCGCACCCGCGCAGAAGGTCTGTCCTTCGTCCACAAGGTCGCAGAGCAATTCCTTGGTTTCAAAATCGCGAATGATGGTACCGCAGGGTACTTTTACAAGGGACGGGGCCCCGTTGCGACCATGCAGACCGCTGCCCTTGCCATGCACACCGCGCTGGCCCTTCCAGTGACTGTGATAATGCAGATCGAGCAGGGACATGAGCCGGGGGTCGGCCACAAACACGACGTCGCCACCGTTGCCACCATCGCCGCCATCGGGACCGCCGAGGGGCACATATTTTTCACGACGGAAACTCATACAGCCGTTTCCGCCTGCGCCACCGGTCACTCGTATTCTTACTCGATCAATGAACATTGTGTGCAGATATCCTGCGTTGTAGACGGGCATGGTGCCCAAAATACATACCGTCCTTGACCGTGCGGCAACGCTTTACGCGAACCGGTGCGGACAAGGACGGCACAAAAAAACGACTGTCGGAGAAACTATTCCGCCGGGGTCGGGATGACATCGGCGCATTTGCGCTCTTTGCTCTGAAAACGGAACTGGACGATGCCGTCCTTGAGCGCGAACAGGGTGTGGTCGCGTCCGAGGCCCACGTTTTCTCCCGGGTGAATCTTGGTGCCGCGCTGACGCACGATGATGTTGCCCGCAACGACGACCTGTCCGCCGGCTTTCTTGGTGCCGAGCATTTTCGGTTTGCTGTCGCGTCCGTTGCGGGAACTTCCGCCTGCTTTCTTATGAGCCATGTCGGTTTTCCTTTATCTGGTCGTTCCGGCTGCGGGAAAAACCTCGCATCGGAAGGGGTTTACGCTGTGGTGCGGTGAGCCTAGGCCTGAATCTCGCGAATGCGCAGTTCCGTATAGGACTGGCGATGGCCCTGGGTCCGCCGATAGTTTTTGCGGCGTTTGTACTTGAAGACGCGAATCTTCTTCGCGCGACCCTGAGAGACGACTTCCGCCACAACTTTCGCCGTGGCCAAGGCACCCGGATCGACGACAATGCCGTCTTCATTGGCCAAAAACGAGACTTTGTCAAGCTGGACGGTGGCACCCACTTCAGCGTCGATCTTTTCCACGCGAAGGGTGTCGCCCAAAGCGACGCGGTATTGCTTACCGCCGGTGATCACTACTGCGTACATGACTGTTCTCCATTCTTCTCTGGCGGGCGCTTGGTCCGTCAGCCTTGCCGTTTTGCTCCACATTCGGCGCAATAACTCAGATAGGCGTTGGCGGCCGCTCGCAGTTCAGCGACGGCGGACAGCGACGCCAGATAACTCGACTTCACGTTACGGGGCGACGGCATGTTGGTCGTCGTCGTCTGCAGTCGCCCGAAGGCACCTTCGGCACAGACTTCGTGACTGTTTTCCGTTGCTCGCGGATCGGCGATGATCCGCACCTTGGTTTCGATGGGGCCAATGCCCACGATGCTCAAGGCCCCAGCCACATTCACATTGGCCGGGAAAGCCGCAGCCGCTTCCAAGGCGTTGCCTTCAAAGACGACTTTCGGCTCCGTGATACTCTCAAGGTCTATTCCGTTCTCAACCAGATAGGGCGCACCCGCGAGGCCCTTGGGGGGCTTGCGCGTGGTCAATGTGACGCTGTGCAAACCGGCTTCCATGGCCGAGCGAATGCCGTCCAAGCCGCAGAGGGCTCCGGACGGAATCCGAATCTGGATGTTATTATTTCGTGCCTCTTCGAAGAGTTCGGGGTGGGCCATGAGTCCACTCACGCTCATGATGAGACAGTCGATATGCGCGCCAATGGCCGCATCCACGACATCCTTCACCGCACCGGCGACCGCGCATTCGATGACAAAATCAGCTTTTGCGACGGCCTCTTCGAGGCTACAAACTTCCGCATTCAATTGAAACGAGCGGTTGAGCAACTTGGCCCGCTCTTCGTCGATATCATACAAGGCCACCAGTTCGGCGGGGAGGTCGCCTTTCTGGAGCGCAATGCACAGGTCGGCACCGATATTGCCGCACCCAACCATAGCTACCTTCATTTTCAACATGCCATTCTCCCGGCTGCGCACCATGTCCGCACCGTTATTGCGTATGGATTACCCCGCGCGCCGCCTCGCGAACCGCCCCTGGCGGAACTCAAAAGACACCGGACAGCCGAACCCGACACGGCCCGTCCGCCCACGAAAACGACGTCAAATACATAACGATTGGACACAAGTCCGGCAATGATACGTTATAACGGGGTCAAAAGTCAATTTCGAACTGGAAAACAGGGAAGAAACAAAATCAGGAGGGGGAAGACCGGTTTTGCCGGTCTTCCCCCGGAAACACGCAGGGGGGGCGGAAATCCCTAGGCCTTGTAGGGGGCCTTGAGGCTCCAGCCGTTCTGATATTCACGATAGGCCCACTGATTGGCCAGCTTCACTTCTTCACTGTCGCCCTTGAACTGGTTCTTTTCCGCGTCCCAATGCAACTTGGCACCACCGGCCACGTAGGAGCAGGTGCCCATGTGACAGGTCTTGGTGGTGTTGTTGAGTTTCTCGACGGCGCTAATGGGGTCTTGGCCACTGCGCACGCAGTCAAAGAAATTGTCCCAGTGACGGGGGTTCAAGGAATTCATGTCGCCCGGCACTTTCTTCGGCTCGCAGGGTTCCTTCTTGTCGATCTTGTACACTTCGTAGCCACCACGATCCAGGCGAAGCGTGCCCTTGGTGCCGTGGTATACGATCCCGTGGTCGCTGTAGCCTTGGGGCAGGTAGCCGTTGTAAACGCGGTTCGTGAAAGACAGGAGATAGGTGTCGTACTCCCAGATGACGTCCAGCGTGTCCGGGGTGGTTCGGTTGTCCTTCATGCAGAACTTGTTCCCGGTGGCGACAACGCTCTTGGGGTGTTTGTCCTCGCCCATGGTGGCCAAGGCAATATCGATGAGATGCGCGCCCCAATCGGTAATCTTTCCGCCAGAATAGTCAAGGAACCAGCGGAAGTTGTAAATCCAGCGATTGGTGTTGAAGGGCTTGTGCTCGACCCAGCCCTGCTGGAATTCCCAGTCGAGGCCCTGAGCCTTCCACTTGGCCTCATCGTCCTCGCCCATCCCGATGCCTTCGAGTTCCTTGTTCTCATGGTTAAAGGTCTCGACCCGATGGACCGTGCCAATGTATCCGTCCTGTACCAGCTTCATCGCTTCCTGGAAGTACTCACCGCTGCGCTGCATGGTTCCACCCTGGAAGATGACCTTGTTTCGACGCACGGCTTCGACCATGGCCAGACCTTCGGCGATGGTGGTCGAAAGCGGCTTCTCGCAGTAGATGGCCTTCTTGGCATCGGCGGCGAAAAGGGTGGGCAGACAGTGCCAGTGATCCGGCGTGGCGATAACCACCGCGTCCACGTCCTTGTTGTCGGTCACTTCGCGGAAATCGTGGTGTTGCGTGAAATTCTTGAACGCATATCCGGCCATACCGGCGGCCTTCGCCAGGTTTTTGGGATACAGATCGCACAGGGCGATGATTTCGAAGTCTTCCTTTTTGTCCTGCATGTAGCGGCGCATAAGGAAACCGAGATGGGCCTGTCCCATGCCGCCGGTGCCAATGTGGCCGGTGAGGATTTTTTCGTTCGCGCCCAGGACGGACGCGGGGAGGATGGACTTGAAGACGTCAGCTTTCGCGGTCGTTGACACCACCGTAGCACCAGCCACCACGGCAGCCGCCTGCCGCATAAAGGCGCGACGATCCACATCACCCTGTTTCACTTCTTGCTTTTGCTCTTCCATGGAACTCAACCTTCTCGTTTGATAACGCAGGAGACCACCAACCGCCGGAACACCCTGTTCGGCGGACTGTCATAATCGTTTATGCTACGCTGAAATGCTGCGGCAATGCAAAGACATGGCCGGGGCTGATAGAATGCGGCACAAAGACGGGGCACGCAACCGCGGAGAAAATAGTTGGCACATTCTTGTATCCGTGAAATGCTGGAGGAGCGCGAGCGGGCGCAGTTAGCCCCTTGGGCGACCCTTTCAAGCGCATCCAAAGGTCGGGTTGAACCCGAACCCGAAGATCCCTACCGCACCCGCTTTCAGCGGGATCGCGACCGCATTCTGCACTCCAAAGCCTTCCGACGCCTGAAACGGAAGACCCAGGTTTTTCTTGCGCCGCGCGACGACCACTACCGCACCCGCCTCACGCATACCCTGGAGGTCTCGCAAATCGCGAGGACGGTTTCGCGCGCGCTCGGGCTCAACGAAGACCTCACCGAGGCGATTGCGCTGGGACACGATTTGGGGCACACCCCCTTCGGACATGCGGGAGAGCGGGTGCTCAACACGGTATGTCCGGGGGGATTCCGTCATTACGAGCAGAGTCTGCGCGTGGTGGATCTGCTGGAGCATCGCGGAGAAAAACCGGGGCTTAATCTCACGCACGAAGTTCGCGAGGGGATTCGATACCATTCTGAAGGGAAAGGCTTACTCAAAGGGAAACCCGTCACCGGGCCTTCAACGCCCGAGGGGCGGGTCTTGAGCCTGTCCGACGCAATTGCCTACATCAATCACGATGTGGACGATGCGGTGCGTGCCCGGGTCATCACACCAGATAATTTGCCGCGCGAAGCGGTGCGCGTTCTGGGGGTGACAGCATCTGAACGAATTGACCGGATGGTCGTGGCGCTGATTGAGGGAACGCACGAGGACAAGATAGGCATCGAGCAGGAAGTCTGCGAAGCGATGATTTTGCTTCGAAACTACTTGTACGCGGAGGTGTATCCCTGTGAGGAAATTCACCGGGAAATACGCAAGGCCGAAAACATGCTCGCACGCCTGTACGAATACCTGGTCAACCATCCGCCAGAAGAGGTATTGCGGGAGGAAAGCAACGACCCGATGGAGCGGCGCATCGCAGATTTCGTGGCGGGCATGACCGATGAATATGCGCTGCAACTTTATGAGCGGCTCCTGCTGCCCGCCCCGTGGAATCGCGCATGAAACCCCCGGTGGGTATCGTTTCCGGCTCGGGTATCAACCTGCTGCCACTGCTGGACGCCGTGCATCGCGAGATCCCTTTTCACGAGGTGCCAGGATTGCCCGATGGTGGTGTAAAAGGGCATATCTGCGCCTTTGTACTGGGGGAATGTGCCGGACGACAGGTGGTCATCCAGTCCGGCCGCCTGCATGTGTATGAGGGGTGGACCTTCGAGGAGGTCACCCGCACGGTCGATGTACTGGCGGGATTTGGTGTGGAGCGTATGCTCTTTACCAACGCGGTCGGTGGTCTGCACACAACCTTGCAGCCCGGCGACCTCGTGGCGGCCGACGCAGTGCGGGCCTGGCCCTGTGCCCGCTTTTCCCTGCCCGGGGAACTGGCTCCAGGCTTCGTCCTCGATCGATGCAGCGCGGTGGGCACCTATGTATGGATGCACGGCCCGTGCTACGAGACCCGGGCCGAGATTGCCGCGCTGCAACACTGGGGAGCGATGACCGTGGGAATGAGTACCGCCCCGGAACTCGCCCGTTGCAGTCAAATCGGCATCAACGCCGGAATGGTTTCCTGCGTAACCAATGTATGCGGGGTGCAGGGTCCCCCCATCACCCATGAACACGTCATGGTAACAGCCAGCCGGGCCTCGGAAAAGCTTTGCACCCTGCTCAGAAACCATATTCCAGAGCTATAAACCGCCCCTGAATCCAGCCAGCATACCCCGCAAACAACACCACGAAAGTGCATTCTCCGGCATATTCAATGCCAGAGTTATTCAAGTTTGAATCACTTATTGCAAAAATACCAACACGCCCCTTTTTGCGTCATTTACCTAATATATTGAGGCACAACACTTTACACCTAAAATAGAACTTTGGCACGGGTTATGCTCTTTAGTGGGCTGTTGCGGGTTGAAGTTGAAACGAAAAACAGAAGATACAGTCAAAAAAAGAAACAACGAAGGAGTGAGGTCATGAAGAAACTGGTGTTGAGCGTTATCATCGTGGTGCTCTCAAGTGGGGCGTTTGCAGCCGGTCTGGGAACCGACATTACTATTTTTGACAAGGTAAACTGTGGCACGACGGGATGGACCGGCGTGCAGGAAGATCAGGAAGTCGAACCCGGTAACTCCACTGGACAAAGCTGGGATTTGGAAGGC
>CAIZGN010000589.1 GCA_903932505.1 Candidatus Hydrogenedentota bacterium
GAAACCTATCAGTCCAAAGGCGCGGGCTCCATGGCTTGTACCGGCACGGGCGATTGCGGTGGCATAGGCACAACGCCTCCCCCGGCGACGAACAACGTAACGTCGGTCGTGTCCAACGCGGCAGGTGAGATCACCATCACCTACAACACGGCCATGCTGGCTTCAGGGACTAATGTCCTGACGCTGACCCCTTGGGATGGTGCGCTTGCCACTCCGGCGGTGGTCAATCTGTCTACCGCGGCCGGTGCTTCTATCGTCTGGAAGTGCGGCACCTCGGGCGGCGGATCTACCACGGTTAACTCCAAGTACCTGCCGGCGACCTGCCGCTAAGGTACGAGGCAGTAATGTAGCGCCCTGTCATTCAAGGGCTGAAAAAAGGCGGGAGCTCAGGCTCTCGCCTTTTTTTTGGGTGCTTGCGGAGCACCCCAGCCGCTTATCGCTACGCAAATCAGTGCGCAAGAAATGCAAACGCACGTAGCGTCTTCAATCGACATACTTCTTTTTCTTCCCCGCGCAAACCGGGCGATGCTGCGTGAATTGGCTCGGCTACTGCGGGAGCAGGCCGATGGATTGGAATGCTTATAGTAGCCAGCGAGTTCCTTAGCGTAGAATCGGCTTTGTACGGCGCCGGGCAGCGGCGCGCAGTCTGGGGGTAGATTTGGGGGTGGATTCATAAACCGAAAAACGTAGATCAAGCATCCATGAGAGTTTCCGCGCTATTTGTGCTTCCTCCACCCACCAATAACACCAGGTGTTGACCCGGACACATAGGTTGACACTTCATACCGGAGACATGCTTAGCACTTTCGGTAGGAAAGGGTTGGTGTTGACCGGACATGCGAGAGATCCACGGTGCTGATTGTGATGGGAGAATCAGGATGAAACATCGTGGACAACGGCCTCGCTCGGCGAGCACCGTGGCCGCCCAGGCGGGCGTGGGCGCAGACCGGGCCTATGGCGCAGTCAGCGCGCCGATCTACCTGTCAGCCATCTATCATTACGAGGCGTTCGGGAAGCATCTCGGATTCGACTACTCTCGTGCCGCCAACCCGACGCGCGACGCGCTCGAGCAAGTCCTCGCCGATCTGGAGCAGGGCGAACGCGCCGTTGCCTTCGCCTCGGGGATGGCAGCCGTGTCCGCAGCCATGGGGTCTCTTTGGCCCGGGAGACCGGATCCTGTGCTCGGACGATCTCTACGGCGGCACTTACCGCCTCTTCGAGCAGGTGCTGCGTCCGCTCGGGCTTGCCTTCGACTACATCGACATGGGCGATTGCTCACGCATCGAGGCGGCTATCCGTGCGGAGACGAAGGCGCTTTTCATAGAGACCCCCACGAACCCCCTCATGAAGATCGCCGACCTGCGCGGCGCGGCAAAGGTGGCCAAGCGCCATGGGCTGCTCACCCTCGTGGATAACACCTTCATGTCTCCGGTGCTGCAGCGACCGATTGCCCTTGGGGCCGATTTGGTGATCCAGAGCACCACGAAGTTTCTCGGCGGACACAATGACATGATAGGCGGTGCGGTGATCGCCGCGGATGCGAAGCTGGGAGAGAGGCTGCTCTTCATCCAGAAGGCGGTGGGCGCTGTTCCGGGGGCTTTGGACTGCTGGCTGCTGCTGCGCGGGATCAAGACGCTACACCTGCGTGTGGCGCGGGCGCAGCAGACGGCGGGGCTGCTTGCACAATTTCTGCATGAGCATCCCCTGGTCTCGCGCGTATTCTACCCGGGGCTGGAGGGCCACCCGCGCCGCGAACTGCACATGGCCCAGGCCGATGGCCCC
>CAIZGN010000590.1 GCA_903932505.1 Candidatus Hydrogenedentota bacterium
ATAGTGCGGATCAATGGTTGCGAACACATAATTGAAGAAGCTCGAACGGTCCACGGCGAGGGTGCGGTAATGCCGTCGGGCCGCCTTGTGCAGCACCTGACGCACACTCGGGGTCCATTCCAATTGCAGGATCGGATACCATGCCACGCAGCCCAACTGGTTGTCGGAGTGGTTGTTTTCATCCGGAAAAACCTTCTTTTCCAGTTGCAGGTTGTCCAGATACCCGTGATCCCGGATGAGATTGTCGTAGTGGCGCTTGTATTTGTCGTCCCCAGTGATATGGTGGGCCACCTTGAGGAAGGACAGCATCTGCAGCGAGTTCAGGCCGTTTTCGAGGAAGTGCCACGGATCCTTATTAATGAGTTCCGGTGACCAGAAGCCCCAATAGGTCCGCTGGCCGTGCCAGTCGTAGAGCTGGTAGCCATTGGCGATGATCGAATCGGTGAGCACGCGCACATGCTTCTCGATGCGGGCGCGTTCCTCGGGATCAAACTGGGCAACGTGTTCCCAGTAGGTGTAGAAGGCGAGATAGTGCCCGTCGATTTCGTCATTGGACGTGTCCGCCAGCCAGTAGAGTGTGCCGTCCGGCGAAGGCCGCCACTGTTTCTTCACGCTGTTCTTCGGGCCTTTGCCCTCCTTGATGGCGCGATCCACCGGCAGGGCACTGCGCGCCACCACGCCGGGAATGCCGGACACATCCTGCAGGAGCAGGACACCGTCCATGCTCTTCTTGGCGGACTCGCGCGCGGCCTCGTTGCCGGTCGCGGCATAGGCCAGCGACATCGC
This sequence comes from Candidatus Hydrogenedentota bacterium, assembly GCA_903932505.1. Classification (GTDB taxonomy): domain Bacteria; phylum Hydrogenedentota; class Hydrogenedentia; order Hydrogenedentales; family CAIZGN01; genus CAIZGN01. Next base: position 787 of record CAIZGN010000590.1, read on the forward strand.
CGCCACGTGATAGGCGGTCCACAGGCCGTCGTTGTCGTTGTCTGAAATGTCGTACTTCGTCGGGTCTTTGGGATCTTCGAGTGTGCAGGCGGAGACCATGCCCATGCGGCGATGGCGCACGTCTATGAGGCTTTCGATGGCCTCTGCCTTCTTCAGCAGGGTGGTGTCCGTCAGTTCGATATGGCCCAGTCCCTTCGGTGTGGCGCAATAGACGGATTTGCCGTCTGAGGAAACCGCCACGTCGCTCACATGGTCATCTGGCAGATAGCGTTGCCCTTCCCGGTAAAACCACTTGCGTTCGGCGGCTTGTGGGCGGTAGAGAATGAGGCCCGACGATGTGCCGAGCCAGATGTCCCCATTCGCCGCCATCTCGATATCCGTAACTTCTTCGACCGGCAGGCCCTCTTTGCCACGCAGGCAGGACCAGTGTCCGTCCTTGTGCAGGCGGCTGATGCCGACCGGAGTTCCCACCCACAGCGTTCCTTCGGCATCAAGAGCCAGCGCGGTGATGGTCGTGGCGAGGGGGCCGTTCACGCCGTATTCGGCGTATCGCACCAGGGGGTGACCCCAGACATCGGTGGAGAACAAACCACGGCTGGTTCCCACCCAGATGCGATCGGGCGCGGCGATGATGGCGTTTATCTTTGCATCCTGCAAGTCGCGCTGCTGCTGCATGGCCGCCTGCAAGCCTTCCGCCCCGCCGTCATAGCCGACGCCTTTGCGCCACTGGGACAGGGTTTTGAGTTGCTCCCTCGCCTCGGGGGACGCGGTGAACCAAGCCTTCGCGGCGATGCCTTCTGGGACGGTGCTGTCGGTCTTGAACCATGCCAGCGCGGGAACGGCGGAGACCGCATCGATCGCTTGTCCTTCCGTGCCTTGGACGGTGGTGCCGATGTGTTCCTCGACCGCTCCGGAGGTCAGGGGCAGCGTGCCCGGCTCGCGCCGGTAGGCACAGCGCGGATCATCGTTGGAATTGTCCAGCGGCGCGAGTACATTGTGCAGCGGGAATTCCCCCTGCACGAGATTGCTGTCCCAGATCCAGGGCTCGTTGAAGGCGACACATTTCACTGCTCCGATCGGGCGCTCGTAGGCCATGTGGATACCGCCACGACGATTTTCCAGCAGCACGGGCGATGCGGAAACACCAATCGCGCGCTCAACGTCCTTGAAGGCGACCCAGCTTTGCCCTTCATTGGTGGAGAGCCAGAGACTGAGGCGTATGCGCGAGCCATCCGGTTCGGGATTGACCGCCAGCAGCAAATTGCCATCGGTCAGTCGAATAAGATCGATGGCGGTAGCGCCACAGGGAACTTCGGTCTTGCCGGGCTTCGACCAAGTCTGCCCGCCATCCGCTGACACGCTGCTCCAAAGGCGGTGTGGGGCACCATCCGCCGGAGCCATGAAAGAAACGACGGTTTGGTCCGCACGCTGGAACAGCGCCGGACTGCAGAGGCCCGCCTCGCCGATGGTCACTGGGGCGGCCCAAGTGACGCCTGCGTCTTTCGAGAGCAGCACACCCGCTGTTTTGGTTCCGGCGTTGCTTACGGGAAGGAGGATGGTTTTGTCGGCCAGAAGAACAGGCTTGCCTGCGGGCGTCCATCCCGGGGTTTCGCACAGCACGCGCTCCGGTTGCCATGTCTTGCCGCCATCGCTGCTGAGCGTGGTGAAAATCTTGTCGGCGGCCTGCGTACCATAGACCAGCCAAAGGTTGTTGTCCGCCGAAGCAAACAGCGCCGGATGCGCGGGGCGCAGGCCGGATTTCTGCACAGCGGCTTGTGGTTTGCCCCATTTGCCGCCCGGTTCGGAAAGTGCGGTGACAATGGCGAGATCGTCATTATCCGCGCCAGCACCCGATTCCCAAGCGCAAATGAGGGTGCCATCGGCCAATTCCGCCAGAGCCGGGGCGTGGGCGTAGGGATTGGGCGCGTTTTCCTGACATACCAGGCTTTCCTTGTAAGCGGGTATGCCACCGGGCACGGGGACAGCCCATTCATACGGTTTGCCCAGGGCACACAATAGAAGGAGGGTGGCTGCGGCATGAAGCATATCGACGGTTCCTTGTGTTGGCAAGTTGCGGTGCTGTCCGGTGAGGAAGAGTTTCCGTTCTGGACACAGGCCAATTGAAAGCCCGAAACTTGGCGGACTTCCCTACCACGGTACTAGCCGCCAAGGCAGGAGCGCAACTTTTTTCTGGGGCGGTTTTCGTGCGGGGATGGATTAGTCTCGTTCCACGGTCACAACGGAGCGCGTCTCGACTGATTCAATGGCGGCCGCCAGCACCCGCTGCGCCGCCAAGCCATCCGCTCCGGATCCGTCGATGGATTCCGGCGAACAGCCCGCCGCGACCTGTTCGATAAAGCGGCCGATGCGATTGCGGAAGGTGTCGTCGAAGGTCTTTTCCGTAATGTCGCCAAAGGGCGTGTTGCTGATCACCGTTTTTTCCATCGAACCCGCAGGATACCAGGTGAGTTCCATGAAGAGATCATCGAGGACGAAACGCCCGCCCGTGCCTGCTACTTCGCAGCGTTCCATAGGGTGTCCGCGCTCGATGTCATAGCTGCCGGTCAATCCGCCGACCACACCGTTCGCAAATTCCATGTTGAAATGCGCGGTCGACCATATGGCGCGACCGGGTGCTTTCGTCGCAAAACACTGCACAGCGGAGATGTCGCCACAAAAATAACGCATGATGTCGATGGTGTGCGGATGCAGGGCCTTGATTTGGAACCAGGGCGAGGTTTCGCGGGGATTTTTGATCCACATTGCCATGTTCATGAAAAGGAGATGGCCGAGACGGCCCGCCTCCACCCATTCCTTCGCCTTTCTCGCCAGGGGGGTGAAACGGTGGTTGAGATTGATGCCGTAACAGACGCCTTTGGCACGGGCGGCTTCCACCATTTCCTTGGCTTGGGCAATGTCGTTCGAAATCGGCTTTTCCCCCAACACGTGACACCCCGCCTCGATGGCCTGCATCGTCGGTGCATAGTGATCGCTGCCGTACTCGTGTCCGCCGGTGCATATCCCGCAGAGGTCCGGACGCAAGGCGCGCAGCATGTCCTCCACGTCATAAAAGGCCGGTACGCCATAGCGTTCCGCCGCCGCATCGGCGCGTTCACGCACGAGGTCACAGACCCCGGCCAGTTCGCACTGCGGGTTCGCACCATAATACCGGGCATGAAGGTTTCCGATGGGGCCCAAGCCCACCACCACCGCACGCAACATGATCGTTCTCCTGATTTGGAATGCAGCGGTTCCACCGCGCACCCCGAGGCTCTCACTTCATTGCGGAATTTTACACGCCGCTGGAGTATGATACAACATCGCACACGGCTTTGCAGGCCCGGAACCAAAGAGAAAGGCATCCCATGATCGGCTTCACCCTGCTTCTCATCAGTGGCGCGTTCCTCTGTGCCGACGAGGAATTCCCCATCAATTACGACGAGTCCAAAGTCCCGGCCTATACCCTGCCGGAACCCTTGCGCATGGAAAACGGGGATTCTGTTTCCACCCCGGAACAGTGGCGCACCAAGCGGCGTCCGGAACTGCTTTCGCTGTTTCAATCGCAGATGTACGGTCGCTCGCCGGGGCGTCCCGCCGCCATGCACTTCCGCATTGGTTCGAAGGATGAACAGGCACTCGGTGGAAAGGCGGTGCGCAAGGAGGTTTCTGTCTATTTTGCGGCAGGGGACGGCGAACCGCGCATGGACATCCTTCTGTACCTGCCGAAACAGGCCACGGGACCGGTTCCTCTCTTTCTATCGATGAACTTCTTGGGCAACCATGCCATCATTTCCGATCCGGGCATCACGCTCTCCAGCCACTGGATGCAGGAACGCAAAGAGGAAGAATACGGCATTGTGGATCACCACGCCAAGGAAAAATCGCGGGGTTGTGATGCGGAGCGCTGGGCGGTCGAAAAAGTCATTTCGCGGGGCTATGGGCTGGCGACCATCTACTATGGCGATATCGACCCGGATTTTGACGATGGTTTCAAGAACGGGGTACAACCGCTGTTCTACAAACCGGGCCAGACGGCCCCCGCACCGGACGAATGGGGTGCTATAGGTGCGTGGGCGTGGGGACTGAGCCGTGCCCTGGATTACTTCGAGACTGATCCCGCGATCGATGCGAAACGAGTCGCGGTCATGGGGCATTCGCGGCTTGGGAAAACGGCGCTGTGGGCTGGTGCGCAGGACGAACGCTTTGCGCTGGTCATCTCGAACAATTCCGGTTGTGGGGGTGCATCGCTGAGCCGCCGCTGGTTCGGCGAAACCGTTACCCGGATCAATCACGTCTTTCCGCACTGGTTTTGCGACAACTTTCAGCAATACAACGACAACGAAAAGGCGTTGCCGGTTGATCAGCATGAACTTATCGCGCTCATTGCGCCCCGACCGGTTTATGTGGCCAGCGCGGAAGACGACAAGTGGGCGGATCCGCGCGGCGAATTCCTCTCCGCAAAAACGGCCTCGACTGTGTATCGATTCCTTGGCAAGGATGGTTTGGGGGCTGAGGACATGCCGCCGATCAATCAATCTGTGCAGAGCACCATCGGTTACCATATCCGCACGGGAAAACACGGCGTGACGGATTATGACTGGGAGCAATACCTGAATTTTGCGGATAAGTACATGAAATAATTCTTTCCCGTTGTGCCTCGGATGCTTCCCAGCGACTATTGGTGCTTTTGGGGATAAGTTTGTCTAGAAAATTGAATTTTTCAACAAAAAAATGCTATTTTCCGATTCCCCGTTACGTAGGAGAACAACATGGAAATCAGTTCACGCTTTGTGGGTAGCCATTGCCACCCTTTGGAAATTGTGGTCACGCCGCGGATGTCGATGAATTATGCCGCGAGTGTGGATGACGCCAATCCGCGATACTTCGATGATGAGCGGCCGGACGGTATCGTCGCGCCCCCGATGATTGCCAACGCCCTCACTTGGACCATCTCGTCGGAAATCGAAAACCATTGGGATTCTGAGGGTTTTCCGGTCGACGCTATGCAGCAGAAGGTGCATTATCTCGAGATTCTGGAATGCCACCGAACGATTATCCCCGGAGAAAAAATCCGCATCGAGGGCACCTTGGCGGCCATGCTTCCGCATCGCGCGGGCACACATATGGTGATCCGCTATGACGGCTACGACAGTGAACACAAGCTGGTGTTTGTCGAATATGCCGGGGCGATGTTGCGCGGCGTGGAGTGCTTGGACGGTGCCCGGGGCGCGGAAAACATTCCGGCTTTACCCGAACGTGCCCCGAAGAGCGAGGCAGTCTGGGAACGGACGCTGTATATTGACCCGCTGGCTTGCCACCGTTTCGACGGTTGTTCCAATGTGCATTTCCCCATCCATTCCTCGCCCGCCTTCGCGCATTTCGTGGGCTTGCCCGGCATTCTGTATCAGGGTGTGGCGACGCTCAGCGTGGCCGTGCGCGAGATCACCAATATGGAAGCCGGTGGCGATCCAGATCGGATTCGCTCCATTCGGTGTAACTTCACCGGCATGGTGCGGCCTGATTCCAGCATCAAGCTGTGCGCCTTGGGCAAGAGCGAAGTGGATGGGTTGACCCATGTGCATTTCAATGTGCTCAATCAGGACGGGCAGCGGGCCATTCATAAGGGATGCGTGACGCTGTCCTAGTTTGGTACGGGAGTCGGTGATGGCACGGCGGAACATCCCCCGGCCCTTCGGGCCACCCCCTTCGAAGGGGGATCATTTCCTTGCGCTTCGCGCGTCGGAGGGATGTTTCCCCGCCGCTGTATGACCTCGACGGAAAACCTTGCTGGAGTTGTTCCCATGAAAAGCCCGGGGAAATCAGTATTGTGGTTGCGGTTACCTGCCGGGGTTTGGGCGCTGGGCTTGGCTTCGTTGTTCATGGATGCCTCTTCGGAACTGATCCACAGCCTTCTTCCCATCTACATCACGACGGTGCTGGGGGCGAGCATGGCGACCTTGGGAGTCATTGAGGGTGTCGCTGAAAGCACCGCCTCCATCGTGAAGGTCTTCTCCGGGATGCTCAGCGACTATCTTGGTCGAAGGAAGCTTCTCGCGGTGCTTGGCTACACGCTGGCGGCGGTGACCAAGCCGGTTTTCCCGCTGGCGTCATCGATTGGCTGGGTGGTGGCCGCGCGGTTTGTGGACCGGGTGGGCAAGGGGATCCGTGGGGCACCCCGTGACGCCTTGCTGGCTGAGATTGCGCCGCCTGAATCGCGGGGCGCGGCCTTCGGACTTCGGCAGTCGCTCGATTCCGTGGGTGCTTTCATCGGGCCTTTGCTGGCGATGGGCTGCCTGGCCTGGTTCGCGAACAATATCCGCCCGGCCCTGTGGGTGGCTGTCATTCCCGCCTGCATCACCGTGGCGCTCATTGTGCTGGCGGTACACGAACCCGAAGGTGCGGCACGTCGTCCCGCGCGTTCCCCCATCGCCCGCGTGGAGCTGCGACAACTGGGGCGCGCTTATTGGTTGGTGGTCGCACTCGCATCGGCCATGACGCTGGCCCGTTTCAGCGAGGCCTTCCTTATCATGCGCGCTCAGCACGCCGGACTTGCGATTGCCTTGGTGCCGCTTGTGCTGGTGGTCATGAACATCGTGTACTCGGCCTCCGCCTATCCGGCGGGATGGGCCGCTGACCGCATGAGCCACCGTGCGTTGCTGGTCGCCGGGCTGCTGGTATTGGTCGCCGCCGATCTTGTGCTGGCCCTGTCATCTGCCCCGATCGGCGTTTTCATCGGCGTGGCATTGTGGGGGCTGCACATGGGGCTGACGCAGGGTCTACTGACCAAACTCGTGGCGGACACCGCCCCGCAAGCCTTGCTCGGTACCGCCTTTGGTCTCTTTAATCTGGCGATTGGCTTGGTACTCTTTCTTGCGAGCTTGATTGCCGGGCAATTGTGGGAGCGTTTAGGGGTGTCCGCGCCTTTCTTTGCAGGTGCGCTTTTCGCCGGGATCGCGGCCGTGGGGATGCTTCTGCAGCGCAGCGCACCCAAGACGGTATAAAACCGCTACGCCTCGTCCAGGACGGGTTTCAGTGCATCCTTGCGCCAGTCTTTTTCTTTCCAGTGACCCTGGGTAAAATCAGGCATATCGATTGGGGCGTTGCCTTGGTCGAGCGACTGGCGCGTGCAGTGGTAGATCGAACTCCAGGTGGCGGCGTCATACACATCAATCCACGGTTCCCGGCCGGTCTTGAGCATGCGTACAAAATCGTACATGACGAAATAGTCGCCGCCCCAGTGTCCGGTCTTGGAGGCTGCATCGCCCCATTTCTTAAACCACGGATGGGTATAGGCCTCGCGATAGGCATCGAGGGATTCCCACTGATCGCCTTTGGAGCGACCCTCGATGAAAATTCCCGAACGCGTGTCCCAGCAGCCTTTGGTGCCCTGATTGAGATAGTAGATGGACATCGGCCGGGGCGAATGCACATCGAGATCGACCCGGATCAGTCGGCCTTCAGCGGTGTGAATCAAGGCCGAGACCATTTCACCCAATTTGAAATCAACTTTGGCGGGTTCGCTGTTTTCACCGAACTGCTTCACCGCATATTCGTGCATGGTGCGCGGTCGGGTCATCATGCAAGTCAGGCGTTCCATGCGATCCCCGTCGTTCATACCCATCCACTTGGAAACGGGGCCGAGCGCATGCGTGGCGTAGCTGTTGCCGTAATTGTCGCGTACGGATCTTCCGCGCCAAGTCAGCGAGCCATCGGGATTGAATCGCAGATTCCGGCAATCATGGACATAGGCGCACTCGGCGTAATAGGGAAAGCCGAAGACGCCCTGCGAAACCATGTTCGCGATCAACATGTTGTCCGGTGTGTAGATGTAGTTTTCGAGCAGCATATACCGCCGCCCGGTGGATTCCTTTGTGCGGACGAGTTCCCACAGGCCCTCGATTTCTTCCCCGGCGGTCACTTCGGAGCCGACGTCCTTGCCCGCTTTCATCGCGTCCACGGACATGGGGATATGCCACTCGATGGGCGTGTTCACCATGACCCCGTCGATATCGTCGCGGGCAAGGAGATTGCGATAGGCGTGCTCGTCGCCCGTGTAGGCTTCCGGTCGCTTCCCGGTCAGATCTTC
>CAIZGN010000591.1 GCA_903932505.1 Candidatus Hydrogenedentota bacterium
CACCATTTCCAGAAGGGGGCGCATCGTGCCCGATGTAGCGATTGGTTCGATAAAGAACACGACCGCACCACCGTTCCCGAGCCGGAAGGCGGCAAATCTGCAAAAATGTGTGCACCGTGGTGCAAACGACCGGAATCCACTCTGAATCGCAAGCGTCAGTTCCGGCCAGAAGGGCGTATCACCTGAGGTCTGTGACGTGTCCCAGCTTCTAGCCAAAAGCCGCCCAATATCCTCAGCCTCGTTGTCTTTCGTGACGGGCGCATTGAGCAGCATCGCAGTGACAGCCGCATGAAACCCAAATCGGGCAGGTTTGACAAATCCGTCCCGTTTCTCCCTGTCCAGTTCTGAAAATGCCCCCACGATTGAGATGTCGGCATCAAAGGCCGGGACTCGGCCGGTTGACATGTCTGTAGACTCCCCGACCCGCAGGAACAAGTCCACAACATGAACCTTCCTTGGTGAGCCCTGCCAGGGACCGTCAATTCCGAGATAGGTCGTCGAGTTCTGTCCCCCCCCCTCAACTGCGTTGGCTCCAAACCTTGGTTCGAGGCAGATGTTCCAATAGGATGTGGTCGGCTGGGTCCGCGCTGCCCCCACCAGAGGAAGGCCGGAGAAGAGCCACCTTCCTTTTGAATCGATCTGCAGTTTCTGGCAGCGGTATTTTTGCTCCCCACGTGTTGCTGTCAATTCGTCACAAAAGGCCAGATCCAGGTGTTGAATATCCTTTCCGTTGGCATCAGCCCACACCGCCCTGCGCCCGTTTTCGTTCTCATTCTCGAACCGCCCGAACTCGATTCCGAAGCCATCCTCGGATAGTTGGTAGCCGAGACCAAAATCCAGCAGGTCTCTGGATACCACTTTTCTTGAGGGAGTATGCCAATCGTGCCCATCCTTCGATCTGGTGTCGAATCCTTCGGGTGCGAAACAAGCCATCGGCCAAATGTCCTGGCTTTCAAGCTCGCTCCCCTTACCAAAGGCGGGCGGGTCCAGATTGAATCGGAAACTCGAATCCGCGTGCCAACCCGAGACGGGTGATGTCCTTGGGTTCGGAATCATCCCACTACGCCCAACCCCGCACAGGGTCATATCATCCCGCCGGAGGGGCAATCCCACGGCGAGGTGGACGGCAGCTGAACGCAAGTGTGCGACGGCAACCGGCATCGCCTGGCGGGAGACGAACATTGGATACCCCATCGGCCTCGTTTTCGTGACCGAAGTTCCCTTCGAGGAAAGCTGGTTCAATGCAAAAACGACACTGTTCTCAGAACCATAACGACTGAACAATTGGGGACGGATATTGTCATCAAGGGTTCCTTGGTAGATGATGACCCGACTCTCATCCCCACCCGCCGCGCTGGTAATTTGCTCGTTCACGTGGCAGACGATCCGGAAGTTGTCCGGCGAGAGAACGACCTCAGGCTCCGCTCCGGGGGAGCCACTCTTCGAGTTCCAGAAGTCCTGCATCCGCCTGCAAAAATCGTCTTGCCGTTGCTGGCGCTGATCCTTGTCCTCAAC
>CAIZGN010000592.1 GCA_903932505.1 Candidatus Hydrogenedentota bacterium
ACCAAGCCCTGAAGGGGCGAAACAAGGCTCTCACTCGCAAATTGCCAATGGTGTAAACCACCCCGATGCCCCTCCGCAAAAAACACAAACCGGAACCCGAGGGTTCCGGTTTGCTCAATGCGCTTAATCTGGTAAACGGACGCTTACGCGACCCGCTTCAGGAACTACTTCGCCGGTTGGCCGAAAACTTCTACTTCAACGCAATGGTTGAGGTCGTTCGCCGTATTGCCACCGGTATACAGGCGGACGTAACGGCCTTTGACGCCGTTGTCGATGCCGATGAGGCGACCACGATGATTTTCGATGTATTCTTTGTCTTTGCCCACGCCCTGGCCGGCGGTATTGTCGGCGTCATTGTTGTAAATGGTGGTCACGCCACTCTTGAATTCGGGGTCGCTGGCGACTTGGGCAATGACATCGAAGTAAACGCGTTTGCCTTCGTGGAAGTGCCACACAACGACGGCGTAGATGGTGTTGTCCTGTCCGAGGTCAACTTGAACCCACTGCGGGCCGGAAGGCAATTCGACCAGGCTGGTCTTGGTGTAGTCTTTGTCGCCATCGGTGATCTGCTTGAGGTCGCCCATAAGAGCCGCTTTCGCGCTGCTGGTCACGGGTTTGCCCTTGGAAATGAGCACCGTGCCTTTGGGGGCCAGGTAGGGCGCGCGATCTTTGTAATCTTCGGGTTCCAAGGTGGGGCTCCAGTAGTCCAGGGGCGTTCCACCGAAGAAGGGCTCGGGCAGGTCGATCTTGATGGCTTCTTTGCCATCCGCAGACGCGGCGGGAGCGGCTGCCGGAGCGGCGGCTGCAGCCGGGGCGGCCGGGGCGGCCGTGGCGGGTTCGGCGAAGGCCGCGCCAGCCACCATGCCGACGATTGCGATAACCGTCAAAAACATTACGTTACGTGTACTCATCATTCTCTCCTTGTTTTTTGCTAGTTATTTCGTGTGCGCCGGGGAGGCGCCCGCGATTGATGACCACAATAACCAAGACGACTTGGATCCCGGTCTATTCAATAAACAACGCCGGGAGTATAGCAAACTTTCACGCGATGGTGCATCTTGCCCGCGACAGAATCTCGTTCAAACCCGACCGCAGGCTGTTTTTCGGGCATATGAATCAGTTGGCTGAGTAGGCCGCTCGCCTTTTCCACTTGGGCTGTGGGGGGGCTTCTTTCTTCTTGAAATGGGTGGGAAGCCCCATGCCAGACGAGAAGTAAACCGACCCTGCGCCAAACATGCTTTCGATGGCCCGCTGGAGTTCAAGGGTGGGTGAGACCCGGCAGGCATCCGTGGCGTGAACCGTGATTTCGTCGGAGCCCGTTCGGCAGTGCAAATACACATCGCACGTTCCCGGTGTCCGCCCCAGCAGTTGGGCGAGTTTGTCTGGATCCGGGTTTGTCGCGCCCATCGCATTCATGCGGATGTGAACGGCTTTGGCTAGCTTGTGTTCAGCCTCGTCAATGGGGAAGAGATCATCGACGATGAGGGTGTGCTCCCCGTTTCGAATGTTGACGTGGGCTGCGATCATCACGATCGCATCGGGACTTAGCAGGAAGCCTTTCTGTTCGTACAGGTCGCTAAAAACAGTAAGTTCACAAGGGCCCTCCAGGGTATCGAGCCCGATGAAGGCCATCTTTTTCCCGGTCTTGGTGATGAGCACGCGCGAGGTGTTGATGAGGCCACCCACGATAACGTCTGTGCCCTCTTTGAGCTCGGACAGCTCAACGAGGCGCAGTGTGACAAAGCGGTGGAAGAGTTCCGCATGCTGGGCCAAGGGATGACTGCTCACGTAAAGCCCCAGCATCTCCTTTTCGTACTGGAGCAGTTCCTGTTCCGGCCATTCAGGCAGGTCAGGTTGCTGGTGGATGGCGGCGGCGCTTTCTTCCATGCCCATCATGTCAAAGAGGGAGGTCTGTCCAGCAGCACGTTCGCGCTGCGCAATTTGACCTTCACTGAGCGCGGCCTCGATACAGGCGTCCACCTGACGGCGGTTCCAGCCCGTACTGGCGAAGGCACCGGCCTTGTTCAGCGATTCCAGCGGCTTCCGGTTCACCACGCGTGAGTCCAGACGCGCGCAAAAATCGAATACCTCCTTGAACGGATCGCTTTTTCGCTCTTCGACGATGGCAAGAACCGGTCCCTCGCCCACATTCTTGATCGCGCAGAGACCGAAGCGAATCGCATTTCCTACGACTGTAAAATCCTTCTGGCTGTAATTCACATCTGGGGGGTGCACCTCGATATCGATTCGGCGGCATTCTTCCACATAGTAGGCGACCTTCTCGAGGTTGCCCGATTCGCTGGTGAGCAATGCGCACATGAATTCGACGGGATAGTTGGCCTTGAGGTAGGCCGTCTGATAGGCGACAAAGGCGTACGCCATGCTGTGGGATTTGTTGAATCCGTAGCCGGCAAACATCTCGATCTTGTTCCAGATGACCTTCGCGAGATCCTTGGCAATGCCGTTATTCTTGCAACCTTCAATAAACAGGGCGCACTGCTTGTCCATCTCCTCCTTTTTCTTTTTGCCCATCGCCCGCCGGACGATGTCGGCGTGGCCCAGCGAAAAGCCGCCGCAGGCCTGCACCAACTGCATGACCTGCTCCTGATAGATGGCGATACCGTAGGTTTCCTTTAGGATGGGTGCGCAGAGCGGATGGTCATAGACGATATTTTCGGGATGGAACTTGTTGTCGATATAGGTGTCGATAAACTGCATTGGACCTGGCCGGTACAGCGCGACAAGGGCGCACATTTCCTCGACGCTTTGCAGCCCGATGCGCTTGGCGATGTCGCGCATGCCGGAGCTTTCCAATTGGAATATGCCGGAAGTCTGCCCGCTCCGGAGCAATTGATAGGCGGCGTCGTCGTCCGTGGGGATGTTGTCAATGTTAATGGAAATGCCGCGATTTTCGCGGATCAGCCGCACGGCTTCATGGATCACCGTCAAGGTGCGCAGGCCCAGGAAGTCCATTTTGAGTAGACCGACGGCATCCACCCACGTCATTTCGACTTGGGTGGCGACGATATCAGAATTGGAGGCCTTGTAGAGCGCCACGTGATCCGTGAGGGCATGGTCGCAGATGACAACCCCCGCCGCGTGGGTGCCACAACTGCCGATGGTTCCTTCGAGGCGCAGTGCCAGCCTCCAGAGGCGGGCCACCTGCGGGTCGGAATCAATGCGTTGCCGGAGTTCGGGCTCCTTTTCAGCCGCCTTTTCCAGGGTGATCTTTGCCTCTTCCGGAATGAGCTTGGCAATAGCGTCCACCTCCCCATACGGCATGCCCATCACGCGGCCTACGTTACGGATTACGTTTCTCGCCAGCATCCGGCCAAAGGTCACGATTTGCGCGACGTTCTTCTTGCCATAGGTGGCGTAGGCGTACTTGATTACCTCTTCGCGGCGGTTGAAGCAGAAGTCGATGTCGAAGTCCGGCATTGAGACGCGCTCAGGATTGAGAAACCGCTCGAAGAGCAAGCCGTATCGCATGGGGTCGATGCCGGTGATACGTAGGCAATAGGCCACGATACTTCCCGCGCCCGATCCGCGCCCCGGTCCCACGGGGATGACTTCCTCCCGGGCAAAACGAATAAGATCC
>CAIZGN010000593.1 GCA_903932505.1 Candidatus Hydrogenedentota bacterium
AGAACGCCGACCGGCAGGATTTTGCGGCCCGCATGCGGGTGAACACCGTGGTGAAGGACGAAAAGATGGGCGGTTCCACACGTCAGACGCTCATCGGACATAGCTATTGCCGCTGGATCACGACCGAGAAGTACGGCAAGTCGCATCCTGAGTATTTCTCTTTGATTGACGGCGAACGTCGATGCACGGTGGCCACGCCCGCCACTGAGCCTTGTGTCACCAATTCCGAGGTGATCGACATTATTGCCGAAGGGGTGCTGGCCGATCTCGCGGAAAATCCCGGCACGGAGAACATCGCGGTCAGTCAGAACGACAATGAGGCCTATTGTCGGTGTCCGGAGTGCGAGGCGATTAACCAGCGGGAAGGCACGCCCATGGGCGCCAATCTCGCGCTGGTCAACGCGGTGGCTGAGCGGGTCGAGAAGCAATACCCGAACGTGAAGATTGGCACGTTGGCCTATTGGTATACCCGAAAGGCCCCGAAGACCATTACCCCCCGGAAGAATGTTCAGATTCAGTTGTGCAGTATCGAATGCTGCGAACTTCATCCCATCGATGACCCTAATTGCGCGAAAAACCGCGAGTTTTGCGAAGACGTCCGGGCCTGGAAGGCCATTTGTAACAATGTGTGGGTGTGGAATTACAACACCAACTTTTCGTATTACGACCTGCCCTTTCCGAACCTGAGTGTGATTGGCCCCAACTTACGGTTCTTCAAGGAGAACAATGCGCGGGGCGTGTTCATGCAGGCAAACGGCAACGGCAACGCCGGTGAGTTTTGCGATCTGCGCAATTATGTGCTGTCGCGGACACTTTGGGATCCTTCGCTCGATAGCGGCGCGTTGGTCGAGGAATTCTGCGATCTGCATTATGGCGAGGCCGCGCCCGCCATTCTTGAATACATTAAGCTGATTCATGACAACGCAGAGCAGTCGCATTGTCACCCCAATTGCGGGGCGGCCCCGGTTGAACTGGGGCTTACACCGGAAGTGGCGCGGCAGTCGGTCGACCTGTTCACGAAGGCGATGGCCGCCGCAGAGGACAACGAGGTTCTTGCGCGCGTGGAAAAGGCCTCGATTCCTGCGTATCGCGCGTTGATTCTGGTGAATGGATTCCCTTGGAAAGTGGAGAACGGAATCTGCAAGCGCGACCTGCCCGCCGATTACAGCCAGCTGGTGCCGCGTTATATCGAGCTGTGCAAGAAGTTCAACATGTCCATGGTGTCCGAACAGTTGCCCTCGAAGGATTACTTCGAACGGCTCGAAAAAATGGAAGCCATGCCCGCCGCCCGCCTTGAAAATGACATATGGCGTATCACCGTGCTGCCGGAACAAAATGGAAAACTCATCGAACTTTTCCACAAGCCGAGTGGACGTTTCCTGTTGCCGGCCATCACCCGGGACAACATCCTTCAGGGCGCGCTCGATGAAGTCGGTCAATTGGGTTTTGCCTCAACCGCTTTCTCACCATTCCACGCGGAGGTGAAGGATAACACCATCCATCTGACGCGCTTGCTGGAAGATAAATCCACGGCTGAACGCAGTATTACGCTGAAGAAGGATGCGGTCGAGATCCAGTCGTGCGTGGTCAATCGCAGTTCAGCCCCTAAGGTCTTTCAATACCGCTTGCGTCCCGAGTTCGACGCGTTTACCGCTTCATTGGACTCCGATGTGGTGAGTGTGTACAGCAAGGGGGCCGCGTGGGAGAAAATTAACCGGGATTGGAAGGACAACAGAGGCCCGGACAAGGGCAAAATGCTGGCCGCGCGCGGTGGTGGATTCGCCTACCTGAATCACGAGGCCAAGGCCGGAATTCGCATCGACTACGATGCAAAATGTGTCAAGAATCCCCAACTGTGGTGGCGTCCCCAATATCAACAAATCAACCTTGAGCTGTTCTCACAGGAACAGGAACTCAAGCCCGGGCAGTCCTTGTCCATGACGTACCGGCTGAGTTTCCTGTCCGAGCCGCCGATCAAATAGTGTCAACTACCGCGATGGTGTCCCCATTAGCCTAGAAGGAACGTATCACATGAGAATTTGCCGATATTCCCACAAGAACGAGGTTGGTCTTGGCTTCTATTTTGACGGATGCATTGTTCCCTTCGGGAAATCCATTCCCGCAGCTTCGGTGATTGATGTGTTGCCGCACGGGGGACACTATGGAACCGCGCTGACCACATGGGAATCCTTGGAGCATGACGGGGTGGACGCTTCCAGGGAAACACTCGACACGGCGGATGTGCAATTACTGGCACCGGTCCAGCATCCTGGCAAGATACTCTTGCTTGCTGGAAACTACGCCGACCATATTCAGGAAGAAGGCAAAGTGGCCCTGGAACGCGCCGAAACCTTCCCCTATTTGTTCATCAAACCCGGCACCTGCATCAACGACCCCGATGCGCCGGTTATCATTCCCCGCGTCAATCCCGATTACGTCGATTACGAGGCCGAATTGGGCGTGATTATCGGGAAAAAAGGCAAGCACATCGCCGAGGCGGACGCGCTCGATTACGTGGCAGGCTACACCGTCATCAACGACATATCCGACCGGAAGTACAAACCAAACCCCGACCGAAAAGACCGCGAACGCGACGTCTTCTTCGACTGGCAGCACGGCAAATGGCACGATGGCTTCTGCCCGATGGGCCCCTGCGCGGTAGCTGCCACACACTTCGGCGACCCAGGCAATCACCGCGTCCAACTAAGAGTGAACGGAGAACTGCGCCAATCCGCCCTCACTGGAGAGACCATCTTCTCCATAGGTGCCATTATAGAGTTCATCACCCGAACCATGACCCTCGAACCCGGCGACATCATAGCCACAGGAACCCCATCCGGCGTGGGAATGGCAAAAGGATGCTACCTCCGGGCAGGCGATAACCTGACGGCCTCCATCGAGGGGATTGGCATATTGAATAATCGCATGGCAGGCGAGGTCTAGGCATGCTTCGGATAGGCCGGTGGAAGCCTAATTTCGCACACCCGAAAAACTAGAATATGGAGGCGAGATGGCAATGAGTAGCGACAACAGCGGCGACAAATTCAAGGAAGCGGGTTCTCTTTACCGAGCAGGGCAGTATAAGGAAGCGCTTTCCATACTCGAAGAGCTCAACCGGAAATATCCCCATCAAAAGGAAGTGATGCATGCTGCGGCGTTGTGTCTGGAAAAAATGGGCAAAACACAACAGGCACTGCAGGTTTGCGACGATTTGATCGCAATGCACCACGATGACCGGGCACAGGCCATCAAAGAGCGCCTATCCACACCCACTCCCTCTGACATGAATGGGACTGGAATCGAGGGTTTGGATATCCTGTTGGATTTCGACCTTGACCAGCCCGCCCGCCGTCCAGGATCACCGCCCATTCCGCCGTCCGCACAGGGCGGGGCTGCCTGGCCCTGGGTTGCCGGATTGGTTGTGGGCGGACTGACCATAGCCGTTGCAGGCGGCGCAATGAACGCATGGTGGGAGGTGCATTGGTCTTCGCTTCCATCCGATCTGCATAAGGCATCCTTAACCTCCCTTGGAATGCTGGTTGGCACCCGTTGGTTTGTATGGTGGATGTTCGCTTCGACATGCGGCGTGTTCGGCGGCTATTTTTCACTTCGAATAGTAGGTGGCCTTACCTACGGCAGTTTTTCCGACAACATAAAGGACATGTTCAAGACGTCGGCCTTTTGTATTCGTTCACAGCTTTTGAGCTACCCCATCGCCCTGTTTGAGTCCAGAGGATTTGCATATGGACTTGGATCGCTGGTTGTGGGTTGAAACCCAGAACCAATCCAAACGAATTGCGGCCCTAGAGAAGGAGATTGTCGAATTACGCGTGTTGCTGGCCGAGGCGCTGAAGAACGCTTCGACTTCATCGAAGTCGCCCTCCAGCGACATCGTCAAACCGTCCAAATCGTTGCCCCCCTGTGGCGCATGTAATAGTGGCGGGCATCCCAAGCATGGGTGCCGGGTTATTGCGCCGGACGAGATCGCGGCAGAGGGGTACACACTCGGTGCATGTCCGGACCGTCAAGGCTCTCTACGCAGGCTTCCTGGTGTACTGGTGCCGATCGCCTTCGACTACCTTGTCCAAGCCGTTCAAGCAGACTTCAACAGAGAACCCAGTCCCACGCTCCTACTCAATCCCCCATAATCCCGTGAACGGGTACAAATTTGACATAGTCGCAATTTTCTGATACAAGGGAAGACAAACTTGGGGAGGCTTCATCAGGAAGCTGATCTAGCGGGTTTCAACTTCGGGAAAGGTGGGTGCCATGTATTCGCGTCGCGGATGGAAATCAATTGGTGTTTTGTGTGTGCTGGGGTTGTCAGTCAGCGTTATGTCGCTGTTCGATGGGATTCCGCTGCGTGCGGCTACCACCATCGATGCCACTGAGGCCGTACCAGACGCTCCGCCCGGCGCTGGACCCAAGACGGACGCGGTCGTGGTCTCGAATGTCCAGGCGCAGCAGTTCGGTTCCTATGTGCGCGTTACCTATGACCTCGTCGTCACCCCGCCGGGGCTGGTGTCGCTATGGCTGTCGGGTGCCGTGTGCTGGCGATTCACGGCGGATGATGTGCAGCCCCCCACGCCAAGTGCGTTCCGCTTGACCGCGCGCAGTACTTACGTTAATATACTTACGTAAGACACATAAGGGAGGCCTACCATGGTCAAGG
>CAIZGN010000594.1 GCA_903932505.1 Candidatus Hydrogenedentota bacterium
GCGACCGCAAGCACCACGACTAATCCAGCACAGAACCATTTCTTTAACATCATTATATCAATTTCTCCATGTGGCCCCGCAGATGCGGGGCCACGGATTTTTATTGGGAGTCTGTACTATTTCTCGGCAGGAGCCGCGTCTTTCGCCGCATCGCGCGCATCACGGGCATCCATTTTGCTGGCGCCGGGCGCACCACCGGACTTGGCTTCACCACCACAACCGCTCAGACCCAAGGACAGAGCCGCGATCAGAGCTGCACAAAACATTTTCTTCAACATTGTTCAATCTCCTTCGTTATTACTTGTGCCACTTCTTCAAAGGATAGATGCCAACCCAGCACCCACCGTCTTTTATCATAGCACCAAATGCGCCGTATTCCAAGTCTCCAGCACACAGTTCAAGACAGCGCCTCTTGATTTCTCCGGCAATCCAAGCGTAGTCTGATACCTCGGAATGCAAAACACAAGCCACTAGGAGAACACCATGAAAACGTCCGCAAATTCCCGCCCCGTGATTCGTCGCCGTCCGGCCCTGGCTTGCTCAGTCACGCCCCACGCCACGGAGGCGCTGCTGCGCCTGGGCGCGCAGAGCTACAGCTTTCGCAAGTTTGATACGGCCGGGGCTATCAACAATCTGAAGGCGCTCGGCAGTACCGAAATGGAGTTTTGCGGGGTGCATTTCCCGGCTGACGCGGGCGACCCGGGTTTTGCGGCGGTAAAGCAGACCCTGCAGGATGCGGGCATCCGGGTGCCTGTCTATGGTGTGGAACATTTCAACGAAGACGCCGCAGCCAGTCGGAAAAAATTCGAGTTCGCCAAAGCGCTGGGCATCGGCATCCTCTCTGCCTATCCGGAACCGGCGTCCTTCGATCATCTTGAATTGCTGGTGGAAGAGTTTCAGGTGAAGATCGCGATTCATAACCACGGCCCCGAATCCATTTACAGCAAGGTGGAGGACACCCTGAAGGCGGTGGAGGGCCGGCATCCATTCATTGGCGCATGCGTCGACACCGGGCATTGCCTCCGATCCGGCGAGGCCCCGCACGAGGTCATTGCCCAACTGGGTGCGCGTGTACACAGTGTGCATCTCAAGGACTGGACCATTGGCGGGGAGGAACAGATCATCGGTGAAGGCAACATGGATGTAGTAAAGGTCGCTGAGGCACTGCTTCGCGGTCGCTTTACCGGGCCTTTGATGCTCGAATACGAACTGAGTCCGGAAGGCCCGGTGGACGACATGAAAAAGGGCATCCACAACTGGCGAACGGCCGTGTCGCAGTTGGCGCTATAACCGCGCGCCTCTGGCCGCGTTAATCTGCTCGCGCATAGTCTTGGCGGCACCGCGAATATCGTCCGCTGCCGTCACGGCGGTCACCACGGCGACATGCCGGATGCCCTGTTCCAGCACCTCGTGCACATTATGCGACTTGATACCTCCCATGCAGGTGAGCGGGATGCGGAGCCGGGGTCGCATGACGCCGATGATTTCCGGGCCAACGGCACCACTTGCCACGTGTTTGGTGTCGGTGGCGTAGATGGGGCCGATGTTAACATAGTCCGCCCCGGCTTCCTGCGCGGCCAGAGCCTGGTCGAGCCCGCTGCTGGATGCGCCGAGTATGAGATTGGGGGCAATAGTCCGGGCGGCGACCAGCGGAAGATCTTCCTGCCCCAGATGTACGCCGTCCGCTTCCACCGCGAGGGCTATGTCGATTCGGTCGTTGATGATCAATAGTGCGCCTGCGGCCCGGGTACGGTCGCGAAAGGCGCAGCCCAGCCGATAGAGATCCGCGCTGCTGCGATCCTTCTCGCGCATCTGGATGAGGGAGACCCCGGCATCCAGACAGGCATCGAGCACTTCAAGCGCGGAGCGACCCCCGCAAAAAGATTCCGTGATGGCCACGTAAAGATCCGCAGCTAGAAAACGTTGCATGCGCTGTTGCAATTCCAATCCAGTTCTCCTGTACGTCCTGCGCGAACGAAGCGAAACGACTATTCCCCTCGCGCCTCGCGGGCTAAGTTCGGGTTTTGTTCTCGTTCTCCTGAATCACGCGGGTGGCGGTGCCATCCCGCTGATCAAGCATTTCGATCCGTTCTGTGGCCATTTGCCGCAGATGCCGTTGCCGGGTGTGGTCGAGCAGGGATCGTAACATTTTTTTCGCATCCTCCGTCCGCCCCATATGCAGCGAGTAGACTTCCGCCAACAGATAACAAGCCCCGGCCCAAACGGCTTCCTTCTTCTCGAAAAGGGCCATGATGCGCGTGTACATGTTCACTGCATCGCTGTAGAACCGTTCCTGCGTAAGGAGTTCGGCGGCGTAGAACAGGGGCGAGGCTTCTTTGGGGTCTTCGTCGAAGTACGCGCGGAATTGGCGAACCGCCCCCTGCACATTCCCGTCTTTCGCGAGGGTGTACGCCTTTCCGTAGGAGGAGCGTGGCTTGCCGTAGACGGTGGATTTCCAGAAGGCGTTGTCCACGACAATACCACCATAACATCCGCCCACGATCTGGCTGGCATAAAAGAACACCGGGAACAACGTCAATAGCCCGAGACTGAGCTTGAAAATGACCAGACCGATGTTCACACACCCTGCCATTGTGAAATGGAACAGGGCGGTCCCGCCCAAGAATGTCATGGCCGTGATGTAATTGATGCACACAAGCCCGGAGGGCGATTCCCAGCGCTTGAGAATGATGTGGCCCGCCAACACCAGAACCAC
>CAIZGN010000595.1 GCA_903932505.1 Candidatus Hydrogenedentota bacterium
ACACGGATGACGCAGGGTTTTGAGCTGTGTTGAGAAATAGGCGAAAAAGTAGGGTGCGAAGTGCAGAATGACACGACTTTGGGTGTCTTGTCAGCTATTCCGCAAGCTGGATGGGATTTGTGGTGGGAGCAGGTGGGAGTCGATTTTTGCTCAGCGATGTGCCTGCCATTATCGTTATGAGCGTGCTTTGGCGTCCGGAAAAAGGGCAAGACGGTGGCATTGAGGCGTGCCGGGAGTGAAATCCCGGTGCGCCCCTGATATGGAGCCTCTTTTCAGAGCCTCAACCTGTGATTCCCGCCTCCTGCTCAACCGCTGAAGCACAATACCGGCGGTCCACAGAGCAGCGACCTCAGGATCCGCTCACGCAGTTCCTGCAGCGTGGCCCTGCCCGCCCGGACATGTTTCCCATGCAGGATTGCAAAGGCATGGAACAGGGTGAAGGCCATTATTTTTATCCAAAGAAGCGCCACCACGGCAACCGGCTGATGATGGGCGCAATGGGTCAGGTTCCAGTGCTGGGTCAACTCGCCAAAGGCGTTGTTCTCTATCCTCCAGCGAAGATGGCCAATGTCCCGGATGACCTCCCCGCCGAAGGCGTCCAGGTCGCCCGCGACCACCCAGATCCAGTTCTGTTCCTTCTCAACCTCCTGCCGCTCATTCCCCTTGCGTGTATGTTCCGTCCACTTCTCAACCGTGCGCACCGTGCGGACCGGTCCCGGGTAGGAGTCGCTGAACCGCAACGCCCGCACATCCCAGATCTCGACCTGTCGTCCATCCCTCTCGACCACCCCGGCCTTTTGATCCCGCCCCAGGGCCATCGTCTCCTGATAAACTTCAAAGCGCTCCTGCTTCAGGACCGCGACAACCGGCCACCCCAGTTCTTCAACCACGGTCTTGAGGAACGGGCCGTTGGAATACCAGGAATCCACCACCACCACATCAAAGAAACGCGCCCCATACATCCGGCGTATCCGGCGCAGCATCCGCAGCGCCGCCCCGCATTCCTCCTCCCCCTGCCGAAGAGGCTCAAAGTCCAGAATCACACTGATATGGGTTCCGCTCAACTGGGCGTAAACCTGCTTGTGGTAATACTGAACCTTCTTGAATTCGCCCCCTTTGGCATCCTTGCAGACCACCTCCCGATTCAGACAGTCATCACAACAGCGATGATCGGTGCAAAACTGCTCATTGGCGTCGATGCTCACCACCAGAAGCCCCTGGACCTTGTTCCTTTCAAGGGATTTGCCCCTCTTGAGCATCCGGTTGATGTAGACACAGCCACGGCGCAGCTGGTCCGGATCCATCCGGTCGCTGGCGTAGGCGAAGGTGTCATCACTGATCGGGTGCGGATAGCCCACCAGCCGCTGCCATTGTGGCTGACCGGTTTCCTGCTCCAGTTGAAGCAGGCTTGGGCAGTGCACCACCTCGCCCAGAAGCAGGCTCAACCCGACAGCCCGTGAAGGAATCTCAGGGGCCACCCTCCGGTCGGCAAGGCACCCGCCAAGGAGCGGCAGATTGAACTGCTTTGTGGCATAGGAAACAAAACGCCCCAAGTCCTGGAAGTTGGCATCACTCATCCCCAAGGCCCTCGTGCCTTCGCAGAAGTTCGGTGTTGATCTGGGACAACTCCTCCAATTGCTCCTCCAAGAGGCGATAGCTGTCGATCGCTTCCCGTGCCGCCTGCTGCTGGGCCGGGGTCTTAAGGAGGAACTTGTTGACCCTGCCCACCCCAAGACACTGGGTCAGATAGTAGTAGGGGCCATGCTTCCCACCCCCGTGGCGGCACTGGCAGTTGCGCTTGCCACAGACCGAGAACCGCTCGACAAACGAGGCCCTCACGCCCCTGGGTGGAACCTTGATCTGGGAAAGAAGGAACTGCCTGCGCTTGCGCAGGGCAAGGGTGGACTTGCCGGTGGTGTCGAATATCCTCGCCATATCACAGGCTAGGATACCACAATCCTGCGCGGGCACAACAAAAAAGAAGATCCTCCCAAAACGCGAAAATCCTCAAACCATTGCAACCATTGAATTTAGCCAAAATCCCCAAGGGGGCTTGCGGAACCGCTGGTGTCTTGTGGCTGGCTGGTGAATTGTGCGGAATAAGGTTGCAAAAAACAGGCCGCAATCAGGACCAATCCGGGACCCGAAACTGTTGAATTTCTTGG
>CAIZGN010000596.1 GCA_903932505.1 Candidatus Hydrogenedentota bacterium
AATCACTCCGGCAAATGATCCAAGGCCAACCCACACGACAACCACCAATCCCCAAATCAGCGTATCGATGGCACGCACGATGTTAAGAAGAGTCCGTGTCAGATAATAGATAAGGTTGCCGCCGGGGACGCGCGACATGATGTTATGCGCGGCAAGAAAACTGAAGGGGATGGCAAGGATGGTGGAGAAGATCGTCGACAGCAGACCCAGGGCGATCGTCTCGATGATCTTGCCGGCCGAGGCGATCTGCTGGCCACCCATGACACCGACGGTGACAAAATCACCCATCACGATGGTGACGACGAAGATCGACCCGATGACGATGCCGGTCTTCGACAGCAGCGCGTCCTTCACAAACCCATACAGCACCATGAAACCGGGGTTCTGTTGCATGCCGACCTCATTGCGGGCTTGCCGGAAGAAGGCTGGGAACAATTCGCGGATGGTTTCAATCGGCTTTGGGCTGTTCAACCCCACGCAATTCAAGTGGGCATCTTGAAACGCTTGAAAGGCGCGCCCATCCAGCGCCACGATGATACCTGTGCGATGGCCTATTCACCGGTACCGCCCTACGAAGTGCTGCAGACACACCGCTTGTCGTTCGCGCAGGTCCAGCGGCTCAAGCGCTTCGCGCGTTACTTCGACCTCTTCGTCAATTCCGAGGACTTCCCGGAAGCACTGAGTTGGCTGTGGAAAACAGTAGACACCCCCTTCGACGCCTTCATGGGCTTCTCCGATTGGCTCTGGGCAAACACCGGTCGCTCCCATGAATTCAGTCTGGCCGACCGGGTCATGTTGCTGTACCGTTTTCTGGTCGAGCGGAACGCCGCAGCCCCAGATCTTCTGGAGGCCACCCTCCGCCGGGATTACCATCAAGTCCCCGGGCGAACCGACCGGCTAAGTTTTCCGGTATAGGTTTATTCGGTCAGGCTGGATCCCGGTTTTCCCTTGCGTCGCTTCTCTTCCGCTTTTACCCGCTCCCAAGCTGCCACGGCGTCTTCCGGGGTCGCGGCCGGGTCATCCGCAAAGACATGCGCATGCCGCCGCACCATTTTGTCGTGTGCCCCTCGCAAGGCATCCAACACCGTGAACCGCCCCTCCTCTTCGCCCGCCACCATGGATGCAAAGAGCGTGAAAAGGCAGTCCCCCAACTCTTCGGCGATGTGGTCGTCGTCCGACTCCCCCTCAAAGGCCTCCAGATACTCCTTCGCCTCATCTTGGGCAAAGCGGGCAAAGTCTCGGGAGGTCTGGGCGCGATCCCACGGGCACCCGCCGGGGGTCCGCAGGTAGCGGGCCAGTTTGACCAGCGCTTCCAGCCAGTCACGCTCATTTTTCGGAGCTTTGTCTAGGTAGGGCAGGTCGGTCATGATGCCTCCAGTAAATTGTTGACACGCTTGAAATATTTTCCACTAAAGTGTTGAGCTATCCAGACCGATAATAGATCAGGCGCAATAGAAGAGACAAGGAGGTCTGCTATGATTAGACAATGCTGCGTATGCAAAAAGGTTCACGAAAACGGGGAATGGCAGAAAAGGACGACTACCTTCCCGGACATCATCACCCACACGTATTGCCCGTCCTGTTTGCAACGGGAACTGGCAACGGCGGACATGGATTTCCGCCAATTGCACGTGAGCATGGCGGTTTCGCCAAGCTGAGCCACCGCACGCTTTGACAGGCGAGGAAGTTCGATGGGCTCGAATCCTTCTCGCCTCAGTTTGCATCGCCCCCAACGCTTGGTCTACGCTCCACCAAAGGGCAAAGGAGCGTAGAACATGCGTTGGATAACGATGATACTGGTTGTGGGTTCCCTGTGCGGCACGACGTTTTCGGATGAGTTCATCTCCGACGCCGCCGGTCGGCTGATTACCACGCAAAAACAGGCGTGGGGCAATCTGGGATTGAACACCTCAACGGTTCCCCCGGACGGTCGCCCCGGCATGCCCCTGCAAGTGGCCGGTGTCGCCTTTGAAAAAGGCTTGGGTAGCCATGCCAACGGTGAAATTGTCCTTCGACTCGGCGGCGAATATCAGCGATTTCTCGCGGACTTCGGCGTGCAGTTTCAGGGCGGTGGCCGAGGCAGCGTGGTGGCGGAGGTCTGGGTCGACGGCGTGAAGCGCTTCGAAAGCCCACGCTGCACGGACGACACCCCCGCTGTGCCGATTGACATCCCGCTCGAAGATGCCCAGGAACTCAAGCTGCTCGCCCGCGACGGCGGCGATGGTATCAGCTGCGATCTGGCAAACTGGTGCAATGCTCGGCTGGTGATCGACCCTGCCCGTCCCAAAGTTGACGCGGCACGAATTGTGATGAATGGCACGCCTGTGACACCCAGCGCGGTTTCCACAGGCTTTTCCTTCATCGGCGGCGAAACCGGGCCGCAAGCGGCCCTGTTGACACCCGCAAACACGTTGATTTTTGCACTGCAAACCGCCGAAGGCGCGGAATGGATGCTGTCCGCGACCAATGTGTCGGATGCCTGGCGCGTGACGGGAAATGCGGAGGTTTCGGACGGTGCTGTGGAACTTGCCGTGGTGGTCAACGGCGAAACGGTTTGGCAACAAACCCTGGGGAATGGCTCGCTTCCGCTGGAGGTCTCCGCAAAGCCCTCCGGACCGCAAAGCGAGGTTCGATTGACGGTTCTCGCCATTTCCGGTTCCCCTACGCTTCGCTGGAACGCTGTTTCCATTGCCAGCGGCAAGTATGAATGGCCTCTGGGCAAGTGCACCCAGCCCTCCCCCCCCGCAGATACCCCCGCCCCCACCCTAAACTATCGCCCCGGGATTGAACAGGCATGGATCGAGTGGGACTGGCGTCTGCAAGACGGCATCGGCACAGCCCGCGCGGCCCGCACCTACGCCGAGGCCACCGAACTCCTGATTGGCCGGGGCAATGCCTTGTTGCAGGCGATGCAGTCCCAAGGGATCGAGTACCCCGGTCTTCTCGACTGGCAGTCCCTTTGCTCGGACTTTGGGAGCGTGAACAAGAGTGGGGACAACCCCGGTCTGGAAAGACTGTGGCGCCGGGCGCATGATCTTCGTCGAAAAATGGTGTTTTCCCATCCACTCGCGCAGGTGGGGCCGCTGCTTTTTGTGAAACAGGTGCCATCGTCCTTCAGCCACCAGCTTACCCAATATTACGGGCGTTTGGCTCGGCCGGGCGGCGGATTGTTTGCGCTGGACGCGCCGGGGCAATCCATGCAATGTCGCCCACTGTCTGCGGACACCTTCCCGGCGGGAAGTTTCATGCAGCCGGATGTGTCGTACGACGGAACCCGTGTCCTTTTCGCGTATACGGAGGCCTCGCCCCTCAAGGCAGGGGACATGAAGGGGCATGACGGGTTTTATTACCACCTGTACGAAATGTTGGCGGACGGTACGGGAACGCACCAGTTGACCGACGGTGCTTTCGATGATTTTGCGCCCCGTTATCTGCCCGATGGGCGACTGTTGTTCACGTCGACACGACGCGGCGGTTTCCATCGGTGCGGCTCAGGTCCCTGCCCGGTCTACACCCTCACCCGCGCCAATGCAGACGGCTCGGACATTCACTCAATCTCCTATCATGAGACGCAGGAGTGGGATCCGGCGGTGCTCAATGACGGCCGCATCATCTACACCCGCTGGGACTATGTGGACCGCAACGCGGTGCATTATCAGCAACTCTGGACCACCCATCCGAACGGTGAAATGCCGCTGGCCTACTACGGAAACAACACGTTCAATCCCGTGGGAATTTGGGAGGCCCGCGCAATCCCGGGTTCGGACAAGGTGATGGCTACTGCGGCCGCGCATCACGCCATGACCGCAGGCTCGATTGTCGAACTCGACGTGACCCGCGCCGTGGACGGTATGGACGCCATCACCCGGCTGACGCCCGATGCGCCCTTCCCCGAAAGCGAAACTTCGGTACTCCCGACAAACTGGCACGCGCCCGGCAGTCCGCCCCTCCCCCCTACCCCGGTCGAGGCGGAGCGCTGGCCCGGACACTGCTACCGCAGCCCGAATCCGCTGTCCGAGGACCTCTTTCTGGTCGCATACAGCTATGACGCGCTCATCGCCGAGCCAAGCGCAAATCCGGCGAACATGTTCGGCCTTTATCTCGCGGACCGCTTCGGCAACAAAGAGTTGCTCTACCGCGATGCCAACATATCGAGCCTCTGGCCGGTGCCCCTGCGGTCGCGGCCTGTGCCACCTGCATGGCCGGACATCAACACCGAACCGGCGGGTGAAGGCACGTTCTTCGTGCAAAATGTCTACGAAACGGACCGGCCCTTACCCGAAGGGGCCGTCAAGCGGATTCGCGTGTTGCAGGTCTTGCCCAAGACCACCCCCAACGCCAATCAACCGCGCGTGGGTCTTGCCAACGCATCACCCGGGAAACAAGTGCTCGGCACCGTACCCGTGGAGGCCGATGGCTCCGCCCTGTTCAAAGCACCCGCCGGGATTCCCCTGCTGTTTCAGGCGCTGGACGACCAAGGCCGCGCCGTGCAGACCATGCGCAGCGTCACCTACCTGCAGCCGGGCGAGCGCGCCGGATGCGTGGGTTGCCACGACCATCGGTTGACCGCGCCCAAAAGCCCCAAGATGGCAGCCGCGCTCGAGCGCGAAGCTTCGGCCATCGAGCCGGGACCGGACGGAAGCCGACCGCTGAGCTACCCCATTCTCGTGCAACCGGTTCTCGACAAGCTCTGTGTGCATTGCCACGATGGAACGCAGCAGGACAATAAGGTGCAACTGACCGGAACCCCGCAAGAGGCTTTCACAGTGTCGTACAACACACTGATTACCCATGTACCCTTCCCGGAATGGAGCAGCAAGCCGTTGCCGGTGAATAGTGAACCCGCCACACAACCGGGCTTCTTCGGGGCTCGCGCCAGCAAGCTGATGGACGGGTTGCTCGCCGGGCACCACGAGGTGGTGCTCGCCAAGGAAGATCGCAATCGGTTGATTACCTGGATGGATGCCAACGCGCTCTTCTACGGCACATTCAAGCCAGAAGATCAGGCGTTGCAACAAAAGGGTGAGCGGATTGCCGGGCCTGCGCTGGAATAGCGGAATACCAAAACGCACGAGGCGCGGTTCTTTCTCTCGAAGATTTGGACGCGATTGCACACCAGTTTTTCGGGGCACTCGGGGGTAGTGCATCGTTTTTTTACGGCTACCGGCGAATGGGATACTTGATTGCGGTGCAGGAACTGGTTGACGCTTGCCTTGCGGTGAATAAGCTGCACTTTGTTTGGGTATCCCATTGGATGCTCCCTTCGGTTGAGGACTCTAGCCCTGTACTCGTTAGGGGAGAGGCGAGAAAAAATACCCCGCCATAATCCAATCAAGGGCCAAACACCAGTCCCAAGGGAAGGTCCTGAAACTCGCGTCTAAGGTTCCCTCCATACCGGCTGAGCCACAAAGGGGCAAAACATGATCCCCCGACAACGCCCCCCAAAAAAGGGGCGCACGGGCTCTGAGGGAGTCGCCCGTGCGCTGAGGAAGGAACTGTTCGAGGTAGTGTTAGGCTACCAAGTGTGCACTGTATTATAACGCATTTCCACACAAAAGTGTTGACTTTTTTTCAAATAAAAATTCACACCCATAGTCACTTTACGAAACTTCGCAAAGTGCGTCGAAAGCCGAAATTCGCGACTGCCCGCAAGGTAGCGCCCCATAATGCGTATCTGGCTCAAAAACAATACCTTACGGAGCTTTGGACGCCTTGCGCAGCTCAAGGGCCTGTGGTATACTGCGCGTGAACAGGATCACGCTTTTAGCACGGAGAAGGATGCAACATGGCCGATATTCTCAGTCAAGAGGAAGTCGACCTGCTACTGAGCGCGGTTTCAGACGGGGACATCGCGCGGGCAGAGAAGCCTGCGGACAGCGATCGCGACATGCACATGATCGCGTACGATTTCCGTCGCCCGGAACGGGTCTCAAAAGAGCAGTTGAAGGGGCTTCAAAGCCTCTTCGAGGCCTTTGCCCGCGAAGTCAGCATCCTTTTCCCCCCGTATTTGCGTACGATCGTCCGCGTGGACTTGACCTCCATCGACCAATTGACCTACGACGAGTTCATCCTTTCGGTGGCGAGACCGACCGCGCTTTCCATCATTGACATGTCGCCCCTGGAAGGCACCGCCGTACTGGAGCTTAGTCCTTCGATGGTTTTCCCCATCGTGGATCGGGTCTTGGGCGGCCGGGGAACAGCCCTCGCGGAGCCGCGCGAATTGACCGAGATAGAAAACCGCATTGTGCAGCGCATCGTGACGATGATCCTGGACAGCCTCAAACGTTCGTGGGAACAACTCATTGAGTTCGACCTCAGCGTGATGCAGCAGGAAAGCGATCCGCTCATCGTGCAGATCGTCGCCGGTAGCGAAATGGTGGTCCTGGTCGGTTACGAGATCCATATCGGCGAAACCGTGGGAACCATGAATTTCTGCATCCCGCTCTTGGTGCTCAATCCGGTCCTCGACCAGATTTCGCAGCAGGTGCACTATATACGCCGGATGAGTCCGGAACAGACCCGGCTCACCCAAGAAGTGTTGATGCGAACCCTCGTCAAGGCGGTCAGTCCCGTCGACGCGGTGCTAGGAACCGTCAAACTGACGTTGAATGACATCAATCAACTTCAGGAAGGCGACATTATAACGCTCGATACCTCCATACACGACCCCGTTTCGATTACTGTCGGGGGTATCCCCCAGTTTATCGCCAAACGGGGAAGGCGCAGAGAACAAAGCGCCACACAGTTGCTGGCTTTTACGGTGGAATAGGAAAAGTGCATGAACGCTGACGCTGCTGGAATAATCGCCGAAGGCTTCCTCAAGGGAGCGTTCGATGTCTTTGAGGCCATGCTGCCCGTCGAATGCAGCCATACCGTGGTCGGGCCCGTGGAGGGCAGCGACAACCTGCTCGAAGAGCTTTCCATCGCCTATCCCGTCTCCCTCGGTGGACGCATCAAGAACCAGCTCGGCTCGGTCGCCCTCTTATTCAGCCTCGACGCAGCCACCCAACTCGTCGCCATGATCCAGGAGTCCGGCGAAGGCGCAAAAAGTGATCTGGACGATGCGGACCGCGCTCTGCTCAAAGAGGTCGCTGATCCCGCCCTTGGAGGTGGTGTCACCAACCTCATGGAACGTTTCGGACGCTCCGTCGAACAGCTTGAGGCCGTGTCAGTTGAAGACGCCTCGCCTGCGGGACTCAGCGCCCTCCTCGGCCCCTCGCCATCCGCCGTGCAATTCTCCTTCCGCGTCGGCGCCCTCAACAGCGACAGCGTCTTGCTCTTCAGCAACAGCATCGAATCCCTCGTCCCCGGCTCCATGGTCGGAACCGGCAAGGAAGATTCCATGACCTTGGACGGATTGGATCCCCTCGGGACGGAAGCCGCGCTGAGTCCTGAGGAAATGAGCGACATCCTCAGCGGCTTTGGCCCACCGTCCACACCCGGCCCCGCCGCGCCGAGGATACCCCGTCCGGAAAATCTGGACATGGTGCTGGATATCCAGCTCACGGCCACCGCCCGGCTTGGGCGCGTTGAAATGCCCGTGGGCGACATATTGAACCTCGGCCCCGGTTCCATCATCGAACTCGGACACCTTGTCGATGAACCCATCGAACTGTTAATCAACGACAAACTCATCGCCCGGGGCGATGTCGTGGTCGTCGATGAAAAATTTGGTTTGCGCATCACCGAAGTGGTTAGCGCGCAAGGACGAATTGAGAGCCTGCGTTGAGCGAAATAAACGAAAAAGACCTCTGGATACGCTACAAGGAACACGGCGACCAATCGGCCCGTGAGGCCCTTATTCTCTACCACATGCGCACCGTAAAATACATTGCCGGTCGCATGGCCATCCATGTTCCCAACTCGGTCGACCTCGACGACCTCTCCGGATGGGGCATCATGGGGCTTATGGATGCCGTGGAAAAATTCGACCACACGCAGGACATCAAGTTCTCCACCTACGCCTCCATCCGAGTACGGGGTGCCATCATCGATCAGATCCGCACACTGGATTGGGCACCACGTTCCCTGCGCGCCATGGCCCGAAAAGTCGGACAGGCACGGGAAAAACTACGCCACGAAAAAGGACAGGAACCCTCCAATTTCGAGGTCGCCGAAGTCCTGGGTACCACCGAAGAACACGTCGAGGACACCGTCTCCCAACTCCAGACGGCCAACGTACTCTCCCTGGACGATTACCTCATGCCAGACGAGGGCGGCAGCGATACCCGCAAAATAGATGTCACCGACAACTATTCCGCCCCCAATCCCAGCCATATCGCCCAGCAAGTCGAAAAACAGGAATATTTGGTCGACGCAATCCTCCAACTTCCCGACCAGCAGCAGAAAGTGTTAAACTTATATTACTACGAGAGTTTGACGCTCAAGGAAATTGGTGCGGTGCTTGATGTCACGGAGTCTCGGATTTGCCAGATCCACAGCGCCGCCATGAAACGCCTGCGCAAGGCGATGCAGGAGTACGGCTGATGCCGCAGCCGATCGATCCTCTCACCGAATTGGGACGGATTACTGCGGCGGAGCGCATCCAGCAGATTGCGGAACGCGCCTCGCTCGCGGCTCAGTCGCGCTCTGCCGATGCCGCCCTGAACCAGTCCGTGGCCGCCGAGAGCCAGGTGCAGAGTACGTTTCAGAAAGGGGCGGAAGTGAACGAGGAACTCCGCAGAAAAAATCCCTTCATCGGTCGCCGAAAACGCAAGCCCGGCGATGCCGAGGA
>CAIZGN010000597.1 GCA_903932505.1 Candidatus Hydrogenedentota bacterium
CATTTGTCAACACAGAAAAAGAAAAGCTCAGCGAGGAATCATCGTAACTCGTTGAGCCTAAGTAGATTAGAATGGCGCGCCCGACAGGACTCGAACCTGTGGCCCCTTGCTCCGGAGGCAAGTGCTCTATCCAACTGAGCTACGGGCGCTTGGTTGGTAAAGTATGATAGCACACTTATTGCGAGTGCGTCCAATTTGGACCGGTGGCGCGTTGTTGACTTCCCTTGTCGGGCGGGGTATTCTCAGGTGATAGGTTGCTTGTCGACCTTTTGTCGGGGGGGCTTCGGGAGGATCTGTGTTGACTGATTGCCGGGAGAATGTGCATGCTGCAGGCGGTACGATTGGGCCATGTTTGCTGCTGTGTGCGTTGGGTGCTTTGGCCATGTCCTTTGGTTGGGGATTTCGGGGGGATTACGGGCATGAGTCGGGGGCCATGGTTCCGGGGGCCTTGTTCGCCATGGGCGTTTGTCTCGCTACAGGGCGTGAGGCGTGGTTTCGCCGCTGTGCGGTTTTGGGCGCGTGCGGGGCGATCGGTTGGGCCTTTGGCGGGCAGATGTCTTATGGGCAAATCACCTCGTACACCGTCAGTCATTCTTTCCCTGATGTGGCTTATGGCTATGCTTCGCTGTTTACCATCGGGATGCTGTGGGGTGGCATTGGTGCGGGATTGCTGTCGTTCGGGCTGACTTGGTCACGTCGTGACTTGGCGCGCTTCATCGGACCACTCGTCGCCTTGGGATGTGCGTATGTCCTGTTGATGGCCGTGTTGGGTTCGAGCTCGGGTTTTGCCTCTTTGCTTGAACAGTTCAGCGTAAACCGGATGCACGACACGGATTGGATCCAGGCGACGCTTGCCTTGGTGGTGGCACTGGTGTATGGGTTGTGTCGTCCTGCAGAACGTCGGGCCTGTGTCTGGATTGCGGGGCTGGCGCTGGGGTGGTGGGTGGGATATTGGTTGCTGGTGCGTGGTCTCGGACTGCGGATGTCGCCCACGATACTGGGCAAGGTGCGGAGTGACAACTGGGCGGGGTGTGTCGGGCTGTGGGCGGCACTCTTGCTGGGCCTTTGGTGGGCAAAGAACCGGGCGGGTTTCCTTTTGTCGTGCTATGGCGCCTTGGCGGGTGGTTACGGGTTTTCGGTGGGCGATTTTATCAACAAGCCGGACAAGGTACAGTGGGCCCCCTTCTACAGCCATCCTTGGCTTCAGGGTTTCGATCACTGGAAGTGGACCGAGCAAAGTTTTGGGTTGATTATGGGCTTTGGTGTTGCACTGGGGCTGCTGCGTTTACTGCGGGGCAATCTGCGGGTGGAGTTGGACGATGGGCCGTATGCCGCGTGGCTGAATGATTTCTGCGCGGTGGTACTGTTGGGGCTCGTGCCGTTTTTGAATTTCGGACAGAATATCAAATCGGCCGGGGATGCGGCGTGGATCCTTTTCGGGCTTAGTTCGGCGGGTTGGCTTTGTGCGACGGCTTTGGCGATTTTTGCCCTGATGGGGGTGGCCTTGTACAAGCATCGGCATCGTACATTGCCGATGGCGATGGCTCCACCCTCAGCCAAGGCACAGGCGCTGTTCTTCTTGTTGATGTATGCCAGTGTGCTGGCGGCCACGGCGAAGGGTTGGGGCAATCTTGGCAACCGCGGCGGCTTCTTCCTTTACGGTTCCTTTTGGGTGAGTGTACTGGCGGCTACGGCCTTGGTGTTGGTGGCGCGTCCAGCGATCAGATGGACTGGCTCTCCCCCACGCGATTCCTCCGATGTGTATTGGCGGCTCGGGTGGTGGCACGGCTTGGGTTGGGTCTTGGTGGTTCCCATCGTGGTGCTGTTGACGGTCGCCACACTGGCCATGCACGAGAACCCCATGCCCGGGAGCAGCCTGCGCTTCGGTTCGAAGGCCTCGCACCTGCAAGAAACAGGCATACCGGGCGGTAAATGAAAAACCGCCCCGACCGGTATTATCGTCGGGGCGGTATCGTAGCTTTTGCTAGGCGTGCGCTGAGGCACCCGCAGCGTCCAGACGGGCCACGGCCCGGCGAAGGGCGGCATGCGCACGAATAGTGTCGATGTCGTCTAAGGAGCCGGAAAGACGTCCCTGCGCCCGTTCGCGGGAGGCTTGCGCCCGCTCTACGTCAATGTCGGACGGGCCTTCCGCCGTTCGTGATAGCACCAAAACTTCATCCTGAAACACTCGAACGAGGCCACCATTGATGGCAAAGAGTTTGGTTTCGCCGGAGGTCAGCCGAACGCGCACGGTTCCGATATCCAAGGTGGCAACGAGGGGTGCATGACCCGGTAGCACGGCAAATAGGCCGAGTTCGCCGGGTAGCAAAACCTCATGCGCTTCCAGGCGATAGGACGCCCGGTCAATCGCGCAAATCTCCACAGTAATCGGCTTTTGCGGGGGCATGGGTTAGTTCGCCCCCATTTTCGCGGCCTTTTCGATCACATCTTCTATACCACCGCAGTACATGAACGCGCCTTCGGGCAGGTCGTCATATTCACCCGCGAGAATCTGTCCGAAACTGGTGATG
This sequence comes from Candidatus Hydrogenedentota bacterium, assembly GCA_903932505.1. Taxonomy (GTDB): domain Bacteria; phylum Hydrogenedentota; class Hydrogenedentia; order Hydrogenedentales; family CAIZGN01; genus CAIZGN01. The sequence goes on from CAIZGN010000597.1 coordinate 2,532, forward strand.
GTGTCGGCCAGGGCAACGTACTTGCCGGGTTGTCCGGTGAACTGCTCGGCGACGAAATTGGGCTGTGACAGGAAACGCTGTATGCGGCGGGCACGCGCCACGGTGAGCTTGTCTTCTTCGGACAACTCGTCCATACCAAGAATCGCGATGATATCCTGAAGGTCTTTGTAGCGTTGAAGGAGACGTTGGACGCCACGCGCCACACGATAGTGCTCGTCGCCCACATAGCGGGGATCGAGGATTCGGCTGGTGGAATCCAGCGGATCCACCGCGGGGTAAATGCCCAATTCCACAATCTGGCGGGACAACACGGTCGTCGCGTCCAAGTGAGCGAAGGTCGTGGCCGGTGCCGGGTCGGTCAAGTCGTCGGCGGGGACGTAGATGGCCTGCACCGAGGTGATCGACCCCTTCTTGGTCGTCGTGATGCGTTCCTGCAATTCACCCATTTCGGTGGCTAGGGTGGGCTGGTAACCCACAGCACTAGGCATGCGGCCGAGAAGCGCGGATACTTCCGCACCCGCTTGGGTGAAACGGAAAATATTGTCGATGAAGAGCAGCACGTCCTGGCCTTCGACGTCACGGAAGTATTCGGCGACCGTAAGTCCGGTAAGGGCGACGCGGGCGCGCGCTCCAGGCGGTTCGGTCATCTGCCCGTAGATGAGGGCGGCTTTGTCAATAACGCCAGACTCTTTCATTTCAAGCCAAAGGTCGTTTCCTTCGCGGGTTCGCTCGCCCACGCCGGAGAACACGGAATAGCCGCCGTGCTTGGTGGCGACGTTGTGGATGAGTTCCATGATCAACACGGTCTTGCCCACGCCAGCACCGCCGAAGAGGCCGATTTTGCCACCACGGGGATAGGGGGCCAACAAGTCGATGACTTTAATACCTGTCTCGAAAACCTCGGTGGCCGTATCAATTTCTTCAAAGGACGGCGCGGGGCGATGGATAGGCCAGCGCTCCTTGGCGTCAATGGGGCCAAGTTCATCCACGGGTTCGCCGATGACGTTCACGATGCGACCGAGCACCGCCTGCCCAACGGGGGTAGTGATAAACTGGCCGGTATTGAC
>CAIZGN010000598.1 GCA_903932505.1 Candidatus Hydrogenedentota bacterium
CTGCTGCGTGTGAGCATATCGAAGAAGGCGATGCTTGAACAAGAACTAGACAAGGATCTGCCGGTGATTCAGGGGGATTCGAGCCAGATCCGCCAGATTGTGATGAATCTCATCACCAACGCCTCCGAAGCGTTCGAGGAGAAAAACGGGACAATCACGGTATCCACCGGCGCAAAGTACTACGGCCCGAGCGATCTTTCGGAATACATGACGGATATGCAATTGCCCGAAGGGGTCTACGTGCATGTTGAGGTCGCCGACACGGGTTGTGGAATGGACACGCACACGTTGAATCATGTGTTTGACCCCTTCTTCACCACCAAGTTTACGGGGCGCGGACTAGGGATGGCGGCCGTGTTGGGGATCGTGCATGGCCACCATGGTGGAATCCGCCTGACAAGCACTCCGGGGCAGGGAAGCGTGTTTCGTGTCCTGCTACCCGTGGCTACATCAGGCTCAGACCTTGCATCGGGCGACGATTTACTGCTGTCTGGTGCCGGAAAAAAAGAGGCACGTATACTCTTGGTGGATGATGAAGACGCGGTGCGGGATCTCAGTCAGAAAATGATAGAGCGGTTGGGGTACGCGGTGGTTACCGCAGTGGACGGTCATGATGCGATTCGGGTCTTTGAGCAGGAGTGGCACCACATTGACCTGGTCTTTCTCGATTTGACTATGCCCCGCATGGATGGCGCGGAGGCCTTTCAGGCACTGCGTCGAATCGACCCCCAAGCTCGCGTGGTGGTGTGTAGCGGTTTCACGCAGCAGGAGGTCGCCGAAAAGTTCCACGGCCAAGAGCTTGCTGGTTTTCTTCAGAAACCCTACAGCCTCAGGATACTCAAGGACTTTCTGGATGGATGGGCTGCCAATTCAGCGCATGATTCGGAGAAGAGTTGATAACCATTTGTGGGGTTTCATCCGGTTCTGGAGGAAAAATTCATGTATCTGCGATGTCCATTGTGCGATGGCGAGCTCTATTGCCTAGGAAGTCAGGCCAACTTGGTCGCATTCCGTATCGACATCTCCGGCCAGGCTGCAGAAATGCGTCCCAAAGGTTCGGAAGTTCATCTTAGTCCCGAAACGACCGTTTACTGCTTGTCTTGCGCGTGGTGCGGACAAGTGCAGGAGTTGCAAGCCAGTGCCTGATATTGAGAATGACGATTGCCGCCGGACCGCTGATTCCGGCGCGATATGCCCCTATTTCGGAGACTGTGGCGGATGCCAGACCCAGGATCAACCCTACGAGGATCAAGTGGCGGGCAAGGCTGCAATGGTGGGGGAACTTTTTTCCGAATACTGGACGGACCCGGTCGAGGTCACGCCTTCGCCGATTGTATGGCACTACCGCAACAAGGTCGATCCGGGTTTTGCGCCCAAACGCTATGACAACCCGCCACCACCGGGATTTGTGCGGGATACCTCGCTGGGCTTCAAGAAGAAAGGTCGCTGGTTCTGGCCCCTTGATGTAGAGGAGTGCCACATCGCCACGGAGGGCTTTGGTGACCTGCTGGCTTCGGTGCGGACCTGGTATCGGGAGAAGGACTACCGTGCCTTCGATTCTCGGTCCGGCGAAGGCTTCCTGCGCTGTCTCTTGGTGCGCGACACCAAGCGCACAAAGGAGCGGATGGTGGCGCTGATCACCAGTCCCGGCGATTTTGATACGGATTCCTTTGTGAGCGCGGTGCAGCGGGTCTTTCCCGC
>CAIZGN010000599.1 GCA_903932505.1 Candidatus Hydrogenedentota bacterium
CGCAGCGGACGATGGTGATGGGGTAGGAATGGAGGGGCGTTGACCGGTTTGGCGGGTGGGAGAGGCGTTGACCGATTTCCCGCGAGGGGTCAGTCCGGTCACTGTTAAGACCGGCGGGGCCGGTCTCAACAGGTGAGGACTGACCCCATGATGCTCGTATGATTTTATGGCTGATTTCAAGGTAAAGATTATCACGGATGCTTCGCAGTCTGTGGCGGGTTCGCAGCAGGCTGCAGAGGGGCTGAAGGGGGTGGGAAATGAGGCTGCAGCGGCGGGGAAGGCTTCTGTGGAGGCTTCGAAGGAGGCGGTGGCTGCGGATGAGAAGCAGTTTGTTTCGAAGTCGCAGTTGAGGGGTGCGGTGAAGGGGCTGAAGGAGGAGTTCCCGGAGCTGGCGCATTTTGCGAAGTTGGCGCTGAATCCGATCGCGTTTGTGGTGGCGGGGATCGGGGCGGCGTTTGCGATCTGGCAGTCGAAGGTGGAGGGGCTGACGCGCGCGCTGGGTGGGGTGGAACTTCCGAACATCACAGAGCGGGCGATTTTCCAGGTGACGGCTGCTGCGGAGGCTTGGAAGAAGTTCGGCGATGCTGTGAAGGGGGCGGTGGATGGCTACAACGGGGTGGCTGCGGCGAGTGACCGGGCGCTGAAGCGGCTGGATGCGGAGGCGGCCCAGAAGAAGAAGCTGCTGGAGGCGGAGAAGGGTGTGGAGCTGGCGCGGCTGGAGCGGGACAAGGGCTCGATGAGTGAGGGGGCTTACCAGGCGAAGAGGCTGGACATCGAGGGGCGCTACGGCGCGAAATCTGCCCAGCAGGAGGCGGCGGCACGGGAGGCACAACTGGCGGAGAAGGAGAAGCGGGCGGCGGCGCTGCGGGCTTCTGCCGAGAAGAAATCGACTGAGGCGGGAGGGATCCACGTGTCAACGGCGGAGCAGGAGGCGGTGGCCGAGACGGATCTTAAGAGGAACAGGGACGCTGCATCTGCCGAGCAGGAGAAGCTGCGGGACGAGAGGGGTGATTTGCGTGAGATGCAATCCAAGAAGGGCAACTATTGGAAGCGGCTATGGACTGCGATGTGGTCGGGGCAAAAGTACGGAAATTTCACGAAGACGGATGATATGGTCGCGGTGATTGATTCGGGGATAGATTCGTTCCAGAACCCGATCAACCAGTACGGTGCTTTCATGGGGCGCAAGGCTGGCAGGAATGAGGCGAGGTCGCGGAAGGATCGGCTTTCGGGTGAGGCTGGGAAGGAGCTTGGGGATGCGATGGTGCTTGGGCAGCAGATCCCGGAGGAGCGCGGTGCTGCGGCGGGGGAGGCTGCGACGGGGGGCAAGGTGGCGACGTTGAACAGCCTGGCGAGCGCCTACAAGGCTGCGGCTGAGGCGGGGGCGAAGGAGCAGGAGCTGGCGGCGCAGGTGGAGGCGGCTGTGGCGAGCGGGGCACGGGTGACGATGGCGATGATGCAGAAGCTGGAGGCTTATGCTGCGGCGCACAAGGCGATGGAGGCGAGGGTGCAATTGCTGGAGGCGAAATCTTCGCCAGGGTATTGATTATGGCGACGTATTGGACTTTGACGAATGGGGCCGGGGTGGAGCGGGTGCTGGCGGATTGGGGGATCGGCCCGGATGTGGTGCTGGAGCTTGAGAATCTGGCGATGGGTGTGCTCTCGGTGCCGGTGCCGGGGGCTGCCGTGACGGACAATGTGTTGTGGGCGTTCGAGGAGCGGGTGACGCTGCGCCGGGGGCGGGTGCTGACGGATGGGGTGTTCTCGGGTGGGGTGATTGAATTCCAGGGGACGCGGCTGCTGCATGTGCTGGATGGGAAGCCGGGGTTTGAGGGGGTGGTGTACCGGTTTGGGGACCCGTGGTATCACGTGCAGAGTTGCCCTTACCAGCAGACGGTTTACTGGTATAACGGGAACCCTCTGGCGCTGGCTTCGACGCTGGTGAGTAGTGTGACGCTGCTTTACAAGGTGACGGGTGCGGGGACGGCTGTGGCGAGGAACACGGGGGAGCAGATAACGGATTGCCTGCAGCATGTGCTTGACCAGTATTCGCTGCAGGGGTTGGCGGCTCCTTACCAGATCGGGACGATCGAGCCGGCGGTGGCGCTGCCGACTTACCAGGCGCAGGATCTGAAGTGTTCTGAGGCGATCGAATACTGCCTGCGGTGCAGCCCGGATGCGCGGGTTTATTTTGACCACTCGACGGTGCCACCGACTGTGCATGTGCGGAAGCGGGCTTCCTGCACGGGGGTGACTGTGGCGCTGGGGGATGGGGCGACGCAGGAGGCGGTGAGGCTGGTGCCGAGGTATGATCTGCAGGCGCGGGCGGTGGTGCTGTATTTCAAGGCGACGCACGCGGTGGACGCTGAGTCGTGGGTGGAGGTGACGAAGCAGAAGTATGGGCCGCACGGGGCGAATAGTGTGCTGGATCCGGATGGGGGGCTGAGGGTGGTGCTGCAGACGATCGAGCTTTCGGGCTATTCGGTGACGCGGGTGACGGGGAAGATTGTGGCGGCGGGGGTCTCGAACACGGCGGAATGGTGGAAGGGGAATGTGCCGGAGGTGAATCATGCGCGGGTGCAGAATATTTCGTTCGTTTCGGGCTCGCTAACGGTGAAGGATGACGCGGGGGTGGATGTGTCTCTCTCGACTTACCCTAACAAGCTGGTGGATGGGGCTGTGGCTCCATGGATGAAGCTCTCGGGCGGGGCGGCTGTGGTGGCGAAGCAGGTGACGATAACGGTGCTGGCGAATTGGGATGAGATGAGTGAGCCGGGGACGGGGGGCTACGTGTTTGCGCAGGTGAAGAACAAGCTGCTTTCGGCGAGGGTGACGATCACAAACGGGGTGACGGATACGTATTCTGCGGTGGCTTCTTCTGTGGATGCGGAGGCGGTGCCGACGGGGGTGGCGCAGGCGATTTATGAGGGGCTGGCGGTGCTGCAGTATGACGGGGCGGTGACGCTGGTGGAGGAGGAGTGCGGTGGGGGGATCACGCTGGGGAATGTGCTGCATTTGAGCGGTGGGCGGAGTGAGTGGGCGACGATGGGGGCGCAGATCAATGGGATCCGGAAGGAGTTTGGGACGGGGCGGACGACGTTGACGCTGGGGCCTGCGAGGCTGCTGAGTGCGGGGGATCTGACGCGGTTGTTCCTGATTAACCGTGGGAGGCGGAATTACAATGATCCCATGACGATGGCTTCGGCTTCTGCGCCTGGGAAGCAGGTGAGCCTGGGGGCAAATGCGGCGAAGGAGAATACGGCGGGTGCGCTGGAGCAGCATTCGCTGCTGACGGTGGCGGCGGTGCCTTCCGGCACGACGAATACTTGCATTGTGAGGGCGAGCGGTTCTGACCGGGCGTTGACGATCAAGGAGGTGGTGGGTTCTGCAGGGACGGATGCGACGGGGCGGCCGCAGGCGACGATGGCGCTGAGTGACTTGCCGGCGAGTGATGTGCGGGCGAAGTTCCGCTACCTGAAGTGGCGGGATCCGGAGCATGCTTGCGCGGAGTATGCGGCTTATGTGCTGATGACGGAGCCTGTGGCGACGGGGGGTTGATTTATGGCGATGATCGGAGATTGCGGTTGTGGCTGTGGGTGTGGCGCTGTGCTGGTGCATGCTGTGGGGCGGATGCCGGGTGGGGCGCCGGGTTTCCCGATCAAGGGTTCTCGGTCCTATTCTCCGGCTTACCCTGTGAACACGACTGACCGGGCGGGGTTCCGGAATTTCGTGCTGGATACGTGGGATGTGGACGCGATTCCGACGTTCCCGGATGAGGTGAAGGGGGATAAGTTCGGGCAGAAGCGGTTCCTGAAGAGTGTGACGACGTGGGCGACGAAGGATTACCGGACGACTCCACCGACTGCGGGGGCGTTCGTGCGGATTACGTGCGAGAAGGACCGGGCGGTGCCGTTTGTGAATGATGCGGGGGTGGTGGTGATGAGGGAGTCGGATTTCTGGTCGCACATCAAGATGGAGAGCCAGTCGGGGACGTTCTACGAGATGACGATGCACGCGGATGGGACGCGGACGATTACGGGGGCGATTGCAAACTGGTATTCGGCGAGTGGCGTGAGTTGGGCGGATCTTTCGGCGGCGGATTCTGCGGTATCCGGCGGCGGGACGGGGAGCGCGGCTTGCACGCTGAGTGAGAGTGGTTTCACCTATTCGATGAACGCGGCGCCGGTGGGCGGGGATGCGATTGTGCAGAGTGTGACTGTGGCGCTGACGCTGCCTGGGACGCTGGCGGATTTGCAGGGGGAATTGCAGTCGCTGCTGGACATGGTGAACTTGAATGATCTGGCGGCAACGCCGGTGTTTGAGGGGGTGGCGCGGACGATCGGTTTTGGGCACGTTTATACGCTGGCCTGGTGGGTGGGGACGAGTGGGCGTTTTGCGAAGTTTGAGGGGGCAGATACGATGGCGTCCGGACCGCTGGAGGTGAACCGGTATTCGACGGTGGGCGGGTCTGGGTATTATTACCGGGATTTGTGGGTGAGCAAGGTGCGGGTGGACGAGCCGACGGAGGCGTGCCTGAACTTCAGGGAGTGGCAGAACGGGGCGGCGGCGACGCTGACGACGGGGAGTGTGGCGCCGGACTGGAGCGGTGCGGCAACGGGCGCGGTGGCGCACTGGATTCCGACGGTGTACACGTACCGGGCGGTGGTGGATTATTCGACGCTGATGGGGTCGGGTTTTGGGGTGTGCCGGATCGCGCGTTTTTGCGACGGGGAGTGCTACTTTTTTGCGCCGGCTTACACGGGGGATCCAATAGGGCTGAGCGGGTGCGATTGCGGAGGGTCTGCCATACCATGAAACGGGTCAGTTTTGCGGACCTGAAAGCGGTGGAAAATCTGAGGCCTGCCGGCTACCGGGACGCGATCGTTTCTGCGGCGAAGTTTCGGACGGGAAAATACGCGTGGATTGCGGACGAGGATTGGTCTGTTTTGGCGGCGCGTTTTGGGGCTCCCGTGGAGCCTAGTTCTGAGCCGAGCATGGCGCAGATGGCGGGTAACTTAACGGGCGCTCTAATGGAGTGGGCGGCGGCTGGGTTCCCTGTGGCTGCACAGGATGTCGTTCAGAGGCGTCGGGAGGCGTGCCAGGCGTGCAGGTTATGGGACGCGGATGCTCGAGCAGGGATGGGCAAGTGCGGCTCGCCAAAGTGCGGTTGCACGGGCATCAAGTGGTGGCTGGCGACGTCGGTGTGCCCAGAGCGGAAGTGGGTGTGAATCGACCGTTCAACTGTGCTGCAGGGGTGATGCAGCCGGGATGCCTTTTTGCCCAGGTCGTGTCAAAGTGACGAGAAAGTGTGTCAAACCGCGCGCGGGTTTACAGACGGGGTCCCAGAAGGGAGCGTCCCGGTGTGGATCGGCCAAGCAAGACGTCTGTCTTTTATCTGGACTCACGTTCAAGGGAAGTTACCCAGTTGAGGATCATTTTTCATCGCGTCGTACAAATCCAGCGAGACGGGAATGTTTGAATGAAGGTTGGAATTACTGACGTAGACACCCCTTCCCGCCGGCCATTTTCGTGATTCCACAAAAATCACCAACGCACGCCATCCTCCGCTCAAATCGCGATGCGGTCGCAAAAGAACAGGGGATGCGAAACGGCCTTCAGGCTCCTTCCGTTGACCGGAACCGTAATCCCAGTAGTTTTCTTTTCCAGCCGAATACTTCTGAATAATCGGAAGACCAATGGCAGGCCGGTAAGCTGTTCCTTGGCCCCCTCCCACCCCGACATCATGGTCATTTTTTGCATAAAAGAACCCTGGAGAAGCCTGCTCGGCACCATTTCTCCCCGATCTCCCATGCGATCTCCAGTTCTTGAGCCAACGTGCAAGACTGCTTATGGCAGTGTCGGCATTCGAGGCCGGAAGGGAACGAACCAACAGTTGAGAGGAACCGGTGAAAAAGCCCAGAGCATTCCTTACCGGTCCCATATCCTTACGAAATGCAAGGGCACCCATCGCGCGCCGGGAGCGGAAACCGAGTGACCCCAGATGTCCAAACACTGTTACCAGTGCCCTGATTTCAGGCCAGAGACTTTGATCGCCACGCCACGCCACGTGCATGTCGAACTTTGGCAAGGCACCCATATCAAAGACCGCCTTTGGGTTGTTGCGCAAAGGGAACAGGAGATACCCACGATCAGTCCCGACTCTTGCGTTCATCCCGTTCGAGTCCTTGGCCGAAGTTGTCGACAAATGACTCCCGGGAGCGGGGCTGACTCTGATCATGATCCTACTCGCCTGCCCGGCATCACTCCTTGCAGCACCAAATATCCGGTCCTCCTGCTCATGGACGGGAATGTGCGCCTGCGATTTGAAGCCACCCAGTGCGCGGAACCACCAGCGAAGCTGCCCCCTGATGGAGGGGGCCCTGATTTCTGCCTGCTTTTCGGGTCTGGCTCCCCCGCAAAAGCAGGGAGTGATGACTTCCAATTGGAAAATTTCCGTTGTCATGATGTGCTATTGATAACTTATGCGGGAAACTTTTTGGCGAGGTTGGAGATGGCCTTGGCTATTTTGGACTTCGGATTGTCCCTATCGGGGCGGAGGACTTCCGGTGCGGTGACCCGTAGAAAGTGAAGCAAGGTATATTGCTCCTGTTCGTTTTTTTGAGTCCAATTGGCCTCCTCGTAGTGGTATGGATTAATGATCCCACGCAGGTCGGCTTCCTTCATGGCTGACAATCTGGTTAGAAAAGTTTGATCCGGCTCCAAGCTCTTACGCAACTGTGCAGCCATCGCCGACTGTTGCTCCAGATCCAGTGCACCTTGAACCAGTGCAGTGACGTCCACAAACCATCCGTAGCCAGCGCTCGTCTTCGCCCCGAGCCCGAAGGTTTGCAGACCCTCCATCAGCCAGACGCGTGCCTGATCTGTGCACTCCGCGCCACCCCCGCTCAGAGGGAGCAGACAGAACTTGAACACGTGACCCATTGGCACGGTTGGGAATGACATAGGTACAGCTTCCTCAATGTCTGCCGCAACCTTGGTGGCATCACTTGAGCTGTAATAGTGGCCGTGGTGGTAAGTGAGAATATCCATCTCAAGGGCACTGAATCTCTCCGGTAGTGGAATTGGGAGGTTTTTGACGTTCTTTGGATCGATGGGATATGCTGGCAGGAAACTCACACCACCCGCAAAATGATTTGTCTTCGGCAGGTGCTTCTGAGCTGCCTCGCTGACCTGGGGCCACAAATCCTGACCAATGGCGTAGACAAAATCGGACTTAAGCTTCCGGGCATCATTCAGTTCGACCTTCCACTCCCCTTCCCCCCAACCGAAAACCAAGGCAACGTTGGCCAGCAACCTAGCTAATTTGACAAAATCCGGGTTCGCATCCTGAGCGTCAATCAGCGACTGGATCGCCGCGCGCCGGGCGCACCCTTTTATTGCGCTGCCTGGAATATAGGGCCACCCAAACCGGTCAACACAAAGTCCCGCATTCTCCATGACACCCCCCGCAATGTTGACTATGAGGCGGGATCTGAGTTGCCCATAGCATGCTGCGACAGATTTCCCGGAGAACCGGTCCAGGGGCTTGGACACCGCGACATCACGTCGCAATACCTCGTCAAACCACTGGTCCCTGTCGCCTTTTTTCGCCCCCGGGTCAGCGAAACGATCCATGTAAAGGGACCGGCTATCACACTTTTCGGCGTTTGCCCCCAAAACAGCCTGCGTGTCGCCCGGAAAAAATATTGGCATAATATCACTTTTGTTTGGCAAATCGCTTGAGATAGGAAATAAATGCAAGAGCCTCGGATGTGGCGCGCTGTAGATGGATTGAATCGCCTTTACTCAAGTCACGAATCAGGTCCTCGGTTTTGCCGGACAGGTTTTTGATCATGCCCCGGGCAGCCAAGTGGGTGGCAGTATGATCCATGGCAGTTTTCATTTCCTTGCGGCTATCCCCTCCCGCCTCACAGAAGGCGGCGGTGGCCAGAAGTCCGTTTGCTAGGATCATGGCCGGGAGCTTGCTGACTGCAGCGCGCTTTAGATCCCCAGCTTTCGAATGGGCGTTTGCAGCCCGGATTTGTTCTAGATTTTGCATGCTTGTCCTTTATGTCTAGCGGAGAACAGTGCTGCAGTAGCCG
>CAIZGN010000600.1 GCA_903932505.1 Candidatus Hydrogenedentota bacterium
TTCCTCGAGCAAGGCCTCCCCGGCGCCACCACCCCGCACTAGCCCAACACAAGCACGAAGCGCCCCCCATAACCCAGGCATCCTGCCTGCATCCACCAAGAATCCCCCGACAAAAGAAACAGCGCGAAGCGCGCCCAATAATCCCCCTTCGAAGGGGGTGGCGCGAAGCGCCGGGGGATGTCTGGTCTTCGCTGATAACCCTCAAGCATTACACCCCCCCCCGGCGCAGCGTTATTGAATCCGGTACGGGCTATGCTATCGTTTCCTTCGGGCGTATTCCGTGGGGGCGTAGGGCCTTGGCCCAGGGCTGGTGTTGTTGTTTAGGATGAACCGATGACAGATGGTTCGGAGGACACTCGGGATTCGTTGCCCGTCTACGGATCCGACTCGACGCTGTCGGGTGCCACCCCGGTTTGGGACGCGGCTTGGCGTTCAATGCAATCCCACGATCCGCATTCCACGCTGCCTGTCGCTGCGCCCGTATCCGATGCCGCTGATGATTCCATCAACGCGCTTCCGGCCCTGATCGAATTTCCCGGACGTTATCGCGAGGTCCGGCTCTGCGGGCAGGGTGGCGGTGGCCGGGTGCTGATGGTCTTTGATGAGCATCTGCGCCGGGACGTGGCCATGAAGCAGTTGCTGCGGATGCCGGGTGGTTCTTCGGCCTCCACCCACATGTCGCCGGGCATGCCCAGTGCACCGGTATTAACCCGATTCCTGCGCGAAGCGCGCGTGACCAGCCAACTCGAGCACCCCTCCATCGTGCCGGTCTACGAACTGGGGTGCAGCAAAGACGGGCTCCCGTATTACACCATGAAACTGGTGCGTGGCCGCACCTTAAGCCGCGCGATTCGCGAGGCCAACGGGTTGCCCGAAAGACTTCGACTCCTCCCGCATGTGGTCGACTTGTGCCAGGCCATCGGCTACGCCCACAGCAAAGGGGTTATCCATCGCGACCTCAAGCCTAACAACGTTATGGTGGGTGAATTCGGCGAGACGGTGGTGCTGGACTGGGGTCTGGCCAAGGTGCGGGGCCAGCGCGACATCTACCGGGGCGCTTTGGAGCGCAAGGCCACCTCGTGGACTTCCCAAGACGATGCCTCTCCGGAAACCATGCTCGGCGAGGTCCTTGGCACGCCGGGATACATGGCCCCGGAACAGGCTCTGGGACTGGTCGACCAAATCAACGAGCGCACCGATATCTATGCCTTGGGCGCGGTCTTGTACACGGTGCTCACCGGTGCCGCCCCCTTTCGGGCGGCCGGTCATCAGGAAGTCATCCGGGAGCTTCTCGAGGAGGAACCCGTTCCGCCCGAGCGCCTCGAGGCGACGCTCCCGACAGAACTCGCCGCCATCTGCCGACGGGCCATGGCAAAAGAGGCCGAGGCCCGCTATGCCAGCGCCATGGAATTGGCGGATGAACTCCAGCGTTTTCAGGCGGGAGCGCTTGTCCAAGCCCACCACTATGGCCCGTGGGAGCGCTTCGGTCGTTTTGTGAAAAGACACCGGGCCGTGTTCGCCACGGCGAGTGTCGCCTTGGGTTTTCTGGTGCTGGCGGCGCTGCTGTTCGTCGGGCGGATTGTGCAGGAAAAGAACCAGACCCGATACGCCCTCTACCGCGCCTCAATCAGCCTCGCCCAACAGGCGGCGGACAATTCTAACCTCCACGAGGCCGGTCAGTCCCTGTTCAACGCGCCGGAACAGGAACGCGGGTTTGAATGGGGGATGCTCGCCTACCAGAGCAACGAGAGCCTTGTATCCTTCTCCCGGCCCCCCGGCGGCAGCCTGCATCCCCAATTCAGCCCGGACGGCAACCGAGTCGCGACCCCTGGACACAACGGCACCATCCCCATCTGGGATTTTCGAACGGCCAAGGAGATCCTGACCCTCAAGGACAGCACCAACCCGATTACGGAGGTCGCGTTTTCCCCCGACGGGATTCGACTCGCCGCATGCTGCAGCGATGGGGCCATCCGCATTTGGGACAGCATAACGGGAGAAAAAATCCGCACCATCTCCGCTCATAAGAAACCCATTGCCAACCTAGCCTTTGCCCCGGATGGCATACGCCTCGCCTCGGTCGCGGAAGACCCCAAAATCAAAATCTGGGACAGCACCAACGCCCGGTTGCTCCACGAATTCTCACTGGAAGGATGCGCCGATGTGCGCGATGTCGCGTTTAGTCCCGATGGGCTGCGGCTCGCTGCATGCGGCACGAGTGGAAAGTGCGGCGTGTGGGATATGGACAGCGGCAACTTCCTGTTCAACCTGACCGGTCACACCGCCGTGGTGGAATCCGTGGCTTTCTCGCCCGACGGGCAGACACTGGCCACCACCAGCCGGGATAACACGGTCAAGCTCTGGGATCTCGTCACCGGCAAGGAGCGGCTTACCTTGAGCGGGCACACCGGGCCGGTGTTCAAGACGCGTTTCCTCCAAGGCGGCAAACAGATCGCATCCGCCGCGCAAGATAACACCCTGCGCGTGTGGGACACGACCAGCGGGGCCTTGCTCGAACAGTACATCGGCTTCTCACGACCCCTCATCCATTTCGACGTGACCCCGGACGAGAGATACTGGCTCACCGAGCAATGCGGCGACCACACCGGCATCCGCCCCCGCACGCCCTTTAATCAACCCCTGCGTTTGCGCGAACACACCGGGCCGGTGGGCGCGCTGGCCTTCAATTCCGACGGCACCCAACTGGCCAGCGGCGCAGGGGGCTGGGACACGCTCAATGACCGACGCGTTATTCTGTGGAACACCCGGACGGGCCAGAAGGACGCCATCCTCGAGGGACACACCGGCTCGGTCACGGCAGTGGCCTTTCTGGACAAAGATCGCCGCCTACTTTCTTGCGGGGCGGATCGGCGGATTCTGTTGTGGGATCTGGAAACCCGCCAGCGCATCCGGGAATACAAGGGCCCCGACGGACAGATTCGCACCCTCGCGGTTGTGCCCGATGGGAAGTCCTTTCTGACTGCCGGATGGGACACGGGGAACAAGGCCATCCTGTGGGACACCGAAACTGGTGCACAGATCCGCACCTTCCCCGCCACGACATCTTTGACGCCGTCGCCTTGGACCCCTCGGGGAAAACCGCAGCCACCGGAAGCCGCGACGGTTGCCTGCGGCTTTGGGATGTCGAATCGGGAAAACTGCGGCACACTTTTGAAGTGAAGAACCGCAGGGTCATCGCCATCACCTTCAGTCCTGACGGAAAGCGGGTGGCTCAGGCTGGTCTCGATGCCGTGGCGACCATCCGGGACGTTGAGTCCGGTAAAGTCCTCGTCCAGTGCGAGGGCCACACCGGGCGCATCGAATCCCTCGCCTTTTCCCCCGACGGACAGCGCTTGGTTACTGGTTCGATCGACAATACCCTGCGCGTATGGGATGCGACCACGGGAACGGAACTGGTGCGTTTTTCGAGGGATGTCATGCGGCCCATGGCCATCGCCTTCAGCCAAGACGGTCGCCAACTCGCCTCGGGCGGCTATGACAACACCGTCACCTTGCGGTCGATTATGCCCTGGCGCAGCAACGAATACCCCGGCGCCGCCAGCGACCCGATTGAAAACCGTTTCGAGGAGTACAAACGGGAACAATGGGCGCAGCAGACAGCACCGAAGCCCTAGTCACAGCCACCCGAGAAGGAAATCTACTCCCGGGCTAACGGGATGAGACCCAGCGTAAGGGTATCGCCGACCAGCAGGTACGACAGGGTGACCTCTTTCCCGTTCAACAGCTCCAACCCGGCTAGGATCACTTCCGGCGTCTGACTGGCACCCAACAAGTTGGAGGTATACTCTGCGCTGACTTGCCGCAGCGTGATCGAGGTCGCGGTAAGGCTTACAATGTCGGATACCGTGCCCTGATGCGCGGAACGTGGGGCGTCAGCGGTTCCCCCGGTCGTGTCGATGGTTTGAATCATCTGGCCATCCTTGAACTCGACCGTGGTGACGACCGTAAGCCCAAGCGGGGTGTCCGTCCGGCTCCACACCCCTTCCAGGCGGCTTTCAAGGCTCGGGCATCCGCCCAAGACCACCACAAGACCGCACGCCACAAGCATAAGGCTGAGTTTTTTCAACATAACCACGAAGCCCTCCGGGTTGCGCCCGAGCGTCATGCCCGAACCATGCGTCCAGAATACAACAGCCACTCAATGAATACAAGGTGCCGCAGACATTCCTGTCTGCGATCGAGTTGCGGGGCTTCCCCTTGCTTTATTGCAACGCTCGCTTTGCTGGGAGCGCCGACGTCCTTGCCGGCTCTTAATGATTGGTGCCAACCCAGCCGGCAGGGATGCCGGCGCTCCCAGGATGGGGCTTGTACCTCAGTGTGCCGCAGACATTCCTGTCTGCGCCGCGGAGAGTACAAGCTTCGCTCGTCAATCCTCAACCCAGCGCTTGAACGGGTGACAGGTGAGTGCTATACTTTCCCCTTGACCAAGGGTAAGCCTCTAAACGTGATCCGCCTCGGTGGTTCGCGCAACCTAAAAAAGGACTCGTGACTCTTATGACCGGAAAATCTCTGTTTCGGACGGTGTTTGGTGCGGCCATGGCCGCGCTTTTGCTGGCGGGGACCGCTCGGGCAGAAGGTGCCGCCACCTCGTCAACCCAGACCAATGTCGGCGTGGTGGACATGTCCGCCGTGCTCAAACAGTACAAAAAGCGTATCTCCAAGTATGAAGAGCTCCAGACGAAAGTCACCCAGCTTCAGACCGATATCGACGCCATGTCGAAGAATATCGAGGCTTTGAAGGCCAAGTACGAGGGTGGACGCACCAGCATGACCGAGGACGAGCGTGTGGCTCTGAAGAATCAAATTGAGTCTGAGTACGACAAATACCAGTCCGAAATGAAAAGTCGCCAGCGCACCGTCGATAATCAGGAAGAAACCGTCCTGATGGAAGTCATCGGCGATGTCGAAAAGGCCATCCAGCAA
>CAIZGN010000601.1 GCA_903932505.1 Candidatus Hydrogenedentota bacterium
CTGGCAACGATTTTGTGCGGGGTGGAAACGTTTTTCGCGTTCATGCCGGAGGGTCTATTGGGAAATGTTGGGTATGAATCGCCCAAATCCAATTGACGGGAAATGTGTAAGGCATTCATGCCCAGACCACATTGTGCGTCGAAGCAAAAGGAAATGCTCGGCACCCTCATCAGAACGAATTAGGCTTTGCCTAATATCCTCCCGTTGAGCCTGCTCGCGCTCCGTGGCAACCCACAGGAACAGTCACCGCCACTTCCTTCCATCGGCACGAGTCACAAAGAAGCAGGGTTCTCAACAAGACCGTTACCGTCAACCACCTATTGAGACATCGCTCAAAGTGCGCTGAGGAGGCATCAAGCCCTTTACCCATACCTCAAAAGTGACACCTAGGGCACATGCGTAGCTTGGCAGGGCCTGTAGCCCTAAGAATGTGAAGGAAATCGTCCCTTGCTTGCTGGCATACACCATAATTCTACAGTAGGCGTCCTTGCAAAATTTGTTTGTGTTGCATTAGTACACTACATGTTGCTATCATGGGGAAATCAAGCCACGCGGTTCGCTACCGCGTGGCGCGGTCTTGGGCGGCTGTGGAGAACCATGCGGGTTTACCCGTTCACCGAATCAGAAACAAACGAGATACGGGACAACCTGCGGCTTCATTGTGTTGGAGCGCAAGCCCTGACCGAGGTGGTTAACGGAGTGCTGAGGCCCACTGCGTTCTTCCCCGAACTGCGGGATGCCATTGCGGACTTCCAGCCCGGGCTAATCGTGCTTGATCCCCGCAGTGCATTTTACGGCGGTGACGAGAACAGCAACCCACAGGTGGCGCAATTCATCTTCGCGCTTGCCGGCTTGACCAAGTTGGTGCAGGATGGCGCGGCGGTGTGGTTGACGCACCACGTCTCAAAGAACGTCGCCGGCGGGGATAACTCCTGCGGACGAGGAGCCAGTGCGGGGCGTGACGGGCTTCGTTGCGTACTTCACATGGAGCGGCTCACGCCCGTCGAAATCGAGGAAGCCGGGATCACGAATGAGCACCTGTTTGTGAAGCTGACCAACACGAAGGCGAATTATTCCGAGCGGCAACCAGGCGCGATTTACTTCCAGCGGGACACTGGCACTACGGGCGGTGTGCTGCGAGAGATCGACATGCGAGCCACCAAGATTGAAATCCGCAACGCCAAAGCGGAGCGGTTAGCCAAGGCGCTGGCCGAAATGATAGGGACGAACCCGGACGACTTGTCCCGGCGCACAATCCTGAAAGCCCCCGAAGGCAAGCTGATGCGCGATACTCTCAAGGACGAATTTGTAGACGCTGTATGCACCCAAAAACATATGGAAGATGCCATGAATTGCGCCACCAATCAGGGGTGGTTAAAGGTTGAAACACTGCAGGTTGGCACCGTGAAAAAGCAAATTCCACGGTACGCCGGTTGGAGGGGGTAAAAGTGGCTGTCCGGCAATGTTTACAGGCCGGTTGGAGCAAAACGGCGCTTAGGCCAATAACCGGCAGTAAAAATCGGCCGGTTGGAGCCTCCCCCTATAAGGGGGGATAAAGCGCCAACCGGCGTAGCGCTATATCCCCCGCTACGGTTATTCCGCGCGACCAATGGGCGGCAAAAAAACGAATCACGAAATCGGCCATCGGGCCATCGAAAAGGAACACGAAATGAATGACGAAACGAAACGCGTAATTGTTTGGCGGGACGACTACCGCCTTGCCAAGGGCGACTTGTATTGGGCGGTGCAGGCTCCAACCAAGGGGAAGTCCGGCGACTACGGAACCTTGGCACAAGCGGCCAGAAAACTGGCCCGCACCTTGGCGGACGAAGGCGACGCGCAAACCATGGCGGGGTATGCCCGCCAACTTGACCAGGCGGTGGCCGAAATTACCACGAACCTTGAGCGGCTACATCGAACCACTCCGGAAGTGCCCAAATAAGGCCCGCCAGCGGGCGCTAGAGCCACGCAAGCAGCTCCACCAGAACTAGAGATACTTAAACAGGAAAACGTCTCAGAATGGCGTACAGCGCTTCAAGACACAAAACTTGACATACGAGGATGACATGAAGACAATCGACGAAGTTTTAAGGGATACCATCGCGGCCAGCTCGATTCCCGCCCTCCAGATTGAACAGCAGACCGGCGTGCAACGTGCGGGCATCTGCCGGTTCATTAAGGGTGAACGCACACTGCGACTTGACACGGCTGCGGTATTGGCCGACTTTTTTGGGCTCGAACTGCGAAAGCGGGAAGGGAAATAACATGGGCTCTGTTTTCAAGAAGACCTACACCAAACCGCTGCCCGCCGGCGCGGAACGCTTTACCCGCAAGGGCATCGAACACGCCAAGTGGCGCGGCAAGGATGGTCAGTGGCGCACGGGGCGCGTGCTTGGCGAGGGGCGTGTGGCCATTGAGGCGGAGACCTTCACCGGCAAATACCGGGATGGCGCAGGCATTGTCCGCGAAGTAAGCACCGGTTGCCGAATTATCGGATGCGACGATACTCAAATTGAAGCGCCTAGGGGAAACACGGCGGCTTTACTACTGGCTCCTGCTGGAAACCGGGCTGCGGGTAAACGAGGTGCGGACCCTCTGCGTTGGCGATGTACATCTGGGTACAGCCCCCTACATCGAAGTCCAGGCGAAGAACGAGAAG
>CAIZGN010000602.1 GCA_903932505.1 Candidatus Hydrogenedentota bacterium
AAAGCGGGGCGGCATCCGTGGGTGCCCTGGAACCGGGCGAAATATGCACTGCTGGTCGGCTTGCTGTTGATGTCCTTTTTCGGGGTTCACTGGACTGGCGTTTTTGATCCGCTGCCACTGCTTTACCGCTCCGTTGCGACGGCACTTTACAGTGGAAGCCAGTATCTCATCGAGGATGGGGCCACTGCCGTTTATGTGGGGGATCCGGTCATTGCCGGTTTTCATGTGAAGAGCCTCACGGAACCCGTCTATCAGGGGCTTCGCAACAGTGTATTTCAGGACAAGGTGCAGGCTTTCAACGGGGGTGCGCTGATTCTGCTGCTCTTCGTTGGGATTGTCGTGCTGAATGTGGTTCGTCCGCGCTTTTGGTGCCGTTACGTCTGCCCGCTAGGTGGACTGCTTGGCTTTGTGTCCCAGCGGCCGTGGGTGCGGCTGAAGCACACGAGTGCCTGCAACGGTTGCGGACGTTGCGCGCAGCAATGTCCCGCCGGTGCCGATCCTGACAAGGCCAAGGAATGGCGGGCCACCGAGTGCTTCGGGTGCTGGAACTGTGTGGCGTCGTGTAATCGTGGAGCGGTGAATTTCGGTGTGGGGATGCCGTTTTCTTCGGCATCGGAAGCGAAACTCGATTTGTCGAGACGGTTTTTGCTGTCGTCCGTGGGGGGGGGATTCACCGGGTTGATGATGGCCCGGATCTCACCCCAATCGCGGGCCAACGTTTTCGAGCCCGGGCTTATCCGCCCGCCGGGTGCGCGGAGCGAGCGGGAGTTTATGGACCGCTGCCAGCAGTGTGGGGTCTGCATGAAGGCCTGTCCGACCAACGGACTCCAAGCGACCCTGTTTGAGGCGGGTATCGAGGGGATATGGTCGCCGATGCTGGTGCCTAAAGCGGGGTATTGCGCGTATAGCTGCAATCTGTGCGGGCAGGTCTGCCCGACGCAGGCGATTGAGCCCTTGCCGCTGGAAGAAAAGAACAAGGTTAAAATCGGGCTGGCCTCTTTTGATACTGGGCGTTGCCTGCCTTATGCGTGTGGGCGTGAGTGCATGATTTGTGAGGAACATTGCCCGGTGTCGCCCAAGGCGATTTATGTGATTCAGACCGAGGTGAAATTGCGGGACGGTTCGACGGTGGTGTTGAAGCAGCCCCACGTGGATCCGGACAAGTGTACCGGTTGCGGGATTTGCGAAAACGTGTGTATATTCAAGGATCGTGCGGCAGTGCGGGTCACGAGTGCGAATGAATCCAGACACGCCAAGAATCGACCGTTCCTTCCGGGACAGGCCGCGCTATTGCCTGCCCCATCGGTGGTTCCACCGGCCGCCACGCCATCCTCGGGGTCGAACCCTTACGGTTCCTGATGGGCGCTCTCAGGCTTTGAGGGCCCCGCTGGTAACGCCTTTCATGAAGGCCCGGGTAAAGAACGCGAAGAGGATTGCCAGGGGAATTGCCGAGATGCTGTATCCGGCAAACATGGGGCCATATTGGTACAGGTTTCGACCGGTGTAGCGGAGCATGCCGACGGTGAGTACCACGACTTCCTCGCGGGAGGTGGTGACGAGGGGCCACAGAAAACTGTTCCACACCCCGAGCGCGCTCATGATGGCAACAACGCCGAGAATGGGCTTGGACAGGGGCAGGGCCACATGCCACATTTGCCGGAACATGCCACCTCCATCGACCTCGACCGCTTCAAACAGGGCATTTTCTATTTGCGAGAAGAAGCTGCGCAGGAGATACATGCCCATGATTTGACCGCCCGCGATGTAGGGCAGGATCATGACGGCATAGGTGTCCAGCAGATGGAGTTGCTTGACCCAAACGAACTGGGGGATGAGCATGAGTACGCTGGGGACCATCATCATGGCCAACATGCCGTAGTAAATCAGTTCTCGTCCGGGGAACACGTAGCGCGCGAAGATGAAGCCGGAAATGACCGAAAAGAGCAGGATTCCGCTGACGCTCAGGGCGGTCACGAGTACGCTATTGAAAATATAGCTGTGGAGTTCCGAATAGGCGCGGGCGTAGTTGGCCCAGGTGGGGGGCCAAGCCGGGAGCCAGAAGGTGTGGTAGAACTGGTGGGTGTCCTTGAGGGAGGTCATGAGCATGAAGAGGAAGGGGACGAAAGTGAGGAAGAGGAGGACGGCGAGCAAGGTTCGCCAGCAGAGGCCGAATAGGTGGATGCGGGGGCGCTTGCGGACGGGATGTGATTCGATAGTCTTGCCCTGCATTTTGGGAGCCCTCCGAGGGTCTGTGGGGTTCGGTTGGTTCATGCGCCTGACTCATAGTCGCCACCACGCACATACCGGTTGATGAGGAATGTGAGCAGCAACAAGACGATCAGCATGAGCAAACCAATCGCGGAAGCATAGCCCATGCGGCCAAAGGAGAAACCGTTGAGGAACATGTAGAGGCCGGGCACCATGGTTTCGTAGCCCGGGCCGCCGTCCTTGGTCAAAATGTAGATGGATTCGAAACCATTGACCACGCCGATCAGAGTCACCACGATCAGCAGTTTGATTTGACTGACGATCAGCGGGATGTGGATATGCAGGACGCGTCCCAAGGAGCCCATACCGTCCATTTCGGCGGCTTCGAGGATGCTTTGGGGAATGTTGGCGAGGCCGGCGTAGTAGATGAGCACGTTGAAGCCATGCGCGAAGGGGAAGCCGACAAAGGCCACGGCCCAGAGGGCCGTTTTGGGGTGGGACAGCCATCCGTATATCCATGAGTGGAGTCCAACGGCTTCGAGAAAGGCGGTGAGCAGTCCGCAGTCTATATAGACGAAGGACCAGATCATGTAGACGACGACGCCAGGGACGACCATGGGCAGGACGAGCAAAACGCGGGCAAAATAGCTCCAGCGTTCCGAGCGGATATGATAAATCATTTCTGCAACGGCGAAGGGAACGAGGAGGTTCACAATAAAAATAAATGCGGAGAGTTTTCCCAGATTGATGAGGCTTTTTAGGAAAATTTCGTCGTGGGAGAGGGTTCGGAAATTGTCGAGACCGACCCAAACGGCAGGTTTCCCGGGATCCCATTCGGTGAAGGCGTGATAAAGGGCCGAGAAGGCGGGGATATAGTTGAAGACGACGAGAAAAAGGACGGGCATGGCCAGCAGTGCGTAAAGGACTGCTGACGTGGGCTGTCCGGCCCTGCGCCGTGCTGTGTGGGGCGGGGTTTTATGGAGCGGGGTCGAGTTCACGCAGCAGCACCTCCTTGCGTGTTTGCCAGACGGATTCCATGGCGGTGAAGTCCCAAGCGGCGTCTTTTTCATGGGATTTTACCCATGCCGCAAAATTGGCGTCCAAGACCTTGAGGTATTCGTCCATGCCAAAACCATCGTTGAGGTAATAATCGAGCCAGCGCCGCCATTCCTTTTTATACTCTGGATCCATGGCTTCCATCCATTGAATGGCGCAACTCTTACGGCGGAAGATTTCGGTAAAGGGTTGAAGGCGCGGGTCGGTCTTGGCCCCTTTGACGCTGGGCATGAAGATGAGCGCTTCATTTGCGATGCGCTCTATGTTTTGGGGAACGGAGAGCCACATGAGGAAGTCGACTCTTTCATCAAGGTTTGTGTGGATTCGGGCGCTGTTGGTGATGTGGATCTGGGTTGCTGCGCCGCCGATGAGAGTGGCGGGGGTGCCTGATGCATATTGTGAGGTTTCTTTGGTGATGGTGGGAATGTAGGTGACGGTCCAGTCGAAATTGATGTAGGGGTCACGGGCCAGACGCCGAATCGTCCACGATCCATCCCAGAGCATGGCAAGGCGACCCGTGAGGAAGAGATAATTGGGGTCGCTGAATTTCTGTTCCTTTGCCCAGTAACCGCGCCATTCTTTGACGAGGCGGTTCACCTCACGCCAACGGGGATCGCGGCTTGAAAAGAAACCTTTGGTGAATAGGAATCCCCCTTCCTGCGGATCGAGAAAATGTTCCTGATAAGCCTTGACATCGGGCGGGGAATCAACCGGATCCAGCGTGGGCATGAGGTCGTGGTACAGCATCTCGAAGATGATGTCTTCGCCCCAGTCGGAGGCCAGATTCGATGGCGCGGTCATGGGGGTGATGTTCTTGGATTGGATGACTTTGAAGGTGTCCAGCATTTCCTTCCACGTGGTGGGAAGCTGGGTGATGCCGAGGGAACGCAGGAGCGTCATGTTGCAATAGAGGCCCGTCTCTACCGTGTCGTAGGTGATGCAATAGAGTTTGCCATTGGGTGCGCGTTTTGAATTGAAAAGCGCCTGGTTTTCGAACATGTCGATCCAGTGTTCATTGCCGGGCATATAGGGGTTGGGCTTCTGGAGATACTCATCAAGGGGGATGAACCAATCCTTGTCGATGGCTTGCCATGCCACCTCGGTGTTCATGGAGACGATTTCTGGGGCAATTCCACCGAGTAACTGCGTCTTGAGCCACTCCCCTTCCGTGGTGCCGGTCTGGGGGACGGTGAGGAATTTTATGGAGCATCCGGGGTGTGTTTTCTGCCACTCATCCGCCAGAATACGGGCCTCTTTCACGGGTTCGCCGATTCCGAAGGGTACCATGCCCGGGGTGTACATGCCGAGGTCGGCGCGAATGGGGGGGCGGGGTGGGCCAGGAGAGTCTGCGGCAGAGAAAAAGGTATTGAGCGCCATGAAGGCACACAGGACTATCAAACGTAAACGCATTCAGCTTAGCTCCCGTTTTGGGAAAACCCTGAATCATTATGCGGTTATTGGGGAGGCGAGTGC
>CAIZGN010000603.1 GCA_903932505.1 Candidatus Hydrogenedentota bacterium
GCGATGTCATCGGCAAGCGACAGAAAACGGCTGACCTTGACACCCGGCGCGGGTTCAAGTTCGAAACGTGTAATTGTTGGACCGCGTGTAATATCGGTTACGCGTGATTCGATATTGAAGGTGCGCAGGGTCTCTTCAAGCAGAAGGCCGGTCTGGCGCAACTGCTCGTTCATGTCGCCAACGACGCGCGGCTCGGGCGCGTCCAGCATTGATATGGGGGGCTTGGTGTAAAAGCGAGGATACTCGTAATCAGCCGGAACCTCGTCCAATTCCACGTTTTTGCGAACCGCGCGGGGCTTGGATTTTTTCCGAAAATCGGACGACTCGTCAACGTTGAACTCGAGCTGCGAGAGACGATTGGGCACGGGCGCGGGCAATGGCGCAACCACTATGGTCGGCGTTTCTTCAGGCTCTTCCTCAAACTCGGATTCCGTGTCCTCGAAGGTTTCGTCTTCCTCATAATCCGCTGCAGTATCCGGCACCTCCGGCTCGACTGTGGTGATAAACGGCAATTCCTGTTCCACCGGGGGCAGTGGCTCAGGCTCGGTGCGCACCCGAATTCGCGAAAGCGTACCGAGCTCCTCATTCTCGCGCAAGGGCGGTTCAGGGAACACGCCATTCTCTGAAAGTTCTGTGTCTCCCTCTGCCTCAAGCGACTTGCCACTGTGCCAGTGTACGCGTTCTTTTGCACCATTGAAGACCGACCAAATCCCCCGCCCTGCCCACATGCCGCCCTGACCGGCCACCAGCAGCAGATGAACCACCAGAAAATCGGTCGTCAACAACAGGCCGATCATCGACAGAAACGCGCCGATGACATTGGCCCCGAAGAGGCCAAAACGCGGCGCAAAGAAACGATCCATGATGTAAGCACCAAGCAGTCCTCCCGCTTCGGGATTTGAGACTCCTACCGCCAGGTCTAATTGCAACAAACCAGCGGAGGCACTCACCAATACGGCGAGTCCGAGGAGGCGGGTAAGAATGCGGTCGAGCGGACGTTCCATCCATAGCATCAAGGCCCAGATGAAAAAAACCGCGTAGATGACATGGGCGGCATCCCCAGCGAAAATGGCGAGCATGGTGGCCACAACGGCACCCGGCCGTCCGAGCACGTTGGGGACTTCGGTCATACCGTCTATGAAACGGCTGTCCGTAGTGGCCCGATGGTAACCATCGGTCACAAGCGCCGCAAAAAGCAGCGCGGTCACCCCCATTAGTAATGCGCTGAGGACTTTCAGCGAATGCCTGCGCAACCATCCTTCCGATGTGCTCAACACCCATACTCCTGTTGGTTTCACCTTCCAGAATAAAATCATTTTAGCAAAGGACTTCCCAAAAAGCAACTAAATGTAGGGAGCATCCGCGCCCGGATACCAAATATAGTAAGTCGCTTGCGGAGTGACAAGCCCAACACCGCGTATTCCACCCCGCAACTTAGTGGTTTTTATAATAATATTGCTATATTCAAACATAAGCAAAATCACGCCGAGAGCTGGTCAAAGCATATGCACCCTGCCCCATTCTCAAAATTTTTCACACCTGTTTGTCTATTTATGCTGTTATTTTGTTACTCGGGGTCATCTGAAACGGATTTAATGGCCGCGCCTTGGACAAGCGTACCGTTCCTCTGCTACGATGACCTGTGTATTGCCGCCCATTAGGGGCGGGAAAAACTTATTGAGTGTACCTTCCACAGGTCGGTACCAATGTAGAAGGAAGGCGTATAGCCATGTTGCAAGCGTTAATGCGGCCAAAGTCCATTGCCGTGATCGGCGCGTCGCGGACCCCCGGCAAGGTCGGACATGCGATTCTCGAGAACCTCCTAAAAGCTGGTTTCGAGGGAACGATCATCCCCGTCAATCCAACTGCGGACGAAGTCCTCGGCCTCCGATGTTTCCCCTCTCTGGCAGAGGCGGAGACATCGATCGAACTGGGAATCATTGTGGTGCCAAACAAGTCGGTGATGGAGGCGCTGGAGCATTGCGCTCGGGCCGGAGCGCAGGCGGTGATCGTCATCAGCGCAGGCTTCAAGGAGGTCAACGCAGAAGGGGCGGAGTTGGAGCGCAAGATCGCCGGCTTCTGCCGGTCGCGCAGGATTCGCCTGCTGGGGCCGAACTGCCTGGGTATCATTAACACCGAAAACAAAATGAACGCCTCCTTTGCGGCGCAAATGCCAAAGCCGGGGCATATCTCCGTTATATCGCAATCAGGTGCGTTATGCACCGCGATTCTGGATTGGTCCGCATTCCGAGGCTTGGGTCTCGCGAAATTGATCAGTATCGGCAACAAGGCGGACATCTGCGAAACCGATCTTTTCACCGAACTGGCCGAGGACGAGCAGACCCGCGTCATCGTCTGCTATCTTGAAAGTATTACTTCGGGTGACGAGTTTGTGAAAGTGGCCGAGCAAGTCTCCATGAAGAAGCCGGTGGTAATCCTGAAAGCGGGAACCACGGCGGCTGGCGGCAAGGCAGCCTCCTCACACACTGGCAGCTTGGCCGGGGCGGACATTGCCTATGGAGCGGCATTCCGCCGTTCGGGTGTCATTCGCTCCGATGGATTCGAGGCGCTCTTCGACAGCGCCATGGCCTTGGCGATGCAGCCGCTGCCGAAAGGCGATCGCATCGCAATCATTACGAATGCCGGTGGTCCGGGCATCATGGCTGCGGACGCGATCGAAAACATGGGCATGCAAGTAAAGCCGCTTGAGCACGCCCTCTCCACCGCGCTGGCGATGAAACTCCCGGCGGCGGCGAGTGTGGGCAATCCAATCGACGTGCTTGGCGATGCCGATCCCGAGCGTTATGCTGTGGCCTTGGATGCCGCGCTCGATGATGAGACGGTGGACGCGGTGCTGGTGATTCTAACGCCGCAGGCGATGTCGAATCCGGCAGGCACGGCCAATGCCATCATCAAAAAACTGCGGGGCAATAAGCCCGTGGTTGCCGCTTTCCTCGGTGGTCGCGATGTCATGCCCGCGCGCGAAGTTTTCCTGTCGGCCAATCTCCCCGAATATTCTTCACCCGAACGTGCCGTGGCCGCGATCAAATCAATGTGTGAATATGCGGTGTGGCGCAATCGTCCGCCGAGGGTGGTGACTCGCTTCCCCGTCAATCGACGCCGTGTAGAGCGCATCATGTCGCGCCAGCGTCGTGGCGGTCGCCGCGAGATCGGCGAAGTGGAAGGTAAAGAAATTTTGAAGGCCTATGACTTCAATGTCTTGCCCGGCGTGCTTGCACGCACCGCAGATGAAGCGGTGGCCTTTCAGGAAAAGATTGGTGCCCCAGTGGCGATGAAGATTGTCTCGCCGGACATCATGCACAAGTCCGATTTTGGCGGCGTAAAGCTTGGGCTTTCGAGTGCGGACAAGGTGCGGGACGCCTATGACCTGATGATGCTGCGGATTGGCCGCAGATGTCCCGACGCTGAACTGCGCGGGGTCTACGTCGAGCAGATGTGCCGCCCCGGTCGCGAAGTGATTCTCGGCATGAGCCGTGACCCCCAGTTTGGTCCGATGCTCATGTTCGGTCTTGGTGGTGTGTTCGTGGAGGTGATGAAGGACGTGTCCTTTTATCTCGCTCCCATCACCCACGAGGAGGCGATGGAAATGCTGGAAAACACCCGTTCTTACGCCCTGTTGAAGGGTGCGCGGGGTGAGGCTGCGGTGGATCTCCACGCGATCGCCGACGCACTGCAACGCATCAGCCAATTGGTCACCGATTTTCCTCAGATCGAGGAAATGGATATTAACCCCTTCATCGTGCACGAGGTCGGATCCGAGCCCGTGGTCGCAGACGCACGCATGATGCTGTCGGAGGGATAAGCAAATGACGCTTGAAAGAAAAACTATGAGTTATGACGGAAATTGGCTGGAAAAGTACTCCGAATCGGTGGTCACCGCCGAGGAGGCGCTTGCACACGTCCAACCCGGAAACCGTATCTTCATTGGCACGGGATGCGCCCAGCCACTGGAGCTTGTACGGGCGCTTGTTGCACGCTCCAATGAACTGTCCGACACAGAGATTATCCACCTGCTGACCTTCGGGGACGCACCCTATTCCACGATTGACTTGGCAAGCCATTTTTCAGTCAACAGTTTTTTTGTGGCACCCAACGTGCGGGACATCATCCAGCAGGGTCTTGGCGATTATACCCCGATCTTCCTGTCGGAAATCCCGCGCCTGTTCAGCTCGGGGCAACTACAGCTGGATGTCGCCCTCATACAGGTGACGCCGCCGGACAAGGACGGCTGGTGCAGTTTTGGCGTTTCGGTGGACATCGTGAAAAGCGCGGCAGAAAATGCCCGCCTCGTGATGGCCCAAGTGAACCCCAGAATGCCCAGAACCCTCGGCAACAGCATGATCCATATCTATGACATCGACTACCTCGTTCCCGTCTTCTCTCCGATTGTGGAAGTGAAGCCGATCGGCCCCACCGCCCGCGTTCGCGAAATCGGGGCCAACGTGGCGTCGCTGGTTGAGGACGGCTCCACCATCGAAGTGGGCATCGGAGAGATTGCCCAAGGGGTTCTGGAATTCCTGCGGGACAAAAAGAACTTGGGCATACACACGGAGATGCTCACCGACACCATCATGGACCTCATTGAGTCCGGCGCGGTGAACGGGGACATGAAAACCCATGACCGCAGCAAGATCGTCGCCACCTTCGCAGTAGGCACCCAGAAACTCTACGATTACATTGACAATAATCCGCTATTCTGCTTCCGTCCCACGGAAGAGGTGAATGATCCGTTTGTGATTTCACAACAGGACAAAATGGTGGCGATCAATGTGGCGCTTGAAGTGGATTTGACCGGACAGGTCTGCTCAGATTCCCTGGGAACGCGCTTCTATTCAGGCATCGGCGGACAACTCGACTTCGCGCGCGGTGCGGCCCGCTCCAACGGTGGAAAGCCCATCATTGCGCTTCCCTCAACCACCCGGAGCGGCATCACGCGCATCGTGTCCCGGCTTAGCCCCGGAGCGGGCGTTGTCACCACACGTGGCGACGTACATTATGTGGTGACCGAATTCGGCGTGGCCTACCTCCATGGCAAGAGCGTCCAAGAGCGTGCGCTTGCGCTCATCAGCATATCGCATCCCGACTACCGCGAGCAGCTGCTCAAAGAAGCGATTGAGTTCAAGTATGTGCGGGCTGAACTGGCCGACTTCGGCAACAAAATCGTGGTGGGCTCGAAGGATCTCCGAAGCACTTTCCTGCTTCAGGACGGCATTCAGCTTTCCGTACGCGCAGTGCATCCCACGGACGAACCGCTGGTTCGCGAGCTCTTCTACTCCCTCTCGCAGCAGTCGCTCTACACCCGGTTCATGAGCCGGATGAAATGGGTGCCCCGCAAGCAGGTGCAGGAATTCGTCTTCATCGACCACCGCAACGAGGTGGGTATCGTGGCCACGGTTCCGGAGTCGGACGGCGAAGACATCATCGCAATGGGCGGCTATTACCTCGACCATCGCTCGAACATGGCGGAAGTCGCGTTTGTGGTGCGGGATGACTGGCAGCATCGCCATATCGGACGCTTCCTGATGGAGCATCTGATCGGTATCGCACGCCGCAACGGCATCGCGGGCTTCACCGCAGAAGTTCTGGACGAGAACAAACCCATGCACGCTGTTTTCCAGAACAGCGGACTCAAGGTGCGCACCCAGGTGCAGGATGGTGTGTACAGCTACGAAATGACCTTCGATTGATCAACCTCGGGCGGCTCCTCCGGTTGGAGGAGCCGCCCGTTCCCCCACTAGCCGATGGTCACCTCGATCTGCTTGGGCTTGGCCGTTTCCGGCTTCGGAAGCTTTACCTCAAGCACCCCGTGCTCAAACTTCGCTTCCACTTTCCCTGCGTCAATGCCCGACGGAATCCTAAAGGCCCGGCTGAACTCGCCGAAGGCGCGTTCGATTCGGTGATAGCCCTTCACCGGCTCATCCTTCTGCTCCTTGCGGCTGCCCTTCAAGGTCACCACATCCTCCTCCACCGTCAGCGTGATATCCTCTTTGGTGAGGCCCGGAAGATCCGCCCGAAGCACATATTCGCTCTCTCGCTCCTGCAAGTCCACCGCTGGCGTCCACGCCACACGACATTCAGGACCTTGGCTCGAAGTACCGCCCAGAAGACGATCCAACTGCTCCTCGATTTCCCGAAAGCCAAGCCAAGGGTTAACCGGATTTCTGCGCAAAGTCAACATGTTCATACAACGTTCCTTTCAAGTCAATTTCTTTCAAGTTTTTCCCGCGAATCCCCCCGGCGACCTCGCCGGCTCTTCGCGTCTTCTGCCTACCTATACGCCAAGAGCGTGCCAAACTGACTAGAAAAACATAAATCATTGCGTTGCAATAGCTTGCAGATTGCGTCGAATTTTGAATGAAAATATTGCATCAGCCGAGTGTTGCAAAATCAAGGCTTCCTGCTTCAGAAAGAAACACTTGAACGCAGGCATCTTGCCTGCTTTCTTGTTTGCGGAGGAAATGCGCTATTTGCCGGGATAATGGCGCAGAGTGCGAGCCAGGCCGCAGAGACAGCCAAAGCGGTGACTGCGTCACCGCGCTCCATATAGATGTTAGCTCAGCCTTGGGTTCCGATGGATCAAGCCCGCAAGAAACGAGGAAATTCCACGCCCTGCCCTTCGACTCCATCCGTGAGAAAGCGTGCGCCTTCGCCGTTTCGGTCGGCTATCCAAATGGCGGGGTTTCCGCCATTTTTCGCCCTGCAGAACAGAAACTGGCGGCTGTCTTTCGACCATTCCGGACGATAGTCCCACTGTCCGGCTTCCACCTTGGTCAGGGGGCGGCTTTCCCCCGTCTTGGGATCGATACAGGAAATATCGGTTCCACCCCGTGCAAGCTCGGGTTTGAAGTCCCTGTTAAAATGCGTGGTATCGGGCCGCTGCGCCTGAAATTCCCAAGGAGTCTTGGCATCCGGCAAACGCCGGGCATAAAGAATGCCGGATCCATCCGGCGCCCAACACGGCATGATGGATCCGTTGCCGGGGTTGTCTTTGGCCCCGTAGGAGGAGGCAAACCACGCCGACTTCCCCTCGGTCAAGGCGCGTTTCTCTGAACCATCCGGTCGCGCGATCCAAATGTCAGACCAATCATGACCGGGTTCCGCAGCGGAGTCGCAGACTTGATAAAGCACCCATTCCCCGTCCGGCGACCAGCTGGTGCCAAAGTGCAGCAAGCCCGGTTGGTTAGTCAGTGCGACCCGCCCCCCACCGTCAATTCCGGTCACGCCGATTTGGTAGTCCGCATGAAAGGCAATGCGATTGCCATCGGGACTCACGCTGACCCCGTACACGTATTCCTTGGGACCGGTGATTCTCCGGGCGTTTCGGCCGTCCAGATCCATGCTGAACAATTGTCCGCAACCGCCCTGTTCAATGGTGACCAGAATTCGATCCTCGCCCGGAAGCAAGGCGCTGGGCGCATAAAACGGTGCAATTCGTTCCTCCTGCACACGCTCGGTCAGTGACCCACTCTCGATATCGTATTCCCAGATATGCGTCTGACTCTTGTGGTAGTACTCCTGAAAACTCTTGGTATTCCAGTCGTCGTTGCGCTCGATACTCATCAACAGCACCCTACGCCCATCCTTGAAAAAGGCATAGGGTCCCCAGCCGATATGATTTGGACGTCCAAAATCGAGGACGCGCAGTCCGCTGCCATCGGTATGCATAAAACCCAGCTTGTCGCCAGCCCCCAAGAAACCAGCCTTCCCACGCACCTTAAACAAAAAGGACGTTTTTCCCGACAACGGGACAACTTCCTCGGCCGAAAAGACACGAGCACCGAGTGTGATCGCCCCCGCCAGAGTCCCCAGGCAGGTTCGCCGTGTGATCTTTTTCATGGGTTCAAATTCCTTCCCGATAAAGCGTCCATTTCCCTCTTGGAATTATGACGTAGAATGATGTACGATTACTACGGAAATCAAATTGCCAGTTTTCCGGGTCGCAAGGCATAGGCCGGACACCAGCTTTGTTAAAGATAATGAAGCCGTATTCAGAATACCCTAATTGTTGCGCCTGCTGCGAATCCCGGTGTGTGTGGTAGTTTTCCTTTTGTCAGGGGACAAGTCAGGACCGTAGATACTGGTTCGACAGCGAACCCCGAGGAGGTAGACTCATGCTGCTGGCATTGCTGGTTGCTGCGACTCTTAACGCGGCCCCGGGCAATACATGGATCCTTGCAACGGCAGACACCCGCGTCGTCGTTGAAGCTTCCACTGATAGCCTCATCATACGCCGTGTTGAAGGCATAGCGGACGGGCATAACTGGGCGGGGGACTCGATGCCAGTTCCCCTCATGTCCCGTGTCTGGGTCGGTGGCAAGGAACATCCCGTGCAGTGGAAGTTTTCCGGCGGCTCCCAAAGCGCCGATGCCACAACGGTGGCCATCACCTTTGCCTGCGATACCCCCGCAATGACGCTGGTATCCAACTGGCGCGCCAGGCCGGGTCGAGGCCCGGTCGAACATTGGTTGACCCTGCGCAATGACACAAGCCAGCCCCTGACCATTTCGCATCAGGACAGCCTCACGCTTTCCGGCCTGCAACCGGACACCCCCGCAGATCTTTGCTGGATTAAGCGGGGCGGCAGCAACGCGAGCACAGAAGGCGGAACCTTCATCCAACCTTTTTCCCCGCAGACTGACCTCAACCTCGTGAATAACTGTGACGATGGCGCAAGCCCTGTTCCTTGGCTGGCGGTTCAATCGAATACCAACAGCGGATTATATGTGGGCTGGGAGTTTTCCGGTTTGGGACGCATTGAGGCGCGGGCTGCACAAGTCCCCGGGCAACTTAATATGGCGATAGGCCTGAATCGCGACTTCAAGACCGATATCAATCCGGGTGAAGTTTTTCTTGTTCCCGCCGCCTTTGTCGGCTGCTACCAAGGTGACCTTGATGAGGGGTCCTATGCCCTTCATCAGTGGATTCTGAATTATCTCCGGCCCAAACTCCCCACCGACACGCCCGACCCCGTGCTGGCCTATAACCTTTACCTCGATGCTGGCGGGGCTGAAGCGACCGAGGTTGACGTGCTTCGAAGCGCGCGGTTTTGCCGTGAAATCGGTTTCGAGGCCTTCATGCCGGATGCGATGTGGTTTCCGGCCTGCGGTGACTGGCGCTGGGATCCGGCCCGTTTCCCGAAGGGGATATCCCCCATCGAGCAGTATGTGCACGAGTCCGGTATGCGCCTTGCGTTGTGGTGCGCGTGGACGAATGGTGGCCTCAGCGAGCACCCCGAGGCGTTGAGCGTGCGTGGTGCGGCGGGACATCCGGATTGGTTTGACTCTGACTTTCCAGCCGACTGGAAACCGGGGCCTTTCTATGGCGGTCGGGTTTGCCTGGCCTGCCCGGAGGCCCGGGCATGGGAGCTCAAGAAGACCCAGTGGCTAGTGTCGAATCACAAACTGGATTACCTCAAACACGACTGCGGCCCCATCATCACATCGTGCAACAAGACCTCACACCGACATTCATACGGTGTTGACGCCAGCTACTGGGCAACCGTCGGCTACTACGAGATTCAGGAAAAGTTGAGGGAGACTTTCCCGGCGCTCATGCTTGAAAATTGCTCCGGCGGCGGGCATATCAAGGACTTCGGCGTCATCCAGCGCACCCACTACACAGTCACCACCGACACCTTGTCCAACCTGCCGGATCGTCAGAGTATCTACGACTCCACCTACGCCATGCCCCCCATCCTTCTGCAGGCATACACCTACGAGCGGGCCTACAAAGTTTCCGGGGATGATCCAGGCTCCTACCTTTGGCGCAGCGCCATGATGGGTGCCTGGCAAATAGACCCGACCAATACCCGAATCTGGACCGATGAGGAAAAGGCCTCCGCCCAACGGGACGCGCAAATCTACAAAGAGTGGGTTCGGCCCATGCTGAAGGATGTCAAGGTGCATCACATCCTCCCGCGACCGGACGGAATCCAATGGGACGGCATGTTCTACTGGTCCCCGACACTCAAGCAGGGCACGGTCTATCTTTTCCGCCCCAATGCCATCGAAGAACAAAAAAACATTCCGTTGAAGGGGCTCGACCCCGACCGGAAATACTGGGTCTGGTGTGAGAGTGGCACCACCGCCCCTGCGGTGCGTTCCGGCGATGATTTACTCAAGAACGGGATCGTTGCGAGCCTCCCCCATCGATTCACCAGCGATTTATATTATCTGCGGGACGCGGAACTCGGCCAGCCGGAGGGAATTGAGGAGCCCGGCCCGTTCGAGCTTCAGCCCGTGCAATCGGAAAGCGACCCCTTCCGTGTCACGTCGCGATTTTCATGGACGCCGAGCGAGCACGCCAGAAGCGTCCGCATCATGGTTGCAGGTGACCCCGAATTCAAGGTTTGCCTGGCCGAAAAAACCGTGGTGGGCCAATCAGCCGTCCTCACCGGCCTGCCCCCCGGCGAACGTCTCTTCTGGAGGGCCGAGGCCGTCAGCTGGGGCGGGAAGCGGCAACAGTCCGGTAGCAGTGCCATCTTTGCCACCCCGCTAATCAGCAAACTGCACGGGGTAACCTTTCTTTCGTCGATGACTTGGAACAAAGCGACAGCGGGGGCCGGTAACGCCGTGCGTAGAGACACAAACTATCTCGACCAGAAGATTTCAATTGCCGGCAGGGTTTATCCAGTGGGGGTATGGACTCACGCCTTCAACGACACCACACCCGCAGATATTGTCGTCGATATCACGGGCAGAAAGTTCCATACTTTCTCGGCCGAAGTCGGCGTGGAAGACGCCGGGGGAAATGGAAGCGTTCAATTCGAGGTGCTGGTCGACGGCGTCCTAAAGGCTTCAAGCCCCCGAATGACTTCAGGAAAGATGCACCCGTTCAATGTGTCCGTCGCGAATGCCCACGGAGTCACCCTCCGGGTTTTGAACGGCGGGGACGGATACTTGTGCGACCACGCGGCTTGGGGACTTGCACGATTCCTCACCCAAGACGCCACGCCCCTGGATTTATCCTTGGTTCATACAAAATCGGGTGTACAATGAAGGAAAGAAGCGAGAAGGTGACCCTTTGCTCAAGACAGAAACGGTGGCTCTCATGACGATCCATCTGAAACGATACGTCCTCGCGATTGCGACCTTCTGGACGATTGCTGTCGCCCTGCTTCTATGGCTGGACATCTCGGGGGTGCACTCCGAAACCCAGAACCTTGCAGAGGCCGAGGCGCGTGGTATTTTCAAAAAATATCTGGTGTTCACCGACCCCAAGTACATGACAAAAGAGTTCCACACGCTGATTCGCGAGGAGAACGGCGCCTTTGGACATATCACCAGCCTCAAGAGCATGCGTCCGGAAAACGCACCCGACCCTTGGGAAGAAGAATCCCTGATCGCCTTCGAGCGCGGCACGCCAGAAGCCACCCTCCCACTGACCAAGGACGGAGTTTCAGTCCTGCGATACATGGCGCCGCTGACCATGAAATCCGAGTGCATGGACTGCCACACAAGCCAAGGGAAAAAGCTCGACGACGTCTTCGGGGGCATCAGCGTCTCCGTCCCGATGGCCCCCTACGAAGCGCTCGCACGCGACGAGATCCTATTGGGCGTGCTTGAACTCGGAATTCTGTGGCTGCTTGGCCTGGTCGGTCTGGCCATTGGCACGCGAAGCCTGAAGAAGCGAATTCTGGAAAGCCGAAACTCCGAAAGAGCCGTGCGCGAAAGCGAAGAACGATTCCATGCGCTCTTCGCCCGGGCGAACGAGGGCATATCCCTTCTATCGCCGGATGCGATTATGGTCGCAGTGAATGAATCCTTCGCGAAAATGCACGGCTATACCCCGGAAGAAATGTGCAACATGCCGGTGGCGAACATATGCAGTTCAGAAACCGAAAGTCGCATCCCCGAACGATTGGCACGCCTGCTCGCAGGCGCGTCGATGGTCTTCGAGGTTGAGCACTACCACAAAGACGGGCACCTGTTCCCGCTGGAAGTTTCCGCGAGCCTCATCGCGTCCCACGGTCAGTCACTGATCCAGATTTTCCATCGGGACATCAGCGAACAAAAACGCGCGGAGGAGGCTCTGCGCCAGGCCCGCGATGACTGGGAGACGACCTTTGACACCATTCTGAGCATGGTGACGGTTCACGACACCAATTTCAATATCATCCGGGCAAACAAGGCCGCCCGGGAGGGACTCGGGATCTCCTTCCTGCAGAACCTTCCCGCCTACAAGTGCTTCTCTTTCTACCATGGCACCGAGGCTCCCCCGGCGGGTTGCCCAAGCTGCGCCACCCTCAAGACCGGCGAGCCCTCCTTGGTGGAATACTACGAACCTCATATGGACAGGCATCTTGAGATACAGGCGATACCGCGTTTCGATAGTGAACACCGAATCACCGGACTCATCCATGTCGTTCGGGATGTGACGACCACCAAGCAATCGGACAGTGCTCTCCGGGCCAGTGAAGAGCGCTACC